>DATLXW010000084.1:0-2816 GCA_035575415.1 Methyloceanibacter sp. | reverse complement strand
CGCCTGAGCCAGCCGCGCACGTGTCGTGTGTCCGCGCCCAACAAAATTCTCCCTCTGTTGGCCGCACAGCACCGCTCGCGACAGACCTGTCGTGACGGAACTCCCAACCCTTCCCGAGCAGTAGCTTACCCGCCTAGGGGCGCCTGCGTCCAGTTATTGGGTGGTTCGGCTTTCGGCCCGATCTCAGTCCGGAAAACCAAATCAGGCGAGCAGGATGGCGGAAATTTGACGGCCGTAATCTTCTTCGCCGTGGTGCTGTGAGCGGCGATAGCTGAACAGCCGACTCTCTTCGCAATAAGTGCAAAGTCCGAGGTCGTCGATGGTACCCACTCCGGCGCGGGCGAGCCGCTCGGCGACATAGGCCGGAAGATCGAAATGCGGCTCTCCAGTTCCTTCGTCGGTGACGAAAAACCCGGCACTGTCGGGGGCTTCGGAGAGGAACTGCTGCATAAACTCGGCTCCAACCTCGTACGCCTTCTGCGAGATGGCGGGCCCGATGACGGCAGTAATCCGTTCGGGTTTGGCGCCGAGTTTCGCCATGGCCTTGACGGTGGCTTCGACGATTCCGGCAAGCGCACCACGCCACCCGGCATGTGCAGCACCGACCACCCCGGCCTCGCCGTCGCACAAAAGCACCGGGGCGCAATCCGCGGTGAGCACGCCGATGGCAAGTCCGGGTTTGTTCGTGACAATGGCATCGGCCTCCGGGGCCTTGCCATTCTTCCACGGCTTGTCCGCGGCGACGGCGACGGCGCTATGCTTCTGAGACGCTGTCAGAAGCCGCGGCGGTTCGGTTCCGAGGACTTCCGCCACCCGCGCGCGGTTCTCGGCCACATGCGCCGGGTCGTCGCGCGAACCCGGGCCGCAATTGAGGGAGGCGTAAATCCCGGTGGAGACCCCGCCTTGGCGGGTGAAGAAGCCGTGGCGCACACCCGGTATCGAGGTGAGGCTCGCGGCCTGAACTTTCATCTTGTCCTGCGTCACCATGGTCCGTCGATTGGTCCGCTACCCTAAATTTCTCCGAAGGGCGGCGGCGGAGCAAGCCCGCTCGATTGCAAGGCGAGCGCCTTGAAGAGAACTCCCATCTGGCGGGGATCCGCCAGTCGCGCAGCCCCGGAGATGAGCATATCCTTCTCCTCCGGATGCGCGTTCAGGCATAACCGCTGAAGTCGAGACTCAAGACCGAGCCGCAGGAGAAACTCGCCTTGCGGCATTGGCCCGTAAACGGCGAGCCCAAGCCCTTGCCCCGCTTCTTTCAGCGCTGCGAAATCGGCATGTGCAGTGAGGTCGGCTTCACCTGGGCTTGCCAGCGGATCGGCAAAACGATGTCCGCGCACCGCTTGCAGCGTATCGCCGAAGCCGCTGCTGGTATGCCCGTAGTCGATGAACAAGGCAGCGACCGGAGCGGTCATCGCTCTGGCCGCAAGCGTTTCCAGTAGCGCTGTCGCCCCGGGTCTCGTCTCCGCGATCGCACCGTCTTCAGCCGGGATGGTCCGCAAAGCCGGCGGCAGCGCGTCGTTCTCGATGGCTGCGCCGGCGCAGAAGACAAAGCCGCCCTTCGCATCGAGGCCCACCGCCCGCTCGTACCACGCGCCTTGCACGCGCAGCAACTGCCTGACCGGCAACGCGTCGATGAACTCGTTGGCGAGGACGATGAGAGGACCTGGCGGAACATCTTCTAGACGCTCACACCAAATCAAATGCAACGGAGATTTTTGTAGCGCCCTGCGTTGCGCTTCGCGTAGCACGGAACTCGTCTCGATGAACGCAATGTTAGCCCGATCCGACAGACCCGGCACGGTCTTGAACACGCGCATCGCATCGGCCATAAGCGTTCCGCGTCCAGGCCCGAGTTCAGCGATCACGAGCGAGGAAGGCGCCCCCATCGCCTGCCAAACTGCGATGGTCCAAGCGCCGATCAGCTCGCCGAAGATCTGACTGATCTCCGGCGCGGTGATGAAATCGCCGCTGCTGCCGATCGGCTGGCGCGTCGCATAATAGCCGCCGCGAGCGTCGGTGAGGCAGGCTTCCATGTAAGCTTGCACGCTGATCGGTCCCTCGTGCGCGATCCGATCTTTCAGCCTTGCCGCGAGCGAAGGCACGAGGTCTAGCGTCGATTTGACTTGGCCGTTCATTGCGCGGCGTGGGCCGGATTTTGTCTTGCCCGCCAAATGAGCCATGCGCCGATCAAGATCATGGGAATGGAGTAGGCGATGCCAGGCGTGAGGATGCCGATGTCGAGCGGATGACCCGCATGCGGCTCGCGAAAGAACTCGGCCGTGCTGCGAAAGATGCCATAACAGACGAGGAACAGTCCAAACACCGTGCCTGGCCGCGTCAGCGCATGATAATAGTGCGTGGCGATGCGCAAAACGATGAACAGCACGACGCCCTCGAGGAAGGCCTCGTAGAGTTGACTGGGATGGCGCGGCAAATCGCCAGCGCCCGGGAACACCATCGCCCAAGGTACGTCGCTCACCCGTCCCACCACCTCGGAATTGATGAAATTGGCGATGCGCCCGAAGAACAGGCCGAACGGCGTAGCGGCCGAGGCGACGTCGCCGAGCGACAGCGGATTGATGCCCTTCACGCGCGAAAACACATAGACGGCGAGGATGACGCCGAGCAGACCGCCATGGAACGACATGCCGCCATGCCAAACGGCGGGAATTTCCGCCGGGTTCTGCCAGAAGAAGCTCGGCTCGTAGAACAAGACGAAGCCGAGCCTGCCGCCGACCACGATGCCGAGCGTGATCCAAAGCAGAAAGTCGTCGGCCTGGGTTACCGTCATCGGCGGTTTGCCGGCCCAAAGATCG
>DATLXW010000083.1:0-3100 GCA_035575415.1 Methyloceanibacter sp. | reverse complement strand
AGACACCCCGCCATTGCGCCGGCCATGATGAGTCCGGTCGCAAGCGGGCCGAGGCCGCCGCCTTCGCCCGAAAGCAGCGAAGCCTGTGGCAAAACAGGGAGGGCAAGCGTGGCCGCCAAAGGCAATGACCAGAGAAATGCTGCGCGCGCTTTTTCCGGCGCGGTCGTTACCGCGCTTGATTGAATGAGCGAGGGCAGCGCCGCCGTGCCGGCGGCCACGCAGA
Organism: Methyloceanibacter sp.; assembly: GCA_035575415.1. Taxonomy (GTDB): domain Bacteria; phylum Pseudomonadota; class Alphaproteobacteria; order Rhizobiales; family Methyloligellaceae; genus Methyloceanibacter. Next base: position 2,877 of record DATLXW010000083.1, on the reverse strand, counting down.
AAAGAAGGCCGACGCGGTTTATCCAGTCCCTGGCAGCGAAGCTTGCGAAACGCTCGGCGGTAAAAGCCTCGCTGAAAGCCGCCACATTCAAGCTGGTCCCGGTCCGTTGCCCGCCAAGCAACAGGACCAAGGCGAGCGCGGACATGCCGAGGAGGAGCGCATATTGGAGGACCTGAGTGATGCTGGCGGAGCGCATGCCGCCGACGAGACAGCACAAAAGCAGCATGGCCATGCCAAGCCCGGCACCGGTGCTCGAATCCACCGCAAAAACTCTCTCGGCGAGATCGCCGAGCGCAATCAGCGCGACGGCAAGCGCTGGAAAGCTGCACAGGATGACGGCAAGGACCGCAAGCTGCCGCACGCCTTTTCCTTCGAACCGCTCGCCAAGGAAATCGGCGATCGAATAGCCGCCGAATTTGCGCAGCTGAGCCGCGACAAGGAAGGCGATGAAAAGTAGTCCGCCGCCGCTGCCGAGTAACAGCAGGAGCGCCCCCCAGCGATCGCCGAGAGCGCCGGCAAATCCCGTCAATGCGATCAAAGAGACGAAACCGGCGGCAATGGACGCGCCCGCGAGCGGCGGCGGAACGAGCCGTCCCGCGGCGTAAAAATCCGCGATCGGACGCCGCGGCGTCACCAATCCTGCCCTGGCATAGAGCACGAGGCTGAGAAGCACGAGGAACTGGGCGGTAAACGTGGCTGCCCCCCTTCGCTGGTCGCCGGTTACAAGGCGCTAATTGAACATGCTCTCGCTTTATGCGCCACCCCGCTTGGCGCGCACGCTCTTGCGCCGCCCCGCCCCGCGTGCATTCAAGTCCCGCCTGCCGCAACGGGGCACCGCCGCGCGCAACAATTCGGCGAACTGCATGAAGTCGCGTTTCCGCGGCGAGGTTTTGCGCCAAGCCAGGCCGATCTCCCGTTTCGGTTCGGGTGCGGGGAAGCGCAGCAGCCGGATGTCGCCCCGCGCGTGGACCTCGCTTGCAATCGCCATCTCCGGCAGAAGCGTGATGCCGTAGCCGTTCGCAACCATTTGCACGATCGTGGCCAGGCTCGATGCGCCGAAGCTCTCGCGCGCTTCCGGCGTGACCATATGGCAATAGGAAAGGGCTTGGTCGCGCAAGCAATGTCCCTCTTCGAGCAGCAACAGCCGATTCTGCGCCAGCATATCGGCGCTTGCGTGACCGAGTCTGCGATTGGCCTTTGAGGCTTGGGTCGCCAAGATGAAGCGATCGTCGAACAGATAGTGGGTTTCGATCTCGGGATCTTCGATTGGAAGAGCAACGAGAATCACATCGAGATCCCCCGTCACCAATTCGCGCACGAGGGTCGCGGTCAGAGTCTCGCGCAGTTGAAGATTGAGCGCGGGGTAGCGCCGTTGCAGTTCGGGCAGAGCGGCCGGAAGCAGATAGGGCGCGATCGAGGGAATCGCGCCGAGCTTCAACACGCCCGTGAGAACTCCCTCCTGATGTTTGGCGTAGTCCAGGAGATCGCGCACCGAAGCGAGAATGCTGCGCGCACGCCGGGCGATCTCCTCGCCCTGCTCGGTCAGCTCAATGCCCGACTTGCGCCTCTCGACCAGACTCACCTTGAGCTCGTCCTCAAGTTCCTTGATCTGCATGCTGAGAGCCGGCTGGCTGACGGCGCAGGCCTCGGCGGCCTGACCGAAATGCCGCGTTTCGGCGAGCGATTCGAGATAGCGCAATTGCCGCAGCGAAACCATGCCGATAAGACGCGCTTATGCTTTCTATAAGGAAATTCGATTGGAAATTATCATTCCCCCCGAGCATATTCAAATGGCAGACCCCCGTCGCAGCCGGATCCGGGTTCGCAAAACGCAAGGCTGCGCGGGGGTCAAGCTTGGCCCCAACTCGCGGAAGGAGAGCTAGCATGCGTGAGTGGCACAAGCCGACGATTGACGAGACGGAGTCCGGCATGGAAGTGACGAGCTACCTGCCGGCTGAGCTGGATCGCGCTTAATCCGCTCTCTCATCTCGGACTAGATAGCGAGCGGCGATCCGGCGAAGGCCGGATCGCCGTTTTGTTGTAGGTTCAGGCAACTACGTTGCCGCTGGCGGCCCGCTGCGCTACCTTTGCACGCCAGGGCGCCAAAGCTTCCGTTTCAGATTTTCTTAATGTGGCGTCTAGGTCTTGTTCATGACGAGGTCATGCCGATCTTACCGGAAGCTACTTATATTCAAGTCTGCAGTAATACATCCAGAATTAAACCGCGCGGCCGCGGCTCCATTGAGATGCATCAAGGCGGCGAATACCAGGGAGGACTATCCAGGCGCCTCATCTGAGCTGGGTAGGTAGAGGTGACACCGTGACCAAAATCATGAGCCCCGAAGAATTGGAGCAGGAGCTGCGGGCGATCGGCGCCGAGCGCTATCACGACAAGCATCCCTTCCATAAGCTTTTGCACGGCGGCAAGCTCAACAAGGGCCAGGTCCAGGCTTGGGCGCTGAACCGCTATTGCTATCAGTCCGCTGTGCCGCGCAAGGACGCGGCTCTGATCAGCCGCTGCCACGACCGGCAGCTCAGGCGCGACTGGATCCATCGCATTATGGACCATGACGGCTTCGGCGAGGAAGAAGGCGGCATCGAGCGTTGGCTCGTGCTGACCGACGGCCTCGGTCTCGATCGCGATTATGTCATGTCGCGTAAGGGCGCGCTGCCAGAGACCATCTTCGCCGTCGAGGCTTACGTCAATTTCGTGCGGGAACGGACGCTGGTCGAAGCGGTCGCCTCCTCGCTGACCGAATTGTTCGCGCCCAAGATTCACAAGGAGCGCATCGCCGGCATGCTCGAGAACTACGACTTCATCGGCGACGAGGTGATGGCTTATTTCAAGCGACGGCTCACCCAGGCGCCGCGCGATGC
>DATLXW010000082.1:0-13992 GCA_035575415.1 Methyloceanibacter sp. | reverse complement strand
CTTGCGCCGACATAATAGCGGGGCCGATATACACGGCCGAGAACACCGGCGGCGCGAGATAGCCGGAACCGAACAAGCGCCCGCGCCAGGCCTGCGCCCAAGTCCCTATGGCCACCGCCACGAATCCGAGCCCGACGAGGTCTTGCGTCACTTGCGCCGGCGCCGCGGCCGCGCGCGCCACCATGACCACGAAAATGAGATAAATCCCGATCAGAATGGCGTATTGCAGCCCGAGCATGGCGAGCCGGGCAGGCGGCGGCGTTTCCTCCACCGTATAGAGGAGCTCCGGCGGTCTCGTCGCCATGCGCGGCCCCGTGTGCCGTTCAGTCGTCTTCCCCGAACCCGGACTCGACCAGCTTGATCAGCGCTTCGAGCGCCTGCGCTGCGTCTTTTCCTTCCGTCTCGATCAGGATGGTATGTCCCTGGCCCGCGGCCAGCATCATCAGGCCCATGATCGAGGTTCCCCCGACCGTGTGTCCCTCGCGCGTCACGCGCACTTGTGCGTCGAAGCTCGATGCGCAGCGCACGAATTGCGCCGAGGCGCGCGCATGCAGCCCCTTCTTGTTCGGAATCACAATCTCGGCGAAATAGAGTCCGGCGCCCGGCCTGATACGGTTATCGGAGAGTCCGCTCACGGCTAGCTCGCCGCGAGGATCTGGCTCGCAACGCTGATATATTTGCGGCCTGCGTCTTGCGCCTGGGTCACGGCCTCTTGCAACTTACATTCGCCCCTGACGCTCGCGAGCTTAACCAGCATCGGCAGATTGACGCCGGCGATCACTTCCACATTCGAGCGCTCCATCGCCGAGATGGCGAGATTTGACGGCGAGCCGCCGAACATATCGGTAAGCACCACCACGCCGCTGCCGCTGTCGACGCGCGCAAGCGCGTTCAGCATGTCGCTGCGGCGCGCGTCGAGATCGTCGTCCGGGCCGATCGAGATCGTCTCGATTTGCTGTTGCGGGCCGACCACATGTTCGAGAGCCGCGCGGAACTCGTGTGCGAGCCTTCCGTGAGTGACGATAACGACGCCGATCATATTGCCTCTTGGTTGGATGCCGCCCAGCGAAAGGCCGCTATCTTTGTCGGGACAGGTTCCGCGCGCAAGTCCAAGCTTTGATCCTCAACCCGATTGTGACACCGGCCGCGGAAAAAGCGCCATTTTGAGTTTCAGCGCGGCGGAGGCCTCAAAGGCGGCGAGCTTCAAAATCGGAAGCGGAACCCCGGCAATCACCGCCTGTTCCGGCGGCTCGGGCGGCATTCGCGGCACGTTCTCAGGTTCGACCAGATCGCAGATGAGGACCAGATTGGCCTTGGCGAGAAAGGGGACCTCCATGATGCCGAGGCCCCGTACCTCGATCTTGCCGGCGATGCTTTCGGGCGGGGAGACGAGCAGCGCCCCGTCGGCGTCGCGCTCGATCATGACCTGATCGTCGGCCACCAGCATCGGCTTGAGAACCCCTTGCGGCGGCAGCGCCGTGAAGCGGAGTGCAAGATCGGATTTTCCCGCGCCGGACTTGCCGCGCAAAAGCGCGGCGCGCCGTCCCAGCGCTACACAAGTTCCGTGGACGACCTCCCGCGCGGGTTCAACCATGGTTTCATTGTTCGCTCAGGAAACCGCCGGCAGGCGCATGACAAAGCGCGCGCCGCCGCTTTGGCCGCTCTTGCCGTCCTTCGGCGGCCGGTTCTCGGCCCAAAGGCGCCCGCCATGCGCGACGGCGATCTGACGGGAAATATTGAGACCGAGTCCGGAATTCTGGCCGAAATTTTCCTGCGGCCGGTCGGTATAGAAGCGCTCGAAGATGCGCTCGAGATTTTCCTCCGGAATGCCGGGCCCTTCGTCTTCGACCGCCACCTGAATCTCCGAGCCGATCTTGCGTGCGCGCACCGCGACGCGCCCGTCCGGAGGCGAGAAGGAAATGGCGTTGTCGAGAAGATTGGTTATCACCTGGCTCAAGCGGCTGTCGTGGCCCAAGACCTGATAGGGCCGCGCGCCGGGCGCGTAGGCGATTTCGAGCACGACCTCCGGCGTGTCCTCGCGATGGATGTCGTTAAACAGAGAGACCGTGCCGCGCAGAAGCTCGGCCATGTCCACCGGTTTCGCGTCCTCGCGCGCGAGCTCGGCATCGAGGCGGGAAGCGTCGGAAATGTCGCTGATCAGCCGGTCGAGCCGTTTTACGTCATGTTGAATGATCTCCATCAGCCGCTGCTTGGAGTCTTCGCTGTTCACCAAAGGCAGCGTCTCGGTGGCGCTGCGCAGCGAGGTCAGCGGGTTCTTCAATTCATGGGCGACGTCGGCGGCGAAGCTCTCGATGGCGTCGATCCGCTTATAGAGCGCGTTGGTCATGTCGCGCAAAGCGCCGGAGAGGTGGCCGATCTCGTCGGTCCGGTCGGTGAAATCCGGTATCTCGGCCCGTGCCTTGACGCTGTGGCGCACCCTTTCCGCCGCGGCCGCAAGCCTTTGCACGGGGCCGGCGATGGTGTTGGCGAGGATGATGGAAAGCACGATGGTGACGGCGGCGGCGAAGAGCGAGACCCGCACGATGCCCCAGCGCTCGGCTGCCACGATATTGTCGATGTCGCCCCCGCGCGTGGAGAGGAGCAGCACGCCGAGCACGGCGCGCAGCCGCTGGATCGGCACTGCCACCGAAACGACGAGTTCGCCTTTGTCGTTGACGCGGACGATCGGCACCGCCGTTCCCGTGAGCGCCGTCGCGACTTCGGGATAGGCTTTGCCGTTGGCGCCGCCGATCTCGGTATAGAGCGGCAAATCGTATTGCGAGGTTCGCGCCTTCAGCGCGTGCCAAAAGCGCGTCAGCGCGTCAGGTTCCTCCGGCGCCGGCGCCGGCAGGTCGTAGCGCAGTACCTCGCCGCGTGTGTAGAAGGTGTCGGAGTCGAGGATCAAGGCGCCGTCGCGGTTATAGATGCGGGCTCTGGAGCCGGTCGGCTTCACCAGCGGCCGCAGGATCGGCGCCGCCCGTTCGGGATCGATGGTGAATTCGAGCGAATTCGACAGCGCGTCCTCGTCGGCGCTCACTTGCCCCTGTTCGGTTTCGAGCAATTTCTCGAGGTCGATATTGCCCTCGTTGGTATCCACGCCCGCCGACGCCGCGATGGCGCGGGCGATGATCTCGCCTTGCGTGAGCAGGCTCTGCACCTTGGCGTCGATCAGGCCGGCACGGAACTGATTGAGATACAGGATGCCGGAGACGAGGATCGCGAGTCCGATCAAGTTGAGCACGACGATGCGCCGGGTCAGGCTGGAAAAGCCGTGGCGGAAGGGCCGGTGCTCGGCGAGCCAATTGAACCCGGCCGACAGGCGATCGCCCGCGCGCTCAAGCATGCGGCGGACGCGCTGCTTGATGGCTTTCGCGTCAGGCCGTCGCCAGGGCATATCGGCCTCGACGGTCATGGTTGTGCCGTCACTCTTTGAATCGGTAACCCACGCCGTAAAGCGTTTCGATCACGTCGAAGCTGGGATCGACCGCCTTGAACTTCTTACGCAAACGCTTGATGTGACTGTCGATGGTGCGATCGTCGACGTAAACCTGGTCGTCATAGGCGGCATCCATCAGCGCATCGCGGCTCTTGACCACGCCGGGACGGGCGGCGAGCGATTGGAGAATGAGAAACTCGGTCACGGTGAGCGTCACCGGCCGGTTGTCCCAGGTGCAGGTATGCCGCTCGGGATCCATCTTCAGCTTGCCGCGCTCGAGCACCTTCGACTTGTCCTCGACCACCGCGGCCGTGTCGCGCGGCTGGGCGCGCCGCAACACCGCTTTCACCCGCTCGACCAAAAGTCTTTGCGGGAACGGTTTGCGAATGAAGTCGTCGGCGCCCATTTTGAGGCCGAACAACTCGTCGATCTCCTCGTCCTTGGAGGTGAGGAAGATCACCGGCAATTCGCTGCGCTGCCGGAGCCGGCGCAACAGCTCCATGCCGTCCATGCGCGGCATCTTGATGTCGAGAATGGCAAGATCCGGCGGGCTTTCGGCAAAGCCGTCGAGCGCGCTCGCGCCGTCGTTATATGTCTGGGTTTTGTAACCTTCCGCCTCGAGCACCATGCGCAAGGAGGTGAGAATGTTCCGATCGTCGTCGACAAGTGCGATTGTTGGCATATTACTGGGCCCTTGCGGCGATTGACGTGGTTAAAGGGGTGTCAGGGTCAGGGGCTGCCTTCGATTATGGCAGCAATGGGGCGCATTTCGCCACCCGTCTCTACCGTGGTGCAACAAATATCGTTATGGCGCAAGTAAATAAGTCGATAGAAATGCCGTCGAAACCGGCCGTTGCGGCCATGGCGCGTGCGCTCTTGCGTCGCGCCTTCAAAGGGACGCTGGCAAGCGTCGACGCCCGCAACGGCTACCCTTACGCCTCGCTGATCACCCTTGCGACGGACTCAGCCGGTGCGCCCACCTTTCTCATCTCGAAGCTTGCCCGCCACACCGCCAATCTCGTTAACGATGTTCGCGCCTCGATTTTGATCGACGAGACCGGTGCGCTTGCCGATCCTTTGCAGGGTGCGCGGCTCACAGTTTGGGGGCGCGCCGCGCCGGCTGATGACGAGGGGGTCAGGCGACGCTTCCTCGCCCGTCATCCCGAGGCCGAGCTTTATGCCGGTTTTCCCGATTTCGGCTTTTGGCGCCTCAAGCTCGAAGGCGGCCACTTTATCGGCGGGTTCGGACGCATCTTCGATCTCGACCCGTGCGATCTTCTTATTCCTGTCGATGGGGCTCAGGCCCTTATCGAGGCTGAAGCGGGCATTGTCGCCCATATGAACGAGGACCACGCCGAGGCGCTCGAGCTCTATGCCACGGCCTTCTCAGGCGCGCGTCGGGGCCCCTGGCGTATGACGGGCATCGACCCTGAGGGCTGCGATCTGACCCTCGATGGCGAAGCGCGGCGCGTCATTTTCGCCGCTCCGGTCGCCACGCCGGGAGAAGCCCGTCAGGAATTGGTCAGGCTCGCGGCCGAGGCCCGCGCCAAATCCAAGGCTTGAGCCACGATCCGGTCGACAGACCTTGCCTTGAAGTCCCTGCGCAATCGGTGCTAGTGAAGCCGGGGCCTGTTCGCCGCCAATCCGCCAATTCGCTAGGGGAAGCGACCGCATGAGCGTACAGTCGAAGATCGTGCCTGAAGGAGCCAAGACCACCAACCCGAAAGTGCTCGCCTTCGTCGAGGAGGCGAGGGCCCTGTTCAAGCCGGATAATGTGCGCTGGTGCGACGGCTCCAAGCGCGAATATCAGGAGATGCTGAAAATCTTGGTCGATTGCGGTACGGCCATGTGGCTCAACCCGGCTAAGCGCAAGAACTCGATCATCGTGCGCTCCGATCCCGCCGACGTCGCCCGTGTTGAAGACCAGACCTACATTTGCTCCAAGAGCAAGGACGACGCCGGCCCGACCAACAACTGGTTCGACCCCGGTGAGATGAAGGCGACCCTCACCAAGCTCTATGACGGGGCGATGGCGGGCCGTACCATGTATGTCATCCCCTATTCGATGGGGCCCATCGGCTCTCCCATCTCCGGCATCGGCGTGATGGTGACCGATTCGGCTTACGCCGTCGCCAACATGCACATTATGACGCGCGTCGGCGACAAGGTCTGGCAGGCGCTTGGGCAGAGCGAAGATTTCGTGCGCGGCATGCACACGGTCGGCTATCCGCTTTCGACGCCGACGACGGCGGATGTGCCGTGGCCCTGCAACAAGACTAAGTATATCTCGCATTTTCCCGAAACGCGCGAGATCTGGTCTTACGGCTCGGGCTATGGCGGCAACGCGCTCCTCGGCAAGAAGTGTCATGCGCTCAGAATCGCGAGCGTGAAGGCGCGCGACGAAGGCTGGATGGCCGAGCACATGCTGATCCTGAAGCTTACCAGCCCGCAAGGGAAGGTGAAGTACATGGCGGCCGCGTTTCCCTCGGCTTGCGGCAAGACCAACCTCGCCATGCTCAATCCGACCGTTCCCGGCTGGAAGGCCGAGACGATCGGCGACGATATTTGCTGGATGAAGTTCGGCGCGGATGGAAGGCTGTACGCCATAAACCCGGAGACGGGTTTCTTCGGCGTCGCGCCCGGCACTTCGGAAGCGAGCAATCTCAACGCCATGAAGGCGCTGAACGAGAATTGCATCTTCTCCAATGTTGCGCTTACCGACGACGGCGACGTGTGGTGGGAACAGATGAGCGAGCCGCCGGCGCATGCGATCGACTGGATGCGCCGCTCGTGGACGCCGTCTTGCGGCCGACCCGCCGCGCATCCGAACGCGCGTTTCACCGCACCGGCGGCTCAATGTCCGGTGATCGCGCCCGAGTGGGAAGACCCCAAAGGTGTGCCGATCGACGCCATCCTGTTCGGCGGCCGCCGCGCGAGCGTGGTGCCGCTCGCCATCGAAGCCGAGAATTGGCGTCACGGCACTTTCCTCGGTTCGATCATGGCCTCGGAGAAGACCGCTGCCGCATCGGGCGTTAAGGGCGACATTCGCCGCGACCCGATGGCCATGCTTCCCTTCTGCGGCTACCACATGGGCGACTATTTCGCCCATTGGCTGAAGATGGGCGCGCAAGGCGGCGCCAAAATGCCGAAGATCTTCTACGTCAACTGGTTCAGAAAGGACGGCAACGGCAAGTTCCTTTGGCCGGGCTATGCCGAGAATTCGCGCGTGCTGAAATGGATCTTCGAGCGCTGCGACGGAACGGCGGAGGCGGTCGATACGCCGATCGGCAAAGTGCCGAGCGAGAACGCGCTCGACACCAAGGGTCTGAGCCTCGCCAATGGCAGCCTGCAGGAACTGCTCAAGGTTGACCCCGAGGACTGGAAGGCCGAGATCCCGCTGATCAAGGAGCATTTCGCCACCTTCGGCACGAAACTGCCGAAGGCGCTCTCCGAGGAGCTTGCGGCGCTGGAGAAGCGCCTCAGCTAACGCAGCCCACCTTGGCATGTGCTACGCATGCTCGCATGTTGTGCACATGTCCAAGATGATCCAGATACGCAATGTTCCCGATTCGCTCCACCGGCGGCTGAAGGCCCGCTCGGCCATGGCTGGCATGTCGCTGTCGGATTACTTGCTTGCGGAAATCCGCAGGCTCGCTGAACGGCCGACGATCGAGGAAATGTTGGCTCGACTGCAAACCAGGCCTACGGTGACGCTCAGTGAGTCGCCGGCGGATGCGATACGCGCCGAGCGCGACAGCCGGTGATTGTCGTCGACGCGTCAGCGATAGTGGAGTTGCTGTTGCACACTCAAGCTGCGGCTTTCGTCGGGGAACGGATTCGAAAGGAGAAGGAAACGCCGCATGCGCCTCACCTCTTGATTTGGAAGTTGCGCAAGTCTTGAGGCGCTTTGTTCGTAGACGAGAGGTTTCCAGCGAGCGCTGCTGGACGGCCCTGCAGGATCTCGTTACTTTCCCGCTGATCCGTCATCCGCACGGCTTTTTGTTGGACCGCATTTGGGAGTTGCGGGACAGTTTTACCGCCTACGACGCGGCCTATGTTGCTTTGGCGGAGGCGCTCGATGCGCCGCTCGTAACACGCGACAAACGCCTACTCGCCGCACGCGGTCACAGTGCTCGGATCGAGGTTGTTTACGCAAGGCCAGGCCTTGCCGCGCTCTAGGGTTCGCCTTAAGCCACGCCTATGGCAAAGGGACAGAGTGTTGTTGCGGCGGGTCATGAACTAACCGCTCAAGCCGCGGGGGAAATGCTGGAGGAGGGCGGCAATGCCTTCGACGCCGCCCTTGCCGGCGCCTTCATGACCTTCGTTGCGGAAGCCGTGTTCGCCTCTCCCGGCGGCGGCGGCTTTCTCATGGCGCGCCGCGCTGGCCACGATACTTGCGATCTGTTCGATTTTTTCACCGAGACGCCGCTCAAGCGCCGCGCAGAAAGGGAAGTCGAATTTTTCCCTATCCATGCCGATTTCGGCCCGGCCAAGCAGGAATTTCATATCGGCCTCGGCGCGGCGGCGACTCCCGGGGCCGTGCCCGGCATCTTCGCCATCCATGAAGCACTCGGCTCGCTGCCGATGAAGCGCCTGGTCGAACCGGCGGTGCGCGCGGCGCGGAAAGGATTTCCGCTCACCCCCTTCCAGGCCTATCTCTTCACCGTCATCGCGCCCATCCTGACCGCAAGCGAGGGCGTCGCGAAAATCTTCGCGCCGAGTGGACGGTTGATGCAGACCGGCGAGACCTTCCGCAACGAGGAACTCGGCGAGACGCTCGAATGGCTTGCGGAGGACGGCGAGCGTCTCTTTCTCGACGGCGACGTAGGCAGAGCGATCGTCGCGCAATCGGAGTCGCAAGGCGGCCATCTCACCTATGACGATCTCGAACGCTATCGCGTCGAGCTGCGCGAGCCGCTCTATTGGCGCCACAAGCGCGCGCTCGTCGCGCTCAATCCGCCGCCGGCGGCAAGCGGCGCGCTGATCGCCTTTGGCCTTGCCTATCTCGAGGCGCTGAGCGAGCGCGGCGAAGCCATCGATGCGCGCGCTTTGCGCGCGGCGATGGAAGCCACCAATCAAGCGCGCGCCGCGCATGGCGAAGGGCTTGCCGAACGCCTCGCCGGCGGCGTCCTCGCCAAAGAGCTGCGCGCGGCGCAAGCCCATCCTCCGGCCTATCGCGGCACGACCCATATCAGCGTGATCGACGCCGAAGGGAACGCAGCCTCGGTCAGCCTCTCCAACGGTGAGGGCGACGGCTATATCGTCGGCAAGTTCGGCTTCATGCTGAACAATATGCTCGGCGAGGAAGATCTCGCCGCCGGCGGGCTGCATGCGTGGCGCGAGGGCACTCGGCTCTCATCGATGATGGCGCCGACCATCGTGCTTCAACCGGATGGCACCGTGACCGCGCTGGGCACCGGCGGCTCGAACCGCATCAGGACGGCGATCCTTCAGGTCGCGGTCAATCTGCTCGACCGCGGCATGAGCCTCGAAGCCGCCGTCGAAGCGGCCCGGCTGCACGTCGAGAAATGCGGCACCGTCAGCTTCGAGCCTGGCTTTCCGGAGGAGGTACAGGCCGAATTCGCCCGTTTCGGCGAGAAGGCGCATGCTTGGCCCGAGCGCAATCTTTTCTTCGGCGGCGTGCATGCCGCGCGGCGAAGCGGCAGAGGCGGCGTTGAAGGTGTAGGCGATCCGCGCCGCCAGGGCGTCGCCTTGATCGTCTAGCGCCTCCACCTCTCCCCGAAGGGGGGGAGCTTAAAGCGGGGTTTGCGCTTGCGATTCCGGCTCAGCCACGACGGTCTCGCCGGGTGTGGTGGGCAAATCGCGCGTGTCCGGGTTCTTGAGGGCGTCGCCCTTGCCGTTCCACCAGGTGGTTGCGTAGCTCACGCCGCCGCTGCGCAAGGTGAGATGCGTCCACACCTCTTCGCCGGGGTAGTAATAGACCGCCCATGGGCCGTTCACGTCCTCAGGTACCGCGCGCCAAGTGACCAGCACTTCCTCGCCCTTCTTCGCGCTGCCCTTCTTGCTCTCCAAAATTAGAAGCCGCGCGAGATAACTCGGCAGCTCTTCGCCGCTCTTCTCGTCCTTGCTGAGGCTCGTGCAGGTCACGGACAGCACTCTTACCCGCGCGACGACGTCGCTCTTTTCGACCAACTCCTGCTCCGGCATCGGCGGAGGGAGTGCAAGCGCGGGGAACGCCGCGCACAGCGTAAGGAGAGCAAGCGCAACTGTCTTGAACCGCTTCGTCATAAGCTTTCCCTGGCAGCTTGGAGGGCGAAGGTCAATCACGCGTTTGCGCGTTCCGGCGCGGAACCTCGACGGTTTCGCCGGGAACGGTCGGAAGCTCGCCGATAATGGCCCGGTTCACCAGACCGCCCCGCCCGTTCCACCAAGTCGTGGTGTAGGTCCCGTCCTTGCCGGTGAGGTGGGTCCAGACCATTTCGCCCGGATAGTAATAGACGGTCCAGGGCCCGAGCAGGCCTTTGGGGATGGCATGGAAGGTGATGACGATATCCTCTCCCGCCATTTGCTCGCCCTTGGTCACATAGATCAGTTCCGCCCGCGCCTCGTAGCTCGGCAATTGCTCGCCGGTCTTGGGATCGGTGCTGACCTCGGTGCAGGTCACCGACAGAATGCGGATCAGCGCCACGAGATCGCTCTTGAGCAGAAGTTCGCTCGTCGAGAGCGGTGCGGGCAGGGCAAAGGCGCTGCTCGCCGTGGCGCTCAGCGCGATCAGCAGGGCCGAAACGAAAGTGAGACTTCGCATGGGGGACATATCGGGCTAGGCGGTCCATTGTGGCGGGCGATTGCCGCCTCCACAACGTAACCTTTGGTAATGTTTGCGGCCTCGATGCGAAATTCCCCGTCATCGCCGGGCTCGACCCGGCGATCCAGGGCCGCTTGTTCCGCGCTTGTCGCCCCTGGATGCCCGGGTCTTCGCCCGGGCATGATGAGCAAGAAGAACGCGCGAAACCCTAATCCCGGTCGCGCAGGCCCTTCACGCCCTCGTGCCGCGCGCAATGGGCGCAGCAATAGATCGTGCCGTCATGCTCGACGCCGTGCCCGATGACGCGGCAGCCGCAATGCGGGCAGGTCGGCGCCAGCGCCTGGATCGCGCATTCGAACGAGTCGAAGATCATGGTGCGGCCGGCCATGCTTACCTCGAAGCTCTTGTCGTAATCGTTGCCGCATTGCTCGCATCGCGCCATGAATGCCACCTTTTGAAGTGCCTCGCCTAACGAAAACCGGTCGGAGAGTAATGCCGTTCCGAACGCACTGTCATGCCCGGCTTCATGCCGGACGTCCACGTCTTGGCTAAAAGGGTATATTCGTGGATGGCCGGGACTTCGCCCGGCCATGACGGTGGAAGGGAAACACGCTGTTGATCCGGACATGAGCGGACCCGATCCAAAGCTAGCCCGGCAGCACTGGAACGAAGACTTTGCGGAGGCGATCGAAGAGCACGGAACCGACCCGGAGCCGCTGCTGCCTGACGGCATGAGCGAGGAGTGGGACGAGGCCGAGTGGACGTGGTGAGCCACTAATGCGCGGCTTCCCAATTGTCGCCTGAGCGGGCGTCGACTTTGAGCGGCACTTTAAGTTTCAGCGCCGGCTCCGGCGCCTTCTCCATCACGGACCGAGCCACGTCCATGGTCTTCTCGACCTCCTCCTCCGGCGCCTCGAATACGAGCTCGTCATGCACCTGCATCAGCATGCGCGCGGACAGCCCGGCGGCCGCAAGGGCGGGCCCCATGCGGATCATGGCGCGGCGGATGATGTCGGCGGCAGACCCCTGGATCGGCGCGTTGATGGCGGCGCGCTCGTAATTGCCGCGCAAGGACGCGTTCTTGGTGTTGATCTCGGGGTAATGCACTTTGCGCCCGAACAGGGTCTTCACATAGCCGTGTCTTTTCGCCGTCTCCTTCATCGCCTCCATATAGTCGCGGATGCCAGGGAAGCGCTCGAAATAGGTCTTGATATAGGCGCCGGCTTCGCTGCGCGAGATGCCGAGCTGCGCGGCAAGCCCGACCGAGGAAATGCCGTAAATGATGCCGAAATTGATCGCCTTAGCCTTGCGGCGGATGGCGGGATCCATGCCCTCGATCGGCACGCCGAACATCTCGGAAGCCGTCATGGCGTGGATGTCGAGCCCGTCGGCGAAAGCCTGACGCAGCGTCGGCGTCTCGGCCATATGCGCAAGCACGCGCAGCTCAATTTGGCTGTAATCGGCTGAGATCAGCTTCTTGCCCTTCTCGGCGACGAAGGCTTTGCGGATGGCGCGCCCCTCGGGAGTGCGCACCGGAATGTTCTGCAAGTTCGGCTCTTGCGAGGAAAGTCTGCCCGTGGTCGTCGCCGCCAGCGCGTAGGAGGTGTGCACCCGGCCGGTCTGCGGGTGGATATAGTGCGGCAGGGCGTCGGTATAGGTGCTCTTCAGCTTCGCGAGCGCGCGCCATTCCAGCACCTTGCGCGGCAGCTCGTGGCCCTCTGCCGCGAGTTCTTCGAGCGCGGCGGCATCGGTGCTCCAGGCGCCGGTCTTGGTCCGCCTGCCGCCCGGCAAGCTCATCTTGTCGAACAGGATTTCGCCGAGCTGCTTCGGCGAGCCGATGTTGAAATCCTCGCCGGCAAGCTCCCTGATCTCGTCCTCGAGCCGGGCGATGGTTTGCGCGAAGGAGCCGGAGAGGCTTGCGAGCGTGGCGCGCTCGACCATCACCCCGGCCCGCTCCATCTCGGCGAGCACCGGCGCGAGCGGCCGCTCCAGCGTCTCATAGACGGTCGTGACCGATTCGGCCGCAAGCCGTGGCTTCAGGATCGTCCAAAGCCGGAGTCCGATATCGGTCTCCTCGCCGGCGAATTCCGTCGCGCGCGCCACGTCGAGGCGCTCGAAGCTCAACGCGTTGCGCCCCGAGCCGAGCACCTCCTTCTCGGTGAGGCAGGTATAGCCGAGCAGCCGGCCTGCAAGCTCGCCCGGCAGATGCTCGGCCCGGCCTGCGTCGAGCGCGTAGGACATCAGGCAGGGATCGTCGATCGCGGTAAGCCTGATGCCGTAGCGGGCAAGCGCCACCATGTCGAACTTGGCGTTCTGCACGATCTTGAGCACGCTCTCGTCTTCGAGCACGGGCTTCAAGAGGTCGAGCGCCTCGCGCATGGAAATTTGCACGACGGCGCTCCCGCCGAGGTCGAGCTCATCGCCGGCGCGATGCGCGAGCGGCACGTAGGCCGCGCGCCCGGGCTGAAGCGCAAGCGCGACCCCCACGAGCTCGCCTTGCATCGGGTCCGGCGAAGTAAGCTTCGCCCGGAACGCGAAATGGCCCTGGTAGCGCGCCGCTTCGAGGAGTTCGGCGAGCCGCGAGGCGAGCGTGACCGTCTCGTAATTCGCGCGCTCGAAGGGAAGCGCTTCGAGCTTGGCGGCGCGCTCGGCGGCAAGCTGCGCCGGCGAGCCGCCGGCCACCGTCCGCTCGCGCGGCGGCCCGGTTTCGCCGCGCGGGCTACGCCGCAAGGGGTGATCGTAGTCGTTCTTCTTGCGCCGCTGTGGGGCAGGGGAGGGGGTCATGCCTTCAGGCAGTTCCGCGCCGAGCCCTTCCGCCACGCGGCGAAGTAGCGTCGTGAATTCGAGTTTGCGCATGAAGGCCAGCAACGCCTCGGCATCGGGCCGCTTGACGGCGAGCTCGTCGAGCGGCACGTCGAGCGGCACGTGGGTGTCCAGCATCACGAGTGTCTTCGATAGCCGCGCTTGATCGGCGAACTGGATCAGATTTTCGCGCCGCTTGTCCTGCTTGATCTCGGAGGCGCGGGCGAGAAGCGTTTCGAGATCGCCGAACTCGTTGATGAGAAGCGCCGCGGTCTTCACGCCGATGCCTGGCACGCCCGGCACGTTGTCGGAGGAATCGCCGATCAGCGCCTGCACCTCCACCACTTTCGACGGCGGCACGCCGAAGCGCTCGATCACCTCCGCCTCGCCGATCGCCTTGTTCTTCATCGTGTCGTACATGATGATGCCCGGCTGCACGAGCTGCATCAGGTCTTTGTCCGACGAGACGATGGTAACGTCGGCGCCGGCCTCGATCGCCTGCAGCGCGTAGGTGGCGATGATGTCGTCGGCCTCGTAGCCTTCCTGCTCGATGCAGGCGACGTTGAAGGCGCGCACGGCCTCGCGCACCAGCGGGAATTGCGGCACGAGATCGCCCGGCGGCTCCGGCCGGTTGGCCTTGTAGCCGTCGAAAATGTCGCTCCTGAAGGTTTTGGCGGAATAGTCGAACACCACGGCGATATGCGTGGGAGGCGCAAGCTCGCCCGTCTCGCGCAAAAGCTTCCACAACATGGCGCAGAAACCGTGCACCGCGCCGACCGGGAGCCCGTCGGAAGGGCGCGTCAAGGGCGGCAGCGCATGATAGGCGCGGAAAATATAGCCCGAGCCGTCGATCAGATAGACGTGGGAGCCTTTGCCTGCCGGCTTGCAGGCGGCCGTCTCTTTGCTCTTGGGGGATGTCATGATCGCCGAATATAGGGATTGCCCCGCTGCCAGTCAGCAGGCACCTTCATCCCTCCCCGCGAGGGGA
>DATLXW010000081.1:0-21176 GCA_035575415.1 Methyloceanibacter sp. | reverse complement strand
TGGCGGGTTCCTGTAGCACCGAACCTAATGGAGCATCAACTTGGCCGGGATGAGCGGGGCAGGACTAAGCCTCGAACGGAACCCCAACCTCAGGCACCCGAACGACATTGTCGCCGATTTCGGCGATGAACTTGTCAGCGTTCGGTTCGAGCACGGGAAAGGTCCCGTAGTGACACGGCACGATCAGCTCGAACTCGAAGAACCGTTTGCAGGCAAGCGCGGCGACGCGAGGCCCCATCGTATAACGGTCGCCGATCGGCACGAACCCGATTTCAGGCCGGTGGATTTCGTTGATCAGCGCCATGTCGGAGAAAATAGCGGTATCGCCCATATGGTAAACGGTCTTCTCCCCCGCCGGCGCGATCACAACCCCGCAACAGGCACCGAGATAGACTGGCCGTCCATCGACGATATTGGAGGCGGAATGCCAAGCGGGCACGAACGTTACGTCGAAATCCGCCTGTGCAAGCGTACCGCCGGTATTGCCGGGATCGATCTTCTCCACGCCGCGCTCGGCGAGATAGGTGGCAAGCTCGTGCACTGCTATCAGCTGCGCGCCCGTCTCCTTGCAAATGCGCACGGTGTCGCCGGCATGGTCCTCATGTCCATGCGTCAGCACGACATGGGTCGTCCCCCTGATGGCCTGATGCAAGGGTACGCCGCACTGTTCGAAGGTGGGATTGCCGGTGAGGAAAGGATCGATCAGGATACTGCTCGATCCGCTATCGATGCGGAAACAGGAATGACCGAACCAGGTAATTTTCATTCTCTCTACCCCTAGATTCGTGCAAGTGACCTCTGCCCAGCTCGTTCCTCTCGAAGACCTGCCGAAACTGCTCCGGCCGGAGGCGCGGCTCCTCGGTCTCGATGTGGGTACCAAGACCGTGGGCTTCGCTTTGTCGGACGTCACTCGCTCGATTGCAACGCCTTACCATACGCTCCGCCGCACCAAGTTCACAGACGACGCCAAGGCCATCTTGCGCGCCATCGAACAAAACGGGGTCGGCGCTCTCGTGATCGGCCTGCCCCTTAACCTCGACGGCTCCGAGGGTCCACGCGCTCAATCGACGCGCGCCTTCGCTCGCAACCTCGCCGCGCGCATCGCCGTGCCCATCGCCTTCTGGGACGAGCGCCTGTCCACCGTCGCCGTCCAGCGGCACCTCATCGCCGCGGACGCCACGCGCAAGCGCCGCGCGCAAGTGATCGACCGCATGGCCGCCGCCTATATTTTGCAAGGCGCGCTCGACCGGCTGAAGCGACTCGAAACGAAGCGCTGCTAGGCGCGCACACCCCTCAGCCGGTCAGCAGATATTCGGTAGGATTGTCGGGGCAAAAGCCGAGCCCACAGAGGAGAAGCGTCGAGACAAAGTTGCCCACGATGAGTAAGGCAAAGGCCACAATCGCTGTGAGGGGGAGGAGACTGAGCCGTTGCGACCAGGGCTCCGGGCGACCGAATTGCCGGTCGGCGAAGAGAAGGACGGCCGCGCCCACGATCATGGCCGCGAACAGGATGAACGCCCAGGTGTAGAGATGCAGGCCTAAGAACGGAAGACCGTACGCGCCCGAGCCGGGAACGATGTGCAGCAAAGTCTGCCGCATGGCGACCACGGCGCCCGCGGACGCGCCGAGGATGAGCACGCCGTAATGGCTTGGCCGCGGTCCGAAGATCAGATTGAGCGCAAGCCCGAAGCCCGCGGCAACGAACCCGGCGCGCTGCAAAACGCACAAAGGGCACGGCAGATCGTGGAACCAAAGCTGGTCGGCGAAAGCGAGCAAAAGGACCGTATCGACGGCGACAAGCCCCAAAGCATTGAGTAGCCGCAATACCTCGCTTGGCACCCCTGAGCCTCCCGGTTTAGAGCGCGATATTGAGCACGTCCGTCATGTGCAAGCGGAACAGGACGAGAAGCGTCACCAAGCCGGCAACCCAAAATCCCATGGCCGCGCCCCGCTGCCTGAGCCAAGCCGCGCCGAGCCCGCAGGCGAAAAGCAGAAATGGCAAGCTCATCATGGTCGAGCCCTCCGCTGTCCGGCTCGTTGCCGGGCTTCGTTTCGCAGGTACACCGGAGTCTTGTTGATTCGCGCGCGGCCGTAAACCGCAAGCTGCACAGATTGCGGGTGGCAACACGCAAAGGAGGCCGCCAGTGGCGGGCGGCCTCCTTCCAATAACCGTTTGCGGCCTGGCACCTCTACCAGCAGCGCCGGCACTTGCACTTATTCGGACCGCAGCGCCAGACCCAGCCTGGCGGACACATCGGTCCCCAGCCGCGGCAGGCGGTCTCTTGCAGAGGGGAAAAGTTCTTCGTCGCGGCGGGCAGGCCCGACGTTCCCGACCTCAAGCTTGTGGCGTCCGCCTTGAACGCAATTGCCCCCGCGAACAAAACCGCAGCGGCCACGCTCAAAGTAATCGCGATCTTACGCATGTCCGGCTCCCTGTTGAGTTCTTTCGAAAGATTAGGCTAGCAAGGCACGCATCTGCAGCGCCAGGGGCCGCAGCGCATCACCCAGCCGGTAGGACACCAGCGGCCGGGCCCGCGGCAGGCCGCCCGCTCGATCGGCGAGAAATTCTTGGTCGCGGAAGGCAGGCTCAGCGTTCCGGACCGCCATGAAGCGGCGTCCGCCTGCCAAGCGAGTCCCCCAAAGGCCAAGACCGCAGCCGACACACCGAACGCGATTGCAAGCTTACGCATGTTTGCCTCCTGGTTTTCAGTTTCTCACCCCGAATCGAAAAGACCTTGCCAGAATAGCCGAAGTTCTTGCGGCCAGCATATCACATGCGCACCCCTCACGGCGCAAACTATCTTCAAATCCTCGGCGCGGCGCGGGCGAGAATTGCTCTTGCGTCGCCCTGCGCGAGCCCGGCGCCGTAAGTGTTGCGCCAGCCGCCGGCAAGCCGCGTGGCGACAAAGGCATCGCTCAGCGCCGATGGCGCATGCCGGCGCAAGAGTGCGGCAGCCTGTGTCACCGCCAGCTGCTCGACCAGCGCGCGCGCAAGTTTTGGCTCGACTCTACAGTTTCTGAGCAGAGTTTTGACGCGGTCGAACGCCAGGTCGAGGGCTTTGTCGCGCGAGGCGGTGTCCTTCAACTCTGTCAAGGCCAAATCGACCGTGTCAGGCTCCTTCTCGAGGACCCGCAATACATCGAGGCACATCACGTTGCCGGAGCCCTCCCAGATCGCGTTGACCGGCGCCTCGCGATAGAGCAGCGGAAATCCGCCCTCCTCCACATAACCGTTGCCGCCCAGGCACTCCATGGCCTCGCCGATCAGAGCCGGCGCGGTCTTGCACACCCAATATTTGGTCACCGGCGTCATCAGACGCCGGTAAGCGGCCTGCGCTGGGTCCTCGCCCCCGTCGAAGGCGCGCGCGAGCCTGAAGGCGAGCGCGGTCGCGGCTTCGGCGTCGAGCGCCATGTCGGCCAGCACTTGCCCCATCAGCGGCTGGTCGATCAGCTTCTTCTGGAACACACTTCTATAGCTCGCGTGGTGAATTGCGCGCGCCAGTGCATGCCGCATCAGCCCCGCCGACGAGACGGCGCAATCGAGCCGCGTCAGTGTCACCATGTCGATGATGGTGGCAATCCCGCGCCCCTCGTCGCCGACGAGCACGCCTTCGGCGTCGTCGAACTCAGCCTCCGAAGAGGCGTTGGAGCGATTGCCGAGCTTGTCCTTGAGGCGCAAGAGGCGCAGCCCGTTCAAGCTCCCGTCCGGCCTCAGCCGCGGCAGGAGAAAGCAGGAGAGCCCGCCCTTGGCCTGCGCCAGCACGAGAAACAGATCGGACATCGGCGCCGACAGGAACCATTTATGTCCTGTGATGCGGTACGCCTTTCCCGGTCCGGCGCCGGAGAGCGGTTCCGCGCGCGTGGTGTTAGCGCGCACGTCCGTCCCGCCTTGGCGTTCGGTCATGCCCATGCCGAAGGTGACGGCGCGCTTCGTCTGCGCTGGCTCGGGGCTCGGGTCATAGGCACGTACGACGATCTTGGGGAGCCATGCCTCGAGCAGCGACGGCTCATGCTTGAGCGATGCCGCAACGGCATGGGTCATAGTGATCGGACAGCAATGGCCGGGTTCCATCTGCGCCGCCATGAAGCTGCCGGCGCAACGCGCCACGTGCGCGCCGGCCCGCGTGGTCTCCCAGGTCGAGCAATGCAGGCCTTGCGCCGTGCTGATGGCCATGACTTGGTGGTAGGCGGCATGGAACTCGACGCAGTCGATGCGGCGCCCTCGCGGATCGAAGTTCTTGAGCTTGGGCGGGTTGTCATTGGCGAGCCGTCCGAGCTCCAGCGCGCTCGCGCTGCCCGTAAGCGCGCCGAATTTTTCGAGATCGGGAAGCGCCCAGGCGGCGCCTTCCCGCTTCATCGCCTCGCCAAGCGCGGCGTCGGAGGTGAACAGGTTCACGTCCGCAAATGGCGGGCTCTGGTTGAAGATCTCGTCTTCTGGTCTTGCGCGGTGCGGCATAAGCCGGCGACTCCAGGCGTTACGCTTCAGCTTACCACCTCTCCGTCGTCATCGCCCGGCTTGACCCTGCGATCCAGTGACTACAGTCCCCAATTGTTGACAAACGCAGGGGTTACTGGATGCCCGCTTTCGCGGGCATGACAAGGTCGCGGGAAGCTTGCCGCGCCCTGCCGCGGGGTCTATACAGTCGCCTTTGATGACTTTCGCGGCCGAACCCTCGATCTTCGCTTTTCCGCACCGGCATCTTCTTGGAATCGAAGGGCTTTCCCGCGAAGAGATCGTGGCTCTGCTCGATCTCTCCGAGGAGGCCGCCAAGCTCAGCCGCCAAATCGACAAGAAGCGCGACGACTTGCGCGGCCGCACCCTGATCAACCTCTTCTTCGAAGCCTCGACCAGGACGCAAAGCTCCTTCGAGCTCGCAGGCAAAAGGCTCGGCGCCGACGTGATGAACATGTCGGTCGGCACCTCCTCGGTGCAGAAGGGCGAAACTTTGATCGACACGGCGGTGACGCTCAACTCGATGCGCCCGGATCTGCTCGTGGTGCGCCATCATGCGGCCGGCGCGGTCGAGCTCCTGTCGCAGAAGGTCGATTGCTCGGTGATCAACGCCGGCGACGGCAGCCACGAGCATCCGACGCAAGCGCTGCTCGACGCACTCACCATCCGCCGCCACAAGGGCCGCTTCGAGGGGCTGATCGTCGCCATCTGCGGCGATATCCTGCATTCGCGCGTTGCCCGCTCCAACATTCTCTGCCTCAATACGCTCGGCGCCCGCGTGCGCGTGATCGCGCCCTCCACTCTGCTTGCGCCCGGCATCGAGCGGCTCGGCGTCGAGGTCTATAGCTCCATGTACGAAGGCCTGACTGACGCCGATATCGTCATGATGCTGCGGCTGCAGCGCGAGCGCATGGTGTCGAGCCTGATTCCGAGCCAGCGCGAATATTTCCACTTCTTCGGCCTCGACTACGAAAAACTCGCCCGTGCCAAGCCCGACGCGCTGGTGATGCATCCGGGCCCGATGAACAGAGGCGTCGAGATCGACTCCAACGTCGCCGACGACGAGCGCAGCGTCATACGCGAGCAGGTGGAAATGGGCGTGGCGGTGCGCATGGCGGTGCTCCAGGCGCTCGCCCGCCACCTGCCGAACCGGTGAGCGCGATGGAACGCTTCTCTCCGCAACGCCAAGCCGCCTCCGGACTGATCGCGCTCGTCAATGCGCGGCTGTTCGATCCGGAGACCGAACTCGACCGGCAGGGTGGCCTTCTCATCGAAGACGGGCGCATCTCCGATCTCGGTCCGCACATTACCGCCGCCAGCGCCGGCGCCGCTGAGATCATCGATTGCGCCGGGCGCCTGCTCGCGCCGGGCCTGATCGACATGATGGTGTTCACCGGCGAGCCGGGACACGAACATCGCGAGACCCTCGCCACGGCGAGCCGTGCCGCCGCGGCCGGCGGCGTCACGACCATCGTCTGCATGCCCAACACCGATCCAGTGATCGACGACGTCGCCCTCGTCGATTTCATCCTCCGGCGCGCGCGCGACACCGCGCTCGTCCATGTGCATCCCATGGCCGCCATGACCAAGGGATTGCGCGGCGAGGAAATGACCGAGATCGGGCTCTTAAGCGGCGCCGGCGCCGTCGCGTTCTCTAACGGCAAAGCCAGCCTCGCCAATGCACGGGTGATGCGCAACGTGCTAGCCTATGCCAGAGATTTCGGCGCCCTGATCGTGCATCATCTGGAGGACCCGGACCTCGCCAAGGATGCGGTGATGAACGAGGGCGAAGTCTCGACCCGTCTCGGCCTTCGCGGCATGCCCGCAGCGGCCGAGACGATCATGCTCGAGCGCGACATCCGGCTCGTCGAATTGACCGGCGGGCGCTATCACGCCGGGCAGATTTCCTGCCGCGCCTCGCTCGATATCATCCGCACCGCGAAGCTCATGGGCCTGCCCGTCACCTGCGGCGTGTCGATCAACCACCTCACCTTGAACGAGAACGACATCGGGCCCTACCGCACCTTCTTCAAGATGAAACCTCCGCTTCGCGCCGAGGACGACCGCCGCGCCATGGTCGAGGGGCTGGCCAACGGCGACATCGACGTAATCGTGTCGGCGCACGACCCGCGGGGCGCAGAGGGCAAGCGCCGCCCCTTCGCCGAAGCCGCCGATGGCGCGGTGGGGCTCGAGACGATGTTGAGTGCAGCCCTTCGTCTCTATCACAACGGCGAGGTCGGCCTCTCCCGCCTGTTGCGCGCGCTCACCGCCACTCCGGCGCGGCTGCTGGGCCTCGAGGGCGGACGGCTGCAAAAAGGGGCTCCCGCAGATCTCGTGCTGATCGACCTCGACACGCCGTGGATCGTCGAGCCGGAGCGTCTGCGCTCGAAATCGAAGAACACGCCTTTCGACGGCGCGAGGCTCGAAGGCCGGGCGCTCCTTACCATCGTTGCCGGGCACCCGGTCTATAATTACGCTAATGCGGGCTCCTGACGGCGATCATTGGGGGATGATGCGATGTCTCCGGGCGGCTGGAGTGGCGCTGGCCTTGCAGCCCTTCTTTGCGGCTACCTCCTCGGCTCAATTCCTTTCGGGCTGATCCTCGCCAAGCTCTTCGGCCTCGGCGATCTCCGCCGGATCGGCTCAGGCAATATCGGCGCTACCAATGTGCTCCGCGCGGGCGGCAAATGGCTGGCGGTCCTTACTCTCCTGCTCGACGCCGCCAAGGGTACTCTCGCGGTATGGCTTGGCGCACAATTTGGACCTGTCGAGGCGCTCTATGGAGGGCTGGGCGCCTTTCTCGGTCATCTTTACCCGGTTTGGCTCGGCTTTCGCGGCGGCAAGGGGGTGGCCACCTATCTCGGCGTTTTGCTTGGGCTTTATTGGCCTGCGGCGGCTACTTTCGCCGCGATCTGGCTGATCGCGGCGTTTCTTACCCGCTATTCCTCCTTCTCGGCGCTTGTCGCGAGCGCCGCAAGCGTCCTGCTGCCGGCCTTCACGGGTCAGTGGCGTCTCGCCGCCCTGTTCCTCCTCCTCACTGTCCTTCTTTATATTCGTCATGCCGGGAATATCCGCCGGCTCGTGCGAGGCGAGGAAACGCGCATTGGCGAAAACAAGTCCTAGTCCGTCTGGCCGGCCGCCCCGTGCGCAAAGGCTCACCCGGCAGCAGCGCCTGGCTTGGCTCAGATTGATCCGCAGCGAAAATGTCGGCCCGGCCACCTTCCGCGCGCTCGTGAATGAATTCGGCGGCGCCGAGGCCGCGATCGAGGCGCTGCCTATTCTCTCGCGCCGGGGCGGCCGCGGCGACATCCGCCTCTATAGCGAGGCCGAGGCGGAGAGCGAACTCGACACCGCCGAAAGCTTCGGCGCAAACCTGGTCGCTATCGGCGAGCCGGGGTACCCGCCGGCACTGGCTCAGGTCGATGCGCCGCCGCCTCTCCTTTATGTCAAGGGCAGGCTCGATCTTGCCGACATTCCCATCGTCGCCGTGGTCGGCGCCCGCAACGGCTCCGCCGTGGGACAGAAATTCACCCGCCAGCTCGCCACCGATCTTGCGCTCGAAGGCTTCGCCATCGCCTCCGGCCTTGCGCGCGGCATCGACACCGCCGCCCACATCGCCGCGCTCGACCATGGCACTATCGCCGTGCTGGCCGGCGGAATCGATATCGTCTATCCGCCGGAAAACGAAGAGTTGCAGCACGCGATCGGCGCGCGCGGCCTCCTCATCACTGAACGCTCGCCCGGACTCGCGCCGCGCGGCAAGGACTTCCCCCGCCGCAATCGTCTGATCTCCGGCATTTCCCTCGGCGTCGTCGTGGTCGAGGCGGCCGAACGCTCAGGATCCTTGATCACGGCGCGTCTCGCCGGTGAACAAGGGCGTGAGGTCTTCGCCGTTCCGGGGAGCCCGCTCGACCCGCGTTCGGCGGGGACCAACAATCTGTTGAAGCAAGGCGCCTGTCTCGTCACCTCCGCGCGCGATATCATCGATGTGCTAGCGCCGATCCTGGGACGCCCGATCGCGCCGCCGCCCGAACTTGCCGCGGCCGACGCACACCGACCTCCGCAACCCCTGCCTGATATTCGGCAGAGCGAACGCGAGCTGATAGTCGGCGCGCTTGGACCAAGCCCCGTCGATATCGACGAACTCATCCGGACGACCGGCGTCCCGGCAAGAAAGGTCCATATCGTTCTGCTCGAACTCGACCTTGCCGGCAGGCTTCAGCGCCACGGCCGACAGCTGGTGTCGCTCAAGATGTAGTATATGCGGGGAAAGCTTAGGCTCGAGGCGCTTTTTGAGTTTTGGCTTCCTCCAATGCGACGTCGATGAGATAGGCAAGAAATGGCATCCGGGCGCTCTTTGCCACGTGACGCAGCCCTTCCAGCATGGCGGCAATATATTCCGCAGCCTCGCCATGCGAGAGGTGCGAAGCCTCACCCGCTGTCGTTGCACTGTCTTGAGGAGGTCTGGCGCCCGTCCCCGCCATCGTGAACTGCCTTACTCTGATCCTTTTGTCCTGGCCCTCAACGCGGCAAAAAAGGGGCAGATTCAAAGCCCGGGCCGCCCCTCTAAAAACAATGGCTCGATGAACAGCTAATGGTTGTCCTAGTTATTTGACACGCCTATAAGTTGTCAAGCCATTAAGCCGGATTTGACACCGGCCGGGCTAGACACCATTTTCCGGCCCATAACCTGGGTCCAGCCGGGCCCGCTGCCCTCAGCCCGACGCAATTGGCGCGGCTAGGAACGTTTTAATGAACATCGTCATCGTCGAATCGCCAGCCAAGGCCAAGACCGTCAATAAGTATCTGGGGCCCGGTTACCGTGTGCTCGCCTCCTACGGCCATGTCCGCGACCTGCCCTCGAAAAACGGCTCGGTGGAGCCCGAGAAGGACTTCGCCATGCATTGGGACGTCGAGCCCCAGGCGGCCAAGCGTCTCGACGAGATCGCCAAGGCGGTGAAGGGAGCGAACAAACTGATCCTCGCCACCGACCCCGACCGCGAGGGCGAGGCTATATCCTGGCATGTTCTGCAAGTCCTCGACCGCAAGAAGGCCCTGGACAAGGTTGCGGTCGAACGGGTCGTATTCAACGCGGTGACCAAAGAGGCCGTGCTCGACGCCTTGCGCCATCCGCGCAAGATCGACGAGCCCCTGGTCAACGCCTATCTCGCCCGCCGCGCCCTGGATTACCTCGTCGGCTTTACTCTCTCGCCGGTTCTTTGGCGCAAATTGCCCGGCGCCCGCTCCGCCGGCCGCGTGCAATCGGTCGCGCTTAGGCTCGTCTGCGACCGCGAACTCGAGATCGAGCAATTTAGGCCGCAGGAATACTGGTCGATCATGGCCGAGTTGGCCACGGCCAAGAACGAAGCCTTCTTAGCCCGGCTCGTCACCGCCGAAGGCAAGAAGCTCGACAAATTTGACATTCCCGATCAAGCGACCGCAGACCGGCTCAAGGCCGCGCTCGAAGGCGGCCGCTACAAGGTCGCCAATGTCGAAAGCAAGGCGCAGCGCCGCAATCCGGCCGCTCCTTTCACCACTTCGACGCTACAGCAAGAGGCGTCCCGCAAGCTCGGCTTCTCCCCTCGCCATACCATGCAGCTTGCGCAACGACTCTACGAGGGCGTGGAGATGGGCGGCGAAGCCGAAGGCCTTATCACCTATATGCGCACCGATGGCGTGCAGATCGTGCCGGAGGCCGTCGCCGCCGTCCGCCGCCTCGTTGCCAAGCTTTATGGCGACCGCTACGTGCCCGCTTCCCCGCGCCAGTACGAGACCAAGGCCAAGAACGCGCAAGAAGCGCACGAAGCCATTAGGCCGACCGACTTCGGCAAGGACCCCGACAAGGTCCGCCGCTATCTCGATGACGACGCCTATAAGCTCTACAAGCTGATCTGGCAGCGGACGCTTGCAAGCCAAGCCTCAAGCGCCGAGATCGAACGCACCACCGCCGACATCGACGTTGCGGGCTCGGACGGCAAACATTACGGCGTCAGGGCGTCTGGATCCGTCATCCGCTTCGACGGCTTTCTCAAGATTTACGAGGAAGGCGTGGACGAAGCGACGGGCGAAGATGGAGCGCTGCCGCCGCTTGCGGTTGGCGATGCGCTCAATCTGCGCACGGTCGAAGCCAAGCAGCATTTCACCGAGCCGCCGCCGCGCTATACCGAAGCCACCCTCATCAAGAAGATGGAGGAACTGGGCATCGGTCGCCCGTCGACTTACGCCACTACGCTCAACGTGCTGCGCGACCGCGGATATGTCCGTCTCGACAAGAAGCGCCTGGTGCCCGAGGACAAGGGCCGTCTCGTCACGGCCTTTCTCGAAAGCTTCTTCCGCCGCTACGTCGAATACGACTTCACCGCCGACCTCGAGGAAAAGCTCGACCGCATTTCCGCCGGCGAACTCGAATGGAAGGACGTGCTTCGCGATTTCTGGCGCGACTTCATCGCCGCGGTGAACGAAATCGGCGAATTGCGCATCACCGAGGTTCTGGATGCGCTGAATGAGTTGTTGGGCCCGCACATCTTTCCGAGCACCGGGCCGGGTACGGACCCTCGAGCCTGTCCTTCCTGTGGCGCGGGGCGCCTGAGCCTCAAAGTCGGCAAGTTCGGCGCTTTTATCGGCTGCTCCAACTATCCCGACTGCCGCTATACGCGTCAGCTCGCCGACACCAATGGCGAGAAGGCCTCTCTGGCCGAGGGGAAACTGCTCGGGACCGATCCGGAGACCGGACTTGACGTAACGCTGCGCACCGGGCGTTTCGGCCCCTATGTGCAGCTTGGCGAGCAGAATGGCGGCGAAAAGCCGAAGCGCGCCTCGATCCCGAAGGGAACTGATCCGGAGGCCATCGATCTTAAGCGCGCGCTCGCGCTCTTGTCGCTGCCGCGCGAGGTGGGTCTTCATCCCGAGACGGGCAGGCCGATCACGGCCGGCTTCGGACGCTTCGGCCCCTACGTACAACATGAGGGCAAATATGCGAGCTTGAGCGCCCCCGAAGACGTGTTCGAAGTAGGACTGAACCGGGCGGTGAGCCTGCTTGCTGAAAGGGCGGCTTCTTCGCGCGCAAGGCGCGGTCCCAATGTCGTCAAGGACCTCGGCGAGCACCCCGAGCTTGGCGGGAAAGTGCAGGTCCTCAGCGGCCGCTATGGGCCCTATGTGAAGCATGGCAAGGTCAACGCCACTCTGCCCAAGGACCGTGAGCCGGAAGAGATCACGCTGGAAGAGGCGGTCGGCCTGATCGCCGCACGGGCCGCCAAGGGTCCCGCCAAGAAGAAGGCGGTCAAGAAGGGGCCGGGCAGGACTGCAAAGAGCGACAAAGAGGCCGTCGAGGAGACGGCTAGCTGAGCGGCGCCGTGGCAAAGGTTAGGGGCGCCGCGCACAAAAAAGCTGTGAGCAAACTTCCTTCGCGGCAGGAAATTCTCGATTTCCTCTCCACCACCGCCGGAAAGCCTGGCAAGCGCGAGATTGCGCGCGCTTTCGGCGTCAAAGGCAGCGATCGGATCGCACTGAAGGAATTGCTGCGCAACATGGCCGACGACGGTCTCATCGCCGGCTCGCGCCGTAAGCTATCCCGTCCAGGCGTACTGCCGCCGGTCACCGTGCTCGAAATCACTGGCCGCGACGCCGATGGCGAATTCGTGGCAAGGCCGGCGACGTGGGACGAGGAGCATGGTCCCGCGCCACGCATCCTCATGGTGGCGAGCAAGCGCGAGGTGGGGCAGGTCGCCGGCGTCGGCGACCGCGTGCTTGCGCGTATCACGCCGCTTTCCGCCGAGACCGGCTATCCTTACCAGGCCCGCACCATCAAGCGGCTCGCTCGCGTCACGCGCAGCCTGCTCGGCATTTTTCGCGCCCTTCCCGGCGGTACGGGTGTGATCGATCCCATCGATCGCAGGCAATTGAAGGAATGGCCGGTGACACGCGGTTCGACCGCTGACGCGGAAAATGGCGAACTGGTGCGTTTCGAGATTCGCGGCGCGCGCATGGGCGTGCAGACCGCACGCGTCATCGAACGCCTCGGCAATCCGCAGGCGCAGCAACTGATGAGCCTGATTGCCGTGCACGCGCACGGCATTCCCGACACTTTCAGTGAAGCGGCGCTGGCCGAAGCAGGCGCCGCCGGGGAACCCGAACTGAAACGCCGCGAGGATTTGCGCCACCTTCCGCTCGTCACCATCGATCCTTGGGACGCGCGCGATCATGACGACGCCGTTTTTGCCGAACCAGACCCCAATCCGCAAAATCGCGGCGGCTGGGTGGTTATCGTGGCGATAGCCGATGTCTCCGCCTATGTGCGGCCCGGAAGCGCGCTCGATCGGGAGGCGCGCAAGCGCGGCAACTCGGTCTACTTCCCGGATCGCGTGGTTCCGATGCTGCCCGAACGGCTCTCCGGCGGACTTTGCTCGCTTACCGAGGGCGATAACCGCGCCTGCCTCGCCGTGCGCATGGTATTCGACAAGGACGGCAACAAGCTTTCCCACCGCTTCTTCCGCGGCCTGATGCGCTCCGCGGCGAGCCTCACTTACGAGCAGGCCCAGGCGGCGATCGACGGGCGGCCGGACGAGATCACCGGGCCGCTGCTCGAAAGCCCTCTGCGGCCTTTGTGGGGGGCCTATGCCAGCCTTGCTTTGGCGCGGGCGGCGCGCGGCCCGCTCGAACTCGACCTGCCCGAGCGCAAGATCCTGCTTGACGAGGAAGGACGAGTCCGCGGTGTCATCACCCCTCCCCGCCTCGACTCGCATCGTTTGATCGAGGAATTCATGATCGCCGCCAACGTCGCCGCAGCCGAGACGCTGGAGGCGAAGCGCTCGCCGCTCATCTACCGCGTGCATGACAGTCCCTCGAAGGAGAAGCTCGCGTCGCTGGGCGAATTTTTGAGCACCCTCGGGATCAAGCTGCCGAAATCCGGCACTTTAAGACCGGCGCAGTTCAACCGCATTCTCGCCGACACGCGCGCCACGCCGGTCGCCGACCTCGTCGGTGAGGTCATTCTGCGCAGTCAAGCCCAGGCGGAATACTCGGCGGCCAATTTCGGGCATTTCGGCCTCAACTTGCGCCGATACACGCATTTCACTTCGCCCATCCGCCGCTATGCCGATCTCATCGTGCACCGTGCTTTGGTGCGCGCGCTCGGTCTCGGCGAAGGAGGACTGACCGATGCCGAGATCGATGAACTCGACGAGATCGCGCAGGCCATTTCCGATACCGAGCGCCGGGCGATGGCCGCCGAGCGCGACACCGCCGACCGGCTGATTGCCGCTTACCTTGCCGACCGCATCGGCGCAACCTTCCAGGCACGTGTGTCGGGATTGGTGCGGACCGGTCTGTTCGTCAGATTGATCGAAACCGGCGCCGACGGATTCGTTCCCGCCTCATCGATCGGGCACGAATATTTCTATCACGACGAACTTCGTCATGCGCTTGTCGGCGAAGATACGGGTCTCGCCTATCGCCTCGGCGATCCGGTCGCCGTCAGGTTGGTCGAGGCAATTCCGACGGCGGGCGCCTTGCGCTTCGAGATGCTAAGCGAAGGCCGTTCGCTCGGGCCGCGACCAAAAGGCGCCCCCGCTCGGCATGACAAGCGCGAAACCCGGCATTACAAGCGTAAGTCTCGCGGGCGGGGCGGGAGTGCCGGAGGAAATCGCCGTTAGGACGGGCCGGTAGGTAGGATTGAAATGCAAAAGAGTGCCGGGCCGGCGGCGGTCCATCAATTCGGCGGCGATACGGAAGCGGCGCGCCCGGTTCTCCGCTCTTTGCTCCGAGGTGCGGCCTTGAAATGCCCGGCCTGCGGCAAGGGAGCCATGTTTCGCCGCTATCTCAAGGTTGCCGACGTGTGTCCCGTTTGCGGCGAAGAGCTGCACCATCATCGGGCGGACGATGCACCGGCCTATTTCACCATCGTCATCGTGGGCCATGTCGTGGTGAGCTTGGTTCTCGCCGTGGAGATGGCATTCAGACCTGCTTTATGGGTCCATGCTGCGATCTGGCTGCCCCTCACCGTGGCGATGACGCTCCTGCTTCTGCCTCCGATCAAAGGGGCGCTCGTCGCCCTACAATGGGCACTCCGGATGCACGGGTTCGATCCGAATACCGAAGGAGAGGAATTGATCGAGCCGTTCAACCCTGATCCGGTGGCCAAGCCTTCGCACCGGCTTGACTTCCGCCCTTGAGCGAGTAGGTTGCCCGCCGGTTTTGCAGTTTGAGGATTGAGATGGCCAAGCCCGTCACCCAGAAGATCAAGCTCGTGAGTTCAGCCGGCACTGGCTATTACTACGTGACGAAGAAGAATCCGCGCAATCAGACCGAAAAACTCGTATTTAAGAAATACGATCCGGTCGCGCGCAAGCACGTCGAATTCAAAGAAGCGAAAATCAAGTAGGACCGGCCAGCTTCACGGTTGGCCTGCCCCGCAGCCACGCTCGGCTGTTAGCGGGCAGACTTGGCGTGACTGGGGGCCGACCGGACAAGCCAAAGACCTAAAGAGGGCTTGGTCGTTTGACTTGGTGGCCGGCCGAAACGCGGCGCTAACGAGGAGGCCACTCTACCGCGCTCCGGCCGGCCGAACCCTACGGACCCAGGAGATGCGGCGGACCTGAGCATTCCGCAGGGTTATCTCGTTCGACGAGGATAGCCGGGTTCGGAAGACACGGACTGTTTCTGCCCCGCTAGACCCCCGAGATCCCAAACTTCCCCGTTCGTTTCGTCGGCAATAGGCAGACATAAAAGGCCGACGACGGCGCAAAATCAACCCTAATCCTGCGCTTAATACGATAAAATATGAGGCATTGTAAAGCCTTAAGGTTAAGCCTTCAGGTGATGCGTAAAGTGACTGCGCTCCTCCGAGAAGCGCACCGCGGCCAGAACACCCTGAAAAGTGATTCGTTTGCGGCCGACGGGGGCCGAACTTAGGCCGCGTCGGCGACAACCCGGTTGCGCCCGTCGCGCTTGGCACAATAGAGCGCCTGATCCGCTCGCTTGAGGATCAGCTCGGGCGTATCGTCGGGAAACTCGAGCGACGCCACGCCGACGCTCGCCGTGACTTGCAACGTGCCGATCCGCTCGCCGGCATAGAACGGCGCTGCCGCGATGCATTGGCGCAAGCGCTCGCCGACGCGATATGCCTTAGCGAGATCGGTATCCGGCATGATCACCACGAATTCTTCGCCGCCCAGCCGGCAGGCGAGATCGATGCCCCGGATATTGCGGCGGACGCGCGCCGCGAATTCGCGCAACACCGAATCGCCCGCGTCGTGGCCGTAGCTGTCGTTCACCGCCTTGAAGTAATCGATATCGAGCAGCAGTACCGAAAGCGGTTTACCGCGCTGCGAAGCTTCCTCAAAAAGCGTTTTCAAGTGGCTCGTCATGTAGCGGCGATTGTGCAACGCCGTTAGCGGGTCGAGGATTGCCATTTCCACGGTTTCCTCGAGCCGCGAGCGGAGATAGTCGGTGTAGCGCTTGCGCTTGATCTGGGTACGCACCCGCGCAAGGAGCTCATTGGCGTCGACCGGACGGGCGATGTAATCGTTGATCCCCATATCGAGGGCTCTGAGCAGCTTGGCGTCGTCCCCCGGCTCGATGATGACCATGATGGGAAGATGCCTGGTTCGGTCGAGGGATCGGACCTGCGAGCACAGCCTTAAACCGTCGGCATGGTCCAGGCTCAAGCTCACGATCAGCAGGTCGAAATTCCCGTCCGGCAGCTGTAACAGAGCCCGCGCGGGATCGGCCTCGTGCTGCATATGGTGCTCCTCGGCGAGTGCCCTCATGATCCGCTCGGCCGAGCGGTCGCGGTCCTCGACCAGGAGGATGCGTCCTCCGCGGCCGAACTGATCTAGTCTGGCGCCGAGCGTCGCCGCATAGCCCATCTGCTCTTCGGTCGAAGCGCGCATCAGCATCTCGTCGGTGAGCATTTTGAGCCGCGCCAGATTCTTCACGCGCGTGATCAGGGCGATGTCGTCCACAGGCTTGGTGAGAAAATCGTCCGCCCCGGCCTCGAGACCTTTAACCCGATCGGAGGGCTGGTCGAGCGCCGTAACGATGATCACCGGGATATGCTGCGTTCGCGCATCGGTTTTCAGCCTGCGGCACACCTCGAATCCATCCATGCCCGGCATCATTAAATCGAGCAGGACGACGTCGGCCGTTTCTTTGCCGCAGATTTGCAACGCTTCGGAACCGCTGCGCGCCGTGCGCACCTCGAAATACTCGGCCGTCAGGCGCGCCTCCAGCAATTTCAGATTGGCGTCGACATCGTCGACGACGAGAACGCGCGCGGTCATGACCGGTTACCGAGCCTCGCCGATGAACTGCCTGACCGTATCGAGGAACATGGAGACGGAAATCGGCTTCGAAATGTAAGCTTCGCAGCCACCCTCCCGGATGCGCTCCTCGTCTCCCTTCATGGCGAAGGCGGTCACGGCCACCACCGGGATGGCCCGCAGCTGGTCGTCTTCCTTAAGCCACTTGGTGACTTCCAGTCCGGACACTTCCGGCAGCTGAATGTCCATCAAGATCAGATCCGGACGATGCTCCCGCGCAAGCGCCAACGCCTCCATCCCATTGCGGGTTTGCAGCGTCTTGTATCCGTGGGCGTCGAGCAGATCGTGGAACAGCTTCATATTGAGCTCATTGTCTTCCACGATCAAAACGGTTTTCGTCATCGGCCTCGGCCCTGGCGATTCGGTCCTCCCATGATGGGCGATCTGATCGAAATGCACCATGTCGCTCGGGGCCGGTTTGACCCACCAGAACATTGTGACGTTCTCCCATCCTCTCGGCCCGGGGAGTTTCGCCGCAAACCCGTAACCAATTTCTTTAGAGGTGTGGCAAAAGCGCAGGAAAACCGCTGGTTTTCTGCCCAAAGTGGGCCCGCATGGCGGTAGCCTTTAGCGGCATTCGGGGACCGGTAAGTATTCAAGCGCGGTCAGGGTGCCGTGAATCGAGAAGTCGCCGTAATCGATCAACAGCTCGCGGCTCACGCCATTCTCGTAAAGCCGGAAATCGATCTGATAGGAGGGTGTCAGGTCGCCGCCGTTAAGCTCGAAGTAGCCGATCGACACCGGCCAAGAGGGGAGTTCGCCAAGTCCCTTCTCTTTGGCGGCGGATTCGAGCTCCTTGTCTCCGCC
Source organism: Methyloceanibacter sp. (assembly GCA_035575415.1). Classification (GTDB taxonomy): domain Bacteria; phylum Pseudomonadota; class Alphaproteobacteria; order Rhizobiales; family Methyloligellaceae; genus Methyloceanibacter. Next base: position 3,599 of record DATLXW010000081.1, on the reverse strand, counting down.
AGGTGGCACCTTCTCACCGATGAAGGTAGTTGTGTCGTAGACCTTCTGCCCCTTTTCAGAGCCGTCGTAAATCTGCGCCTGGAAAATCTTGTGCCCGGCCTGCGCCGCTTCAATCAGGGCAAGGCTATGCTGGGTCGGAAACAGGATTTGACCGGTAAGGTTGAGTTCGGCCGGCGAAGGCTGGCTAAGCTTCACTTTGACCGCCGCGTTGGGAGTTTCGCGCACTGCCCGGCCCATGGTGACGTCGCCAAGCCGGTCATTCAAATATTGAGCCGATTGGAAGCGGAACTTCTGCCCGTCGCCCTGCTCCCAGGTCGAGGATCTCAGGTCGGTCAGATTGGTCTGGCCCTGCGAGTCGGTCATATGCGTGACCATTCGCATATTGAGCGAATAGCCGTTGCAGGGAGAGCCGGTGAACTCGAAGACCATGCGCCCGTCGACGCCGGTGATTCCCGATGCGGACCTCGCGTCGTCGAGCGTCATTTCATAGACGGCGCGATGCGCCACGAGCTTGTTCGGCTCCTTCGCGGCGAAGGCGTCGGCCGTCCCGCTCGCGCCCATAAGCGCCAGCAGCAGCAACAGGCTCAAGCGCAGATACGGCACGGCCATACGGAACTCGCGGTTAAGTTCAGGCTTGCGCCCGGCAAGTGACCGGGGGCACTGGTTTTCGCACCAACGCCCGCGCCCGACAAGAGGCGCAAAATGCGATCCTGACGGCTTGCGGGCGGCGGCCATTTGCTTAATGGTCCGTCGCCAGGACACGCGGGAAAGCGATGGAGGCAGCGATGGCGGGAGAAATCGAAGCACGGCTAAAAGCGCTCGACCTCGTTCTTCCCGAGGTCGCCGCCCCGCTCGCCGACTATGTTCCCTTCGTCCATCTCGGCGGCCAGCTTTTCGTCTCAGGCCAACTCCCCCTCAAAGATGGAAAAATTGCTTTGACCGGCACGCTTGGGGCGGCCCTCGATGTCGTTCAGGGCCAGCAAGCGGCGCGGCTCTGCGCCTTGAATATCCTCGCCCAGGCCAAGGCCGCATTGGGCGATCTCGACCGCATCGTGCAATGCTTGCGCCTCACCGGTTACGTCAATGCTGCACCCGGTTTTGCCGACCATCCCAAGGTAGTCAACGGCGCCTCCGAGCTGATGGTGAAGGTGCTCGGCCAGAAGGGGCGGCATACGCGCGCGGCAATCGGCTGCTCGAGTTTGCCCCTCAATGCGGCCGTCGAAGTCGACGCCCTCTTTGCGATAGACTAGGCCTGCTTAAGCGCATTGTTCGAGCGCATCTTACATGGCCGGACTGTATTGGTTGAAGCGGCCGATCGCCCATCGCGGGCTGCATGATGCAGCAAGGGGCATCGCCGAAAACAGCGCGTCTTCCGTGCGCGCGGCGATCGGCGCCGGTTTCGCCATCGAGGTCGATCTGCAATGCACGGCCGACCATCTGCCGATCGTGTTCCACGACGCGACGCTCGACCGGTTGACCGCCGCGAGCGGACCGGTGGCGGCGTTAAGTGCGGAGGCGCTTGCGAAGATTCCATTGCGCGACGGTCCGGACTTCATTCTCTCCTTCCCTGCCCTGCTTGCGCTCGTGAACGGCCATGTACCGCTCATCCTCGAAGTGAAAAGCACGTGGACACGCGCAGGCCTGTTCGAGCGCAATATCGCCGCAATGCTTGCACCTTACCCCGGGCCGGTCGCGGTGATGTCCTTCGATCCTTATTGTGTGTCCGCCTTTCGCGATCTCGCGCCCAATCTGCCGCGCGGACTGATCGCCGAACGCTTCGACGATCTGCGCCACTGGCCGCAACTTTCATCTTGGCAGCGCTTTCAGATGCGTCACCTTTTGACTGCGGTCGTCGCGAGACCGGACTTCATCGCCTACGATATTAAGGCGCTTCCCGCGGTCGCACCCCTGATCGCGCGCTTTTTGTTCGGCCTTCCCCTGCTTACATGGACGGTGCGCTGCGAAGAAGAGCGCGAGCGCGCCATGCGCTATGCCGACGCCATGATTTTCGAAAGGATCGCGCCGTAGTCATGGGCGACATCGAAAGACCGCCTGCCGCTTCGCCGCCGACCGGCACCCGCGCGCTAATCGTGCGCACCGTCTCCGCGATTGCCGAGGTGCCGGCACAAGCCTGGGACGCCTGCGCCAGGCCTCAGCATAACCCATTCATTTCACATGCGTTCTTGCGTGCCTTGGAGCACAGCGGCTCGGCTACGGCAAAGACCGGATGGCTGCCGCAGCATCTGCTGCTCGAGGATGCCTCCGGCCAATTGCTCGGCTGCATGCCCTGTTATCTCAAATCGCATAGCCGAGGCGAATATGTCTTCGACCATGGCTGGGCCGAGGCTTACATGCGCGCCGGAGGCCGCTACTACCCGAAGCTACAGGTCTCGGTTCCCTTCACGCCGGTCACGGGGCGCCGCTTGCTGGTGCGTCCGGGCGATGACGAGGCCGAACGCCAAGCGATCTTGCTTGAGGCCGCGGTGCAGATTGCCGACCGGGTCGGCGTTTCCTCCCTGCACATTACCTTCCCGACGCGCGCCGAATGGCAGCTTGCTGGCGAGCTCGGTCTGCTGCGGCGGATCGACCAGCAGTTTCACTGGACGAACGAGGGCTACGCCAGTTTCGAGGATTTCCTCTCAGCGCTTGCATCGCGCAAACGCAAGGCGATCAGGCGCGAGCGGCGCGAGGCGATCTGCGATGGCATCGAGATCGAATGGGTCACTGGGAGCGACATGACCGAAACCCACCTCGACGCCTTCTTCGCCTTTTACATGGAGACCGGCTTGCGCAAATGGGGGTCGCCTTATCTCACGCGCGAATGTTTCAGCCTATTGCGCGAGAGCATGGCCGACCGGCTAGTGCTTATCCTTGCCAAGCGGGCTACCCGCTATATCGCCGGCGCGTTGAACGTCCTGGGACAAGACACCCTGTTCGGCCGTTACTGGGGCGGCATCGAACATCGTCCGTTCCTGCATTTCGAGATCTGTTATTATCAGGCCATAGATTTCGCCATCGAGCACAAGCTCGCGCGCGTCGAGGCGGGGGCGCAAGGGGAACACAAGCTCGCCCGCGGCTATTTGCCGTGCGAAACCTATAGCGCACACTACATCGCCGACCCTGCCTTCCGCCGCGCCGTTGCCGATTACCTGAAGCGCGAGCGCCGTGCCGTCGCTCGCGACATCGCACTCCTTTCGGAGGAATCGCCCTACAAGCGCGGTTAACCTTCGAGCACGAAGGAGATTTTGCCGTTGATACGGTACTTCTTGATCTTGCCGTTCTCGACTGTCGCCTCGAAATTGTCGATCCAGATGGAACGGACATTGCGCAGCGTATCGTTCGCCCGCGCCACCGCCGTTTGCGCCGCATCCTCCCAGCTTTTGTCAGATTCACAAAGAACTTCAATCACTTTCAGCATCGCCATCTGAGTCTCCATCGGCTCGATTTGCCTTCCAATGGGCGGGCAGCGCTCCGCCCCGACGTTGAAAGCTTATCCCAGGCGGGAGAGGCGGCTTTGACGCCGGTCAAGAGGCTCATTCGCTGGTTGACGGCGCGCCTGCAACGATTCGAAATGACTCGGAAAGATGGGAGCGGATGAT
>DATLXW010000080.1:0-4717 GCA_035575415.1 Methyloceanibacter sp. | reverse complement strand
TTCATCTCGATGAAATAGAACTCTCCGCCCTCATAGAGGAACTCAACCGTGCCGACCCCGCGATAGCGTAGTTGACGCATCGCCGTGGCGACAATCTCTCCGATGCGGACCCGCTCGCTTTCGTTCAAGGCCGGCGAGGGGGCTTCCTCCCACAGCTTTTGGTGCCGGCGCTGCAAAGAGCAATCGCGTTCGCCCAGATGGATGGCGTTGCCCTGGCCGTCGGCGAGCACCTGCACCTCGATATGGCGCGGGTGGGTGAGATACTTCTCGAGATAAACGGTGGGATCGCCAAAGGCCGCGCGGGCCTCGTTGCGCGCCGTCGACATGGCCGGCGCGAGTTCGCTTTCGTCGAGCGCGAGCTTCATGCCGCGCCCGCCGCCACCCGCCGCGGCCTTGATGAGCACGGGAAAACCGATCTCGCGCGCGAACCGGAGCGCCTCATCGAGATCGTTGAGGGGGCCTGAGCCCGGCACGACGGGGATGCCGAGCGAACGCGCCGTTTCCTTGGCCAGGATCTTGTCGCCCATCAGCCTGACATGCTCGGCCGACGGACCGATGAAGGTGATGTCGTGCTCTTCGAGAATTTCGGCAAAACGGGGGTTTTCCGCCAGAAAGCCATAGCCCGGGTGCACGGCATCGGCGCCAGTGATCTCGCAGGCGGCGACGATCGAGGGGATGTTGAGGTAACTCTCCTTGGCCGGGGCTGCGCCAATGCAGACGCTTTCGTCGGCCAGGCGCACATGCATGGCGTCGGCATCGGCGGTGGAATGCACCGCGACCGTGGCGATGCCAAGCTCCTTGCAAGCCCGTTCGATGCGAAGCGCGATCTCTCCCCGGTTGGCGATCAGGATCTTGTCGAACATCGCGCCCCGGCTAGCGTTGCTCGATCACCGCCAAAGGCTCGCCGTATTCGACCGGCTGGCCGTCCTCGACGAGAATGGCGACGACGGTGCCGGCGCGGGGCGAGGGGATCTGGTTCATGGTCTTCATGGCTTCGATAATAAGGATCGTCTGCCCGGCGACGACCTTGGAGCCGACCTCGACAAAGGGTGGCGCGCCAGGCTCCGGCGAGCGATAGGCGGTGCCGACCATGGGCGAAGTCACCGTGCCGGGATGAATGACGAACTCCTGACCCGGGCTGGACGGCTGGCCTGCGGCACGTTTGGCGGGTCGGGCGCTCTCGCGCGGCTCCGCCGGGGGCACATCCGAGCTTGTCGTCAGCGTGGTCGTCAAATTCACCCCGCGCGCGACCCTGATCCGGCGTCCTTCATGCTCGATCTCAATTTCGGTGAGGCCGGTTTCCTCGAGCAGCGAAGCAAGCTCGCGGATGAGATCTTTGTCGAAGTTGCCCCCTTGTTGCGTCATAGGCGGCTCGCTCTCCCTATCACTTCGACGGCTTGGCGGCGATCATGGCGGCGAGCGCCTCGATCGCCAGCTCGTAGCCTATCGCGCCGAACCCGCAGATCACACCCCGGACCGCCTTGGAAATATAGGAATGCTGGCGGAAGGGCTCGCGGGTGAAAATATTGGACAGATGGACCTCGATCGAGGGGACGGGGCAGGCAAGCAGCGCATCGAGGATGGCGATCGAGGTATGAGTAAAGGCCCCAGCATTGAGGATAAGACCCGAGGCCTCGCTTCGTGCTTCCTGGATCCATGCCACCAGCTCGCCCTCGTGGTTGCTCTGGCGAAATACGAGCGGAAACCCTACTGCAGCCGCCTTCCGTTCGCATCGCACGCGCAGATCCTCCAAGGTCTCCCGGCCGTAGACTTCCGGCTCGCGGGTCCCAAGCAGATTAAGGTTGGGGCCGTTCAAAACGTAGATTGGCTTCGCCATGGCGGCTGGAAACTGCCCGAGAAAGCCGGTCCGCAGCCTTGGCTGCGTTGGTCCGGCCATTGCAATCGGGCCCCTTTATCAGCTTTTCGGCCGTTCGGCAAAATGCGCCGCGAAGAGGGTTAGGCAGATCTTCCGCTCAGCACGTCGCCTTGCAGCCCTTCTCCCGAATCTCCGCGACCTTGGCCACCAGCTGGTCGTAAAGGTCGTCGGGAGCGCCGGGAATTGAGCGATCGCCGATCAGGTAAAGGGGAGTGCCCTGGAGGCCGAGCTTCTGCGCAAGCTCCCTTGCCTCATCGAGCGCCTGCTGGATGGAGGGATCCTGCATGTCCTTCTCCAGTTGCGGAATGTCGAGGCCGAGCTCCTGGGCAATCTTCAGGCCCTTCTCCTTGCTGGCTTTGCCAGGCTCAGAGAACAGCTTCTGATGCATCTCGAAATACTTGCCCTGCTTGCCGGCGGCGAGCGCGACTTTTGCCGCCCCTTCGGACTCCTCGCCAAAAATCGGCAGCTCCTTGAGTACGAGTTTCACCTTGTCGTCGCTCTCGACGAGCTTCACGACGTCCGGCAACGCGCGGCGGCAGTAGCCGCAATTGTAGTCGAAGAACTCGACCACCGTGACGTCTCCGTCGGGATTGCCCGCCGAGTAGGCAAGAGGCGAGCGGAAGATCGCCTCGGCATTCTCGCTGATCACTTTTTCCTGCTGCTCCGCCTGCTGGGCCTGCTGCCGCTTGTCGAGCTCGTTCGTCATCTCCACCAGGATCTCGGGATTCTTGGTGAGATAATCGCGCACAATATCGGCCACTCTCTTCTCATCCAGGGCGGCCTGAGGCGCGTCGACGACATCCGGCGCGGTTCGCCAGATCACGAGGAGCGTTGCGGCGCTGACAAGGGCGGCCACGACGGCAGCCACCAGGGCGGTGGCAAGGCCTGTCTTAAGGGGCATGGCGGGGATTCTCCGGGAGGTTACGAAGTTAGTTGGTTCGAGGTACTTGAAAGGCCAGGATATCGTCGGCTCTGATCCAGTTCGGCGTACCGTCGATAAATCCGTCTCTCGCGCGTTTGGCCTGTTGCTTGGCGAGTTTCAATTGCCCTTCATAGAAATAGGCTTCGGCGGATGCAAGCTCGGCTTGGGCCATGAAGAGCCGCTTGGCCCCCGCCGCCTGGGTCCTTTCCGCCTTGCGGGCATAAGCCACGGCAAGCTGGCGGTACCCCATGGCCGATGAATCCTCCCGGGCAAGAGCCGTGCGCAGATTGGTGATCGCTTCGTCAGTCACGGCATAATCGTTGGTGCCGAGCAGGGCCTGGGCGAGCATGATGCGCAACAGCGCTTCGTTGGGGGCGAGTCTCACCGCCTCCCGCAACGGCGGAACCGCAGCCTTGGGATTGCCGCTCTCGAATAGGAACTGGCCCTTTATTTCATAAAAGTAAGGATTGTTCGGCTGTGCGGCGATCAGAGCGTCAAGTTGCGGCATGGCGACTTTGACGCCGGATTGCCGGTAGGTCGCAATCGCGCGGGCATACATAGCGGGCAGGCTCTGGTCGGTCTGCGGATAGTGGGCGAAAACGGCCTGCGGTTGATCGAGGAAGCCGAACAGCTTGGCCTTCATCAGATCGTGCCGGAACTGAAGCTCGGGCGGATCGACGTTCTCGTAATAGGGACTGGCCGCAACCAGCTCCTTGAGATGTATGATGCGCTGATTGGGAAGCGGGTGGCTCTGCAAGTAGGGATCGATCCCTTGCATGCCGACGAGCTTGCTGGCCATGAACTCGAAGGTTTCGATCATGCCGCGGCCGGATTGCTTGGTAGCGTTGAGGAAGGTCACCGCGGCTTGGTCGGCGGATGATTCCTCATTCTGCCGGTAGGCAAGAAGGGTGCGGATGGCTGCATCCGTGCCGCCCGCGGCAACGCCCATTCCAGCTTGTCCGATGCCGCCTTGGCCTGTCGCCGCCCCAGCCGCCATTGCCGCTAGGCCCAATAGCTGCAACATGAGCGCCGCCGATTTCGCCCGCGCCACCTGCGTGCGCAGGCGGGCAAGATGTCCGCCGGTGATATGCCCGCACTCATGCGCGATCACGCCGATCACCTGATTGGGCGTCTTTGCATTCATCAGCGTCCCGGCATGCATGAACATATTGTGGCCATCGACCACGAAGGCGTTGAAGTGCCGGTCATTGACGATGTGGATGCGGATTCCCTGCGAGCCCAGTCCTGCCACGTTGAGGATGGGTTTGGCGTAGGCGCGCAACAGAGCCTCGGTCTCGGCGTCGCGGATGATGCCCTGAGCTTGCGCCGGGACGGCGCCGATCAGCATTGCTGCGACGCCGGCCGAGATGGAGAGGCGGAAGCGCCTCGCCACGAATCCGGTTTGGGGTACGGCCCAAGAAGGCATCAATCGGCCCGATGATCTGCACTCGGCGAGGCCGGATACGGGTGCCGGTTCCGTGCCGCGCCGGCCACTGGCGAGGACTGCTAACCGACTGAATTCCCGTATCTAAGCGTGTCCTTTGCTTGACTTTCGAATGCGGCGACAACGTGACACGAGAGCGTGCGTTTGCATTACAAACAGGCAATGCGAATGCTCTTCGGCGCGAAGGAAAATCCGCCGAAGAGAGTGCCGTCGTCGCGACACGTCATCTCCGCCACCAACCGCGGCGGGGCGGCGCTTCCGATTCTTCAGGTGCTTCGGCGTGCACTTGATTTGATGCCGGCTCGACCCCGCCCATCACCGTTTCGGAGGCGTGCTCGCTCTCATGCCGAGGCTGCTCGCGTGCGGCGTCCTGTCGGGGCTCCCCACGCGGGCCCTCTTCACCCTGCACGACCCGATCCTGGACCTCTTCTGGTTCGGGCATGCCGCCGGCAGGATGAATGTCCGTCTCAAAACG
>DATLXW010000079.1:0-11839 GCA_035575415.1 Methyloceanibacter sp. | reverse complement strand
GACGACAACCCGCGCGAAGATCACGATGAGCACGACGATCACAACCTCGGCCAGAATACCCTTGAGCTGGCTCACGCCCTCGATCTTCATCCAGTTGGGCAGCGACCTGCCGTAGCCAATGATGGCGACTTTCTTGCCCTTGATGAGATTGAGATCGGCATCCCGATCGTAGTAGACGCGCATGCGAACTCCCCTGCCCTGAAAAACTGCACCTCAGACTGTGTGTTCGGCGGCGTTTGTGACGCCCAGAACGGAAAAAGACAAGTGCCGGCCGCCTAACCTACATCCGCTCAGGACCGCGGGAGATGGCGGCGATGCCGGTGCGGGCTACCTCGACCAAGCCGAGCGGCTGCATCAGCGCCACGAATTGATCGATTTTCGACGGTTTGCCGGTGATCTCGAAGACGAAATGCCCGGTCGAGGCGTCGATGACCTCGGCGCGGAAGGCCTCGGCGAGGCGCAAGGCCTCGACGCGCTTCTCGCCGGTTCCAACCACCTTGACCATGGCAAGCTCCCGCTCGATCGGATTGCCCTTCACAGTCAGGTCGGTCACCGAATGCACGGGCACCAGGCGCTCCAATTGGTGCTGGATCTGCTCGATCACCATCGGCGTGCCGGTGGTGACGATGGTGATGCGCGAAAGATGCGCCTCGTGCTCGGTCTCCGAAACGGTGAGGGACTCGATGTTGTAGCCGCGGCCGGAAAAGAGGCCAATGACGCGGGCGAGCACGCCGGGCTCGTTGTCGACGAGCACGGTCATGGTGTGGGTCTCGAGCTTCTCTTCCTTCTTTTCGAGCGGATAGGCGGAGCCTGGCTGGGACATCAATGCCCTCCCCCAGACTCGGGGTCTGTCGTGCCGCCCTCATTGCTTGCGTGCCCCTTGCCGCCGGCGAGCTCGATCATGCGCAAGGCGATCGCGATCATGAGGATCGAGGCGGGAAGCACGATAATCGACCACTGGAACGGCTCTCTGGCATCCACCGTGCCGACGACAACCCGCGCGAAGATCACGATGAGCACGACGATCACAACCTCGGCCAGAATACCCTTGAGCTGGCTCACGCCCTCGATCTTCATCCAGTTGGGCAGCGACCGGCCGTAGCCTTCGGGCAGGCTGAAAACAAAGCCGATGGCGATGCCATAGGCGAAAATCACCAGCACGATGCCGAACAGGAAGGCATCGACCGCTTCCAACACGGGCACGGTCACCGAACGCTCCGCGACTTCGTGCGCGGGGGTCATCAGCTTGTACCAGGCTTCATGCAGATAAAAGCCGCCCTGAAGGAACATCAGCAGGGCGCCGACCATCGCTCCGACCGAGCCGATCAGCATGATGGCCCGGAGGCCCAGGAGGAAACTCAGCAGCGTTCGATTGCCGGGGCTCATGGTGGGAAACCCTATCCTTCCGACGTTGTGCAAAAGATTGCGAGTTCGGACAAGCCTGCCTGCGCCTAGACCATCACCTTGCCTTCTTCGGTAATGGCGGCCTCGATGTCCGCTTCGGTCAGGTCGTCGCCCATCAGCATGTGATTATGCGCTTCTCCCGAGGGAATCATCGGGAAGCAATTGGCGTGCTTGTCGACGCGGCAGTCGAAGATCACGGGCTTCTTCACCGCAATCATCTCGCGGATGGCGTCGTCGAGCTCGGAGGGTTTTTGCGCCCTGATGCCCACCGCATGATAGGCCTCGGCAAGTTTGACGAAATCGGGCAACGCCTCGGTGTAGGAATGGGAATAGCGGCCGCCGTGCAGCAATTCCTGCCATTGCCGCACCATGCCCATATATTCGTTGTTCAAGATGAAAATCTTGATCGGCAGGTCGTATTGCGCCGCGGTGGACATTTCCTGCATGGTCATGAGCACCGAAGCTTCGCCAGCGATGTCAATGACGAGCGAATCGGGGTGGGCCACCTGCACGCCCACGGCAGACGGCAGACCGTAGCCCATGGTGCCGAGACCCCCTGAGGTCATCCAGCGGTTAGGCTCCTCGAATTTGAAGAATTGCGCCGCCCACATTTGATGCTGGCCGACCTCGGTCGTGATGTAGAGGTCATGGCCGCGGGTTAGCGCGTAGAGCCGCTCGATGGCATATTGCGGCATGATCACGTCCTCGCGCTTGCGATAAGCGAGGCATTTCCTCGCCCGCCAGCGGTCGATCTCGCCCCACCAGGCGGCAAGCGCCTTCTTGTCGAGTTTCGGTCTCTTCGCCTCCCAGGTCTCGATCATCTGTTCGAGCACGCGGGCGCAATCGCCGACGATTGGAAGGTCGACCTTCACGTTCTTGTTGATCGAGGAGCGGTCAATGTCGACGTGGATTTTCTTAGAACCGGGAGAAAAGGCGTCGAGCCGGCCGGTGATGCGGTCGTCGAAGCGGGCGCCGATGCAGATCATCACGTCGCAATCGTGCATAGCGTTGTTCGCCTCGTAGGTACCGTGCATGCCGAGCATCCCGAGCCATTGCCGATCGGAGGCGGGATAGGCACCGAGTCCCATCAGGGTGGAGGTGATGGGGAAGCCGGTCATGCGCACGAGCTCGCGCAGGCGCTTGCTCGCGAGAGGCCCCGAATTGATGACGCCGCCGCCAGTGTAAAAGATCGGGCGTTTGGCGCGGGCCATCAGCTCGATGGCACGGTCCACCGCTTCCGCGTCGCCTTCGGTCTTGGGGTTGTAGCTCTTATGCTGCGAATTGGTGACGCCGGTATACGCTCCCTTCTGGAACTGAATGTCCTTCGGGATGTCGACCACGACGGGACCAGGGCGTCCCGTGCGCGCGACATAAAAGGCCTCGTGCAGCACGCGCGGAAGCTGGTTCACGTCCTTGACCAGATAATTGTGCTTGGTGCAGGGGCGCGTGATGCCGACCGTGTCGCATTCCTGGAAAGCGTCGTTACCTATGAGATGGGTAGGCACCTGCCCGGTGATGCAGACGATAGGGATTGAATCCATGAGCGCGTCGGTCAGACCAGTGACGGCGTTGGTGGCGCCGGGACCGGAGGTGACCAGCACGCATCCGACCTTTCCGGTCGAGCGGGCATAGCCCTCGGCCGCGTGCACCGCTCCCTGTTCGTGGCGCACGAGGATGTGCTTGAGGCGGCTTTGCTGGAACAGCTCGTCGTAGATCGGAAGAACAGCTCCGCCCGGATAGCCGAAAATATGCTCAACGCCTTGGTCGGCGAGAGCCTGGAGCACCATCTGGGCGCCTGTCATGGTTTGGGACATCGCAATCCTCACTGCCAAACCGGCCTCATACCTCCATCGTCCCGCGGCCGGTCAAAGCTCGAGGAATGGCGGAAAAGCCTTAACAGGCCGCGCACCCTAAAGCTTCACCCAAAGAGGGTCAACGAGAAAGGCGAATGAATGATAAGTCTTGCCGCTCTATAGATGCCAAAAATTACCTTCATTTGGCATTTTCTATTTCATTTATTACTGCGGGTCCTGGCAAAGCCAAATTGCCGGCACTATTTCGCACCTGCAACATTTTCTGGACAAGCGGCGGCGATACGCCTATGTCCCTAGCCCTTCGAGGGACCGCGGCCAGCGCGCACAGCGTAATCACGGCACATCCACCCATTTCCCCGTCACAAGATGCAACACGCCGCGCGCACAGAGCTTGCCGCCGTCAACGGGAGCGAGGAGTCCGCGCGGACGAAACGCCGCTTTTGGGCTCTGACTTTAGGAGCGGTCGGCGTCGTTTACGGCGATATCGGCACCAGTCCGCTTTACGCCGTTCGTGAGTCGGTTCTGGCGGCTGCCGGCTCGGGCACGCCGGCAAGCCAAGACATAATCCTCGGCATTTTGTCGCTGATCGTGTGGGCGCTGATTCTCATCGTCAGCGTCAAATATGTGGCCATTCTGCTGCGCGCCGACAATAACGGCGAAGGTGGAACGCTCGCGCTCATGGCGCTGGCCCAGCGCGCGCTGAAGGGGCGCGGCGTTCTGGTGATCACCCTCGGCATGGTCAGCGCCGCGCTGTTCTACGGCGACGCCATGATCACACCGGCCCTGTCGGTTCTGTCGGCAGTCGAGGGTCTCGAAGTCATTGCGCCGGCATTCGACACCTATGTGGTTCCGCTCGCAGTCGTGATTTTGTTCGGCTTGTTCGCGGTGCAGTCGCGCGGCACGGCGCGTGTCGCCTCCTGGTTCGGTCCAATCACCCTGGTCTGGTTCCTGGCCCTGGCCGCCGCCGGCGCCTGGCATGTGGGGCAAAACCCGAGCGTGCTTCTCGCCTTCAATCCGCTGCATGGCGTGAACTTCCTTTTCGGCCATGGCGTGATTGGACTGCTTACGCTTGGCGCCGTATTCCTGGTGGTCACGGGATCGGAAGCGCTCTACGCCGACCTCGGCCATTTCGGCCGAGGTCCCATTCGCACGGCGTGGTATTTCGTGGCGCTGCCCTCGCTCACCATCAATTATCTCGGCCAGGGCGCATTGTTGATCGGGCAACCGCAGGCGATCGAAAATCCATTTTTTCTGCTTTATCCCGACTGGGCCCTTCTGCCGATGGTCGGGCTCGCAACTGCGGCGACGGTAATCGCCAGCCAGGCCGTCATCAGCGGCGCCTATTCGCTCACGCGGCAAGCCATCCAGCTCGGGCTCCTGCCGCGATTGGAGATTCGTCACACCTCGGAATCTCAGTTCGGTCAAATCTATATGCCACGTATCAATACGCTGCTGCTCCTCGGCGTGCTGCTGCTCGTGGTTCTGTTCCGCTCCTCCGGCGCGTTGGCTTCGGCCTACGGCATCGCCGTCACCGGCACTATGGTGGTGACGGCAACCCTCGCGCTGATCGTGATCTGGCGCTCCTGGAACTGGCCATTATGGGCCGCGGCTGCCCTCATGATTCCGTTCCTCCTGATCGATTTCATCTTTCTCGGCGCCAACATGCTGAAGGTGTTCCAGGGGGGTTGGGTTCCGCTTCTGATCGGCGCCATGGTGATGACCGTCATGATCACCTGGCGCAAAGGCGCGCTGATTCTGGCCAACAAGACGCGGCGGCTGGAAACGCCGATCGACAGTTTGATCGACAGTCTGGAGAAGAAAGAAATCCACCGCGTGCCCGGAACGGCCGTATTCCTCACCGCCGACCCGGAGAGCGCGCCCACGGCGCTGCTGCACAGCCTTAAGCATTACAAAGTGCTGCACCGGCAAAACGTCGTCTTGACCATGATCACCGAAACGACGCCGCGCGTGGCGTCTGCGGAGCGTGTGAGCATCGAGCCGCTCGGCGGCTCGTTTCAGCGCGTGCTGTTGCGCTTCGGCTTCATGGAGACGCCCAACGTGCCGAAGGCTCTTGGGTTCGCCCGCAAAGAAGGGTTAAGCTTCGACATCATGTCCACGTCGTTTTTCCTATCGCGCCGTTCGGTGCGGCCGGACCCGCGTTCCGGAATGCCGGCCTGGCAGGACCGCCTCTTCATCCTGTTGGCGCGGAATGCGGACGACGCGTCGAGCTATTTCCAGTTGTCCACCGACCGCGTGGTGGAGATCGGCACGCAGGTGGCGGTCTAGAAAAGCATGACGCCAAAGAAATCAGACGCCCAGGCTCTCGCCGCCAATGGAGAGTCCGCCGAAGCGAAGAAGCGCTTCTGGGCGCTCAGCTTCGGCTCGATCGGGGTCGTCTACGGCGATATCGGCACCAGCCCCCTTTACGCATTGCGCGAAGCCGTACTCGCCGCCGCCGGTCCCGGAGGGACCGTGACGGCAGAGGCGGTGCTCGGCATGCTGTCGCTGATTTTCTGGTCGCTGATCTTCGTCGTCACGCTCAAATACGTTCTGATCCTGCTTCGGGCCGACAATAACGGCGAAGGCGGAACGCTCGCGCTTACGGCGCTCGCATTCCGCGCGTTGCGCCAACGCACGCCGTTCGTGGTCGGACTCGGCATCGTCGGCGCTTCTATGTTCTATGGCTCGACGCTGATCACGCCGGCACTTTCCGTGCTGTCGGCCGTCGAGGGATTGACGGTGGCGACGGCAGCCTTTGCGCCTTACGTGCTGCCGCTCACCGTCGTCATTCTGATCATGCTGTTTTCGGTGCAGTCGCGCGGCACGGCTCGGGTCTCGGTTCTCTTCGCGCCGATCACCTCGCTTTGGTTCCTAGTCATCGCACTGGCGGGGGCGGTGGAGATCGCCGCCAATCCAAGCGTGTTCGCCGCGCTCAATCCGCTCTACGGCCTTCGCTTCCTGCTGACGCATGGCTGGATCGGGCTCATTACGCTTGGCGCCGTGTTCCTGGTCGTGACCGGTTCGGAGGCGCTTTACAACGATCTCGGCCATTTCGGCCGGCGCCCGATTCAGGCGGCCTGGCTCTTCTTCGTGCTGCCCGCGCTTTTGCTCAATTACTTCGGCCAGGGCGCGTTGGTGCTGGCGCGGCCGGAAACGATCGAAAACCCGTTTTATCTGCTCTATCCGGATTGGGCGCTCTATCCCATGGTTGCGCTCGCTACGGCGGCCACCTCGATCGCAAGCCAGGCGGTCATCACCGGCGCTTATTCGATCACCCGGCAGGCGATGCAACTCGGCTTCCTGCCGCGCATGGAAGTGCGCCATACCTCGGAGGCGCTCGCCGGACAGATTTACATGCCGCGGGTCAACTGGCTCCTGCTCACCGGCGTGCTCCTCCTCGTCTTCATGTTCCGTTCTTCGAGCGAGCTTGCAGCCGCTTACGTGCTGGCCGTGGCAACCACGGTGTGGGTCGCGGGAGTTCTGGGCTTCATAGTGATCTGGAAATCGTGGGGCTGGAGACTTTGGGCCGCGGCCGCGCTCATGGCGCCGCTCATCCTGGTCGATTCAACCTTCGTGATCGCAAGCACGCTCAAGCTCTTCCAAGGCGCTTGGCTGCCGGTGTTGGTTGGATCCGCCCTTGTTCTGATCATGGTCACTTGGCGCCGCGGCACCAGGCTGCTCGCGCAGAAGACGCGGCGTGTGGAGGTGCCGTTCTATCCGCTGGTTGAGAGCCTCGAGAAAAAGCCGCCGCCGATCGTACCCGGCACCGCCGTCTTCCTCACCAGCGATCCCGAATTCGCGCCGACGGCGCTGCTACACAATCTCAAACACAACAAGGTGCTGCACGAGCACAACGTCATCCTGACTATCGTCAACGAGGATATCCCGCGCGTGCCGCTCGACGAGCGCGTCGAGTTCACCTCCGTCAGCAAGAAATTTATGCAGCTTGTGCTGCATTTCGGCTTCATGGAGCGGCCGAACGTGCCGAAGGCGCTCGCGGTCGCGCGCAAGCACGGCTGGACTTTCGACATCATGTCGACTTCGTTTTTTCTGTCGCGGCGTTCGATCAGGCCCGATCCCCGCTCGGGCATGCCGCGCTGGCAGGACCGCCTTTATGTCTTTCTCGCCCATAACGCCGACGATGCGTCGAGCTATTTCCAGCTTCCCACCGACCGCGTGGTGGAGATCGGCACGCAAGTCACGGTGTGAATGGCGCGGCTCCGCAAACGGCGGAGCGGACGTCGGGAAACCACTCCCAGTCACGCATGAAGCGCCTAAGCCAAGTCATTTGCCGCTTGGCATAACGGCGAGACTCGGTCTTGGCCTTGGCGACCGCCTCTTCGAGGCTGCACGTCCCGGCAAGATAGGCGGCAAGCTCGCGGACGCCATGCGCGCGCATCGCGGGGAGACCGGGGTCGAGCCCAAGCTCTAGAAGCGCCTCGACCTCTTCCAGGGCGCCTCGCTCGACCATGCGATCGAAGCGCACGCCGATTGCCGCATAAAGCGGTTCTCTCTCCGGCGCGATGACGAGCTTCGCGACCGCCTCCCCCGCAAGCACGGGAACGGCCGTATTTCCTTGCCATTCGGCAAGAGAGACGCCCGTTGCATCTATCACTTCGAGCGCGCGCACCAGGCGTTGTTGATCGCGGGGCTTGAGCCTCGCCGCCATGGCCGGATCGCGCCGCTCAAGCTCGCGATAGAGTCCCTCAGTGCCAAGCGAGAAGGCCCGCTCCCGCCACGTTTTGCGAATCTCCGGCGGGATGTCCGGAATGGGCGCCAGACCTTCGAGCAGCGCCTTGAAATACAGGCCTGTGCCCCCGACCAGGATTGGCACACCGCCCCCTCTTCTTGCTTCGTCGATGGCGCGGGCGGCATCGCCAAGCCAACTTCCGACGGAATAGACTTCGCTCGCCGAAACGAGGCCGTAGAGACGATGCGGGACTCTCGCTTCGTCGGCGGCCGTTGGCCGCGCGGTGAGAAGGCGGAGCTCGCGATAGACCTGCATGGAGTCGGCATTGATGACGGTACCGCCAAGATGCTCGGCAAGCGCGAGCGCGGCGGCGGATTTGCCGCTCGCCGTCGGGCCGGCGATAAGAATGGCTGCCGGCATCACTTGGTGACGAGCCATGGACGGCTCCACAGCCGGTACACGGCCCAAGGCGTGTTTTCGACATAGAAGCCGAAGGCGAGCGACTCTTTTGCCCAATCGCCGTCGCCGCCAAGCGTGCCGGAGAGCCGCCGGCTGAAGGCGTCGCCCGGATAGTTCCATTTCGCCTTCTGCTCGGCAATGAAGCGCTCGATGAAGACACCGAGGGGCACGTCCTGATCGGGCAGCGCCTTGACCTCGGCATCGAGACCGAAGAAATGTGCGAGTGCGGGTTTGGAGATGATACGCATCTGGTCGAGATAGCGTTCGGCCACGGGATCCTTCGCTTCGGCGCCGAAGACCGCGTAGTCCTTGCGCGCCTCCTGCACACCGATGACCGCGAGCGCGCCGCGGAGCTGGTCCAGATCGGCGGATTCGTCGAAGTAAAGAACACCGCCGTAAGGTTCCTGCGTCGGCGCGGCATGGAAGGGATTCTGCGAGGGGGCGTCGAAGCCATAGAGGCCGGCGCTCGGCCCGACGCTATAGGGCGTGACAATGAGGGGAACGCCGAGCCCAAGCCCCTGTGGAAGCATGCGGGAAAGATCGCCGGGGCGCTCGCGCAACTCAAGATGCGATGGCCAGTCGGAAGCGAGAATCGCGACCGCTTTGGCTTGCCCTTCGGTCATGCCGGAATGCTAGCCCGTCGGCACGGCGACGAACCGCAGCTCACCTTTCGCGTCGGACAGCAACAGCAGCACCGAGCGGCGGCCGGCTCTCCGCACCGCCTCGAGCCGCGCCATCACGTCTTGGGGCTGTCGCACTTTCTCTTGCGTCACCTCGACGATGACGTCGCCGGGCTTCACTTCCTTTTGCGCGGCGGGGCTGTTCGGCTTCACACCGGTCACCACCACGCCCTCCACCGATTTGCCGATACCGTAGCGTTCGCGGAGCGCGTCGGTCAGCGGGGAGATCGAAAGGCCGAGCAAATCTTCTTCCTCAGTCTCCGGCAGAGGATCGTCCTCGCTCTTCAGCGGGTCCTCGACGGTCTCCTCTTCCGGAAGGCGCCCGACGGTGACGGTGAAGCTCATCGGCTTGCCGCCGCGCAAAAGCTCGACGGATACGCTCTTGCCGACGGGGGTGGAGGCAACCGCGCGGGGAAGTCCGCGCATATTCTCGATCGTCTGCCCGTCGAATTTGACGATCACGTCGGAGGGCTTGATCCCGGCGGAAGCGGCGGGACTGTCAGGCGATACTTTGGCCACGAGCGCGCCTCTCGCTTCGGGCAGGCCGAGGCTCGCGGCGATGTCTTCGGTCACGTTTTGCACATGTACGCCTAGCCAGCCGCGGCGAGTCTCGCCGAATTGCTTGAGCTGGTCGATCACCTGCACGGCGCTATTCGAAGGCACCGCGAAGCCGATGCCAATCGAGCCTCCGGTCGGTGAGATGATCGCCGTGTTCACCCCGATCACTTCGCCCTCCATGTTGAAGAGCGGGCCACCGGAATTGCCGCGATTGATGGCCGCGTCGGTCTGGAGGAAATCGTCGTAAGGGCCGGCGTTGATGTCGCGTTTGGTGGCGGAGATGATGCCGACTGTGACCGAGCCGCCGAGCCCGAAGGGGTTGCCGATGGCCATGACCCAATCGCCGACGCGCATCTTGGAGGAATCGCCGAAGGTAACGGCCTTGAGCGGCTTCTTCGGCTCCACCTTGAGCAAAGCCAGATCGGTTTTGGGATCGTGTCCGAGAATCTTCTCCACCTTCAGCTTGGTGCCGTCGGTGAAGTTGATGACGATCTCGTCGGCGCCTTCGATCACGTGATTGTTGGTAACGATCAGCCCGGAGGGGTCGATGACGAAGCCGGAGCCGAGCGAGCTTACCTTACGCGACAGACCATCCTTGTCCCCCTCATCGAAGAAATCGTCGAAGAACTCCTCGAAAGGCGAGCCTTTGGGCCCGGAGCCGTTGGGCATGGCCTCGGCGGTGTCCTTAAGCGTTTGCGTGGTGGAAATGTTGACCACGGTCTCCTGCAATCCCTCGGCCACGTCGGCGACGGATTCCGGTCCGCGCGCCAAACCCGGTGAGCCGGGCGCCAGAACAACAAGCGCGGCGAGCGCTGCGGCAAGCCTAAAAGACGGCACCCGCCGAACCCGGTCTTTTTGTGTCAAAGGTCGATCCTTGCGCATCGATTGCATTCTTCGCCTCGCTCGTCCCTTGGACTAGATTGGCGGCATCTTAGCGGAAATCGCCGCAGGAAAGCAGAGTCCCGGTTGACGCGCTTTCCGACCCCTTTAGCCGCGCACGAGCCAGATCAGCATCATGCCGGCGACGGCCGCAGCCAGGCCCGCGAGGCGCAAATTAGATTCGGGCATCTCCGCCGTCGCTTCGAGAAATTTTCGGCCAAGCCCGGGGGCGACAGCCCAGAGCGACCCTTCAATGACAAGAACGAGTCCGATGGCGACGGCGAGATCGGTCATTGCGCCTCCGCCTTTGGGACCACGGCCGGCGGCATTGGCTTAGGGCGCTTGACCCGCCCCTTGCTCTTCGGCCGTTGTACTGCCGGTTTGCGAGGCCGCATCCCCAAGGGCGGCACCTTCCGCCGGTGCGGCGGGGGCTCCTTCCGGCTTCGCAGGAACCGGAGGCGGCGGCGCACTCGTCTGACCGGAGGCACTGCCGAAATATTGGAAGAACTGAGAATCTGGGCTCAGCAGAAGCCTAGTGTCATCGGCCTTGAGCGCGCCCTCGTAAGCCTGCATCGAGCGGTAGAAGGCGAAGAAATCGGGATCCTTGCCGAAAGCCTCGGCGAAAATGCGGTTTTTCTCCGCGTCGCCGGCGCCGCGAATGCGCTCCGATTCCCCAGTCGCTTCGGCTTTGAGCACGGTCACCTGCCGGTCGGCGGTGGCGCGGATGCGGCGCGAGGCTTCCTCGCCCTGCGCCCTGATTTCGGCAGCCTGGCGCTGCCGCTCGGTCTGCATGCGGCGATAAATGGCTTGGCTATTCGCCTCGGGCAAATCGGCGCGCTTGATGCGCACATCGGCGACGGTGATGCCGAGCTCTTTGGCCTCGGCGTTGACCTGTTCGGTGATGTCCTGCATCAGCGCATGGCGCTTGTCACGCACCACAGCCTCGAAGCTCGAGGCGCCGAGCACGCGCCGGAGCGCCGCTTCGAGAAATGCGCCGAGGCGCGAGCGCGCAATGCGCTCATCGGTGACCGACTGATAGAACAAGAGCGGATTGGTGATCCGCCAGCGGGCGAACGCATCGACGACGAGCCGCTTCTGATCCGAAGCGATCACCTCTTGCGGCGCGGAGTCGAGATCGAGCAGCCGCTTGTCGAAAAACTCGACGTTCTGGATGAAGGGAATCTTCCAGTTCAGACCGGGCTCGGTAATGAGCCGCTTCGGCTTGCCGAATTCGAGCACAAGCGCCTGCTGCGTCTGGTGCACCGTGAACAAGGTGAGATAGGCGGCAACGGCCAGAAGGCCGGCGACGAAGGCGAGGAAAGAGAGAACGGCGCGGTTCATTGCTGTCCCTTCTC
>DATLXW010000078.1:0-11607 GCA_035575415.1 Methyloceanibacter sp. | reverse complement strand
CCCGCATGGATCGCACGCTGCGCCTCCTGGAGGGGCGTCTCGTCGAGGAGGAAGTGGTCGAAGTGACGGCCGCCCGCGGCTAAGGTCCCGCATTACGCCTACACTTGCCCGGAACAAACGAAGAACATATGCTGCGGTTGGATTGCGGGGACGAGCGCCCAAATCCGCTTCTGCCGCAGGGCCGAATCCGAAACAGTGCAGCCCATGGAGCAAGAGAGCAAAACCGCGGGCGACGGAGCCAAGCCATTCGTGCATCTGCGCGTCCATTCGGCCTATTCGCTACTCGAAGGCGCGCTGACCATTCCGAAACTGGCGCAGCTTGCCCGCGACGATGGCGCGCCCGCGCTCGCGCTCACCGACACTAACAATCTCTTCGGCGCTCTTGAATTCTCCGAAGCGCTCGCCGGTGCGGGGGTGCAGCCTATTATCGGCATCACGCTTTCCCTGACATTTTCCTCCGGCCGAGGAGGCCCCGGGCTTGGCAACGGAGCCGAACCGAACCGGCCACGCGCGGACGGACGCATTGCGCTACTTGCCAAGGACGCGCACGGCTACGCTAATCTGATGCAGCTCTCGACCGACGCCTATTTCGCGGCGAGCGAAACCGGCGAGGTGGTCGTTCCAATCGATGAGCTTATCGGCAGGGGCGAGGGTCTGATTGCCCTGACCGGCGGACTTGAAGGGCCAATCGATCTCGCGCTCGGCGATGGCAATTGCGAGCTTGCCCGCTCGCGCCTCGAAGCCCTTCGCGCAATTTTCGGTGACCGCCTCTATGTCGAGATACAGCGCCACGGGCTTGCGCAGGAGCGAGCGGCGGAGCCGCAGCTCCTCAATCTGGCCTACGACCTCGATCTTCCCATCGTCGCCACCAATGAGCCCTATTTCGCCACTGCGGACGACTTTGAGGCGCACGACGCGCTCATCTGCATCGCCGAAGCAAGCTATGTCGCCGTCGACGACCGGCGCCGCCTGAGTCCCGAGCACTATTTCAAGTCGGCAAAGCAAATGCGCGAGCTCTTCGCCGACCTGCCGGAGGCGCTCGACAACACGATCGAGATTGCCCGCCGTTGCGCATATCGGCCGCTACAGCGCCAGCCGATCCTCCCGCCGTTCTTGACCGGAGGGGAGTCTCCCGCGGCACTTGCCGAAACGGAGGCTGCCGAGTTGCGCCGCCAGTCGGAAGCGGGGCTGAAAGTCCGC
Source organism: Methyloceanibacter sp. (assembly GCA_035575415.1). Taxonomy (GTDB): domain Bacteria; phylum Pseudomonadota; class Alphaproteobacteria; order Rhizobiales; family Methyloligellaceae; genus Methyloceanibacter. The sequence goes on along the minus strand of DATLXW010000078.1, from coordinate 10,407 downwards.
ATCGCCCAGCAAGGCATAGCGCCTGGCTATGACGAGAACGCCTACCGCCAGCGTCTCCGTTTCGAGCTCGATGTTATTACCGGCATGAATTATCAGGGCTATTTCCTGATTGTTGCCGACTTCATCAAATGGGCGAAGGCGCAGGGCATTCCCGTCGGCCCAGGCCGCGGGTCCGGCGCAGGCTCGCTCGTCGCTTACGCGCTCACTATTACCGATCTTGATCCGCTCCGGTTCGGGCTCCTTTTCGAGCGCTTCCTCAATCCCGAGCGCGTGTCGATGCCGGATTTCGATATCGACTTCTGCCAAGACCGGCGCGACGAAGTAATCGCCTATGTGCGCGAGCGCTACGGCTCCCATCGCGTTGCCCATATCATCACTTTCGGCAAGCTCCAGGCCCGCGCGGTGTTGCGCGATGTGGGGCGCGTCTTGCAAATGCCCTATGGGCAGGTCGACCGGCTGTGCAAGCTCGTGCCTATGAATCCTGCCAATCCCGTGACGCTCGCCCAGGCTATTGCCGCCGAGCCCCGGCTTCAGGAAGCGCGCGAGGCCGAGCCCATCGTGGCGAAGCTGCTCGATATCGGCCAACGGCTTGAAGGGCTTTATCGCCATGCCTCGACCCATGCTGCCGGCGTTGTGATCGCCGACCGGCCCCTGATCGAGCTCGTGCCGCTGTATCGCGATGCGCGCGCCCAGCTTCCGGCAACCCAGTTCAGCATGAAATGGGCGGAAGCCGCCGGCCTCGTAAAGTTCGATTTCCTCGGCCTGAAGACGCTCACTGTGATCGACACGGCCCGGAAGCTCATCGCTAGGCGCGGCGTCGACTTTGATCCCTCGAGGCTGTCGCTCGACGATCCCGCGACATATGCGCTGCTTCAGAAGGGGGACACGGTCGGCGTATTCCAGCTCGAAGGCCAGGGCATGCGCGATGTCCTGCGCAAACTGAAACCGGACCGCTTTGAGGACATCATCGCCATCGTTGCGCTCTACCGGCCAGGTCCGATGGACAATATCGACTCCTACGTGAACCGGAAGCACGGCCGCGAGGCGATCGAGAGTCTGCATCCGATGATCGAGCCAATCCTGAAGGAGACCTACGGCGTCATCATCTATCAGGAGCAGGTGATGCAGATCGCCCAGGTTCTTTCCGGCTATTCGCTCGGCGAAGCCGACCTGCTCCGCCGCGCCATGGGCAAGAAGATCAAGAAGGAAATGGACGCCCAGAAGAGTCGTTTCGTCGAGGGCGCGATCAAGAATGGCGTCGATCGCGCTCGCGCGGAATATATCTTCGAGCTGGTGGCGAAGTTTGCCGGGTACGGCTTCAACAAGTCGCACGCCGCCGCTTACGCTCTCATCGCCTACCAGACCGCTTACCTCAAAGCCAATTTCCCCATCGAATTCGTCGCCGCTTCGATGACGCTCGACATGGGCAACACGGACAAGCTTAACGGCTTCGCCCAGGAAGCGCGCCGGCTCGGCATCAAGATCGAGCCGCCTTCGGTCAACCGGTCCGAGCTGGGCTTCATTCCGAGCGGCGGCGCCATTCGCTATTCGCTCGCGGCGCTGAAGAATGTCGGTCGTCATGCGGTCGAGCATATTGTGCAGGAACGCGAGCGCGCCGGAGCTTTCCGCGACATTTCCGATTTCGCGCGGCGCATCAATCCACGCCTCGTCAACAAGCGCGCCCTCGAAACGCTCGCCGCCGCTGGCGCGCTGGACGAGCTGGGCGTCGACCGAGCCACCGCATTGGCCAATGTCGACCGGATCATCGCCGCCGGCAATCGTTCGCTTGAGACGGGCGCGGAAGGGCAGGAGGATCTTTTCTCCGCCGCGACGAATTTGCCGCCGCCGCTCGATCTTCGCCCGGCCAAGCCCTGGATACCGACCGACCGCCTCTCCAAGGAGTTCGAGGCGGTCGGCTTTTTTCTCACGGGTCATCCGCTCGACGACTATCGGGACGTGCTCGACACTCTGGGAGCCGAACCTTGGGTGGAGTTCGCGGCCAAGGCGCGGATGCGGCGGGTGGTGGGGAGAGTGGCCGGCACCGTGCTCCACGCGCGCGAGCGAAAAGGCAAGAGCGGCAATCCTTATGCCTTCGCCACTTTCTCCGATCCGACAGGCCAGTTTGAAGCCGTGATCTTCTCCGAGGTCCTCGCGGCATCGCGCCCGCTGCTCGAACCTGGCACCGCGGTGCTCCTCGATGTCGAGGCTGAGGCCGACGGCGAAAGTGTCAAGATCAGGGTCCAGAATATGAAGTCGCTCGACAAGGCGGCGGAAAGTTGCCAAGCCGGGATTAAAATCTATATCGAAGACATACGCGCGCTCGCCCCTCTCGCCCAACAGGTCGGCAATAACGGGGGGCAGGGGCAGTGCCGCCTCGTGTTGCGGCTCGACGATCTGTCGCGTGAAGTCGAGTTCGTTCTGCCCAAGGGCGTTGACGCGACCCCAAAGCAAAGGAGTGTTCTTAAGCTTCTCGAAGGTGTCGCAGCGATCAGCGCGCTTTAGCCACTGAGAACCCGCCTTTTGTGTGTTCAAGGCTTGCCAAGGCGAGGGCGAACCTCCTATAAACCGCTCCATCTCACACGCGGGATCTGGCGTTTCAACGGCCCTTTGGCCTTGCGCTCGCTCCGGTGGCTTGGGTTTTCCACCCAATCCTTCCTATCCCGCGGCGGCAGAACCGGAAAAAGGAGTTCAGCAGTCCCATGGCACTGCCCAATGTTTCTATGCGCCAGCTCCTGGAAGCTGGCGTGCATTTCGGTCATCAGACCCATCGCTGGAACCCGAAGATGGCACCCTTTATCTACGGGTCCCGCAACAACATTCACATCATCGACCTCACGCAAACGGTTCCGCTTTTGCATCAGGCGCTGGTCGCGGTGTCCGACGCCGTGGCCAAGGGTGGTCGCGTTCTCTTTGTCGGGACGAAGCGGCAAGCGTCGGAGGCCGTGGCGCAGGCCGCGAAATCTTGCGCCCAATATTTCGTCAACCACCGCTGGCTCGGCGGCACTCTCACCAATTGGCGCACGATCTCCAATTCGATTAAGCGGCTGAAGTCACTCGAGGAGTTACTGCAAGGCGACCATCACGGCCTCACCAAGAAGGAACTGCTGCAATTGACGCGCGAGCGCGACAAGCTCGAGCGTTCGCTTGGCGGCATCAAGGATATGGGCGCCGTGCCCGATTTGATGTTCGTCATCGACACCAACAAGGAAGCGATCGCCATTGCCGAGGCCCGCAAGCTGCACATCCCCATCGTCGCCATCCTTGATTCCAACAGCGACCCCGAGGGCGTCACCCATCCGGTGCCGGGAAACGACGACGCCGGGCGCGCAATTACGCTTTATTGTGACTTGATCGCACGCGCGGCACTCGACGGGATCGAACGGGCGCAAGGCGCTCTCGGCGTTGACCTCGGCGCCTCTGAGGAACCGGTCTCGGAGCCCGCACTTGAGGCTGGGGAGGAGGAAGGGCCAGAGACCCAGGCCGATCGCCGCCCGAAGAAGAAGGGGTCCCGTGGTGAGGCCAGGGGCGCAGGCAAGGGAGCTGCAAGGGGCGATAAGAAACCCTCAAGGCGAGCGAAGGCCGCGCAAGAAACCGGCGAAGAGGCGGTCGAGGAGGCTTAGCCTTCGCCTCCTCAGAGGACCCCTAACAGCGATAGAGGCGGGAACATGGCGACGATCACTGCAACCATGGTGAAGGACCTGCGCGAGAAGACGGGCGCAGGCATGATGGACTGCAAGGCGGCCCTCAACGAAACCAATGGGGATATGGAAGCGGCCGTCGACTGGCTGCGTGCCAAAGGTCTCGCCAAGGCAGCCAAGAAAGCGGGGCGCGTCGCTGCGGAAGGGCTTATCGGCCTCGCCGCCGACCCCCTCGAGGCGGCGCTCGTCGAGGTCAATTCCGAGACCGATTTCGTCGCCCGCAATCAGAAATTCCAGCACATGGTGAGTACGATCGCCTCGGCCGCGCTTAAGGCGAAAGGGGATCTCGACAAGCTTGCCGCCGCCAAGTTCGGGGACGGCAAGGCGACTGTGGCCGAGACTATCAAGGAGATGATCGCCGCGATCGGCGAGAATATGACCCTGCGGCGCACAGCCTATCTCTCCACCCCGAAGGGCATTGTTGCGAGCTACATGCACAACGTCATTGCGCCGGGACTCGGCAAGATCGGCGTAATCGTAGCGCTCGACTCGGGCGGCGATTCCGAGCAGCTCAAGACGTTCGGACGCCAACTCGCCATGCATATCGCCGCCGCCAACCCGCAGGCGATCGATGTCGAAAGCCTCGACAAGGCGTTGATCGACCGCGAGCGCGCAGTTTTGACCGAGCAGGCGAAAGAGTCGGGCAAGCCTGCGAATGTTATCGAAAAGATGGTCGAGGGGCGCCTTCGCAAATTCTACGAGGAGGTCGTGCTGCTGGCACAAGCCTTCGTTCACAACCCCGATCAGACCGTGGCCAAAGCGCTTGCCGAAGCCGAAAAGGCGGCTGGCGCGCCGATCAAAATTACGGGTTTCTATCGCTTTGCCTTAGGCGAGGGAATCGAGCGTCCCGACACGGATTTCGCCGCCGAGGTTGCAGCGGCGGCCTCTCAACCTTAGGGTTCTGGACGACACGCCTGTTGGCGCTCAGTCGAAGGAACCCCACGCGCTGGAGTTTGGGCCGATGGCAAAGCCCCAAGCAGCCGGCAAGCTCCGCTTCCGGCGTGCCCTGGTGAAGATGTCCGGCGAGGCGCTCGCCGGGCAAAAGGGCTACGGCATCGACCTCGATGTCGTGAAGCCCATTGCCCGCGACATCGCGCAGGCTGTGAGTGCCGGCGCGCAAATCTGCCTCGTCGTTGGGGCCGGCAACATCTATCGCGGGCTCATGGCCGCGGAGGCGGGGATGGACCGCGCGCGCGCCGACTACATGGGCATGCTTGCGACGGTGATGAATGCGCTTGCGCTCCAGACCGCCCTCGAGCGCGAAGGAATCGCGGCCAGGGTCCTTTCCGCCATTCCCATGCCGACCGTTTGCGAGGCCTATATCCGCGACAAGGCTCTCGACCATCTCGACAAGGGGAGAGTGGTGATTTTCGCCGGCGGAACCGGAAATCCTTATTTCACCACCGACACAGCCGCGGCGCTCCGAGCCGCCGAGATGGGCTGCGACGCGCTCCTCAAAGCCACTCAGGTAGACGGCGTCTATAGTGCCGATCCGGAAAAAGTGCCGGGCGCCAAGCGCTACGACCGGCTCAGTTACGACGATGTGCTGAGACAAGACCTGCGTATCATGGACGGGGCTGCAATCGCCCTTGCCCGCGATAATCGGATTCCGATAATTGTGTTTTCCATCAAGAGCCAAGGCGGCTTGGCGGCGGTTCTAGAAGGGAACGGCTCTGCCACCATGATCGATGGCGTAGGAGCTTGAGCGACCGGAAGGCGACATGACCAGCTTCGACCTTAAGGAGATCGAGCGGCGAATGCGGGGCGCTCTCACCGTTCTCAAACAGGAGTTCGGCGGACTGCGCACCGGCCGCGCTAGCGCCAGCCTGCTTGATCCGATCATGGTGAACGCCTATGGCAATCCCATGCCCCTCAATCAACTCGCCACGATCAACGTTCCCGAGCCGAGGATGATTACCGTTCAGGTCTGGGATCGCAGCCAGGTCGGCGCGGTAGAACGAGCCATCAGGGAATCCGACCTCGGACTGAATCCAGTCGTCGAAGGCCAGCTTTTGCGGCTACCGATCCCAGAATTGAACCAAGAGCGGCGCCAGGAGATTGCCAAGATTGCGCACAAATACGCCGAGCAGGCCCGCATCGCCGTGCGCAATGTCCGTCGCGACGGGATGGAACACCTCAAGCGGGCCGAGAAAGAGCACGAGATGAGCAAGGACGAACATCACGCGCTCTCCAATAAGGTCCAGGAACTGACCGACAAGATCATCAAGGAAATCGACGAGGCCCTTGCCAGCAAGGAAGCCGAAATTATGCAGGTCTAATGGGGAAGGCCGACACCAAGCGCTTAATTGCCCCTAACCCGGAGCAGCCGAACGTGACGCTTGCGGTGGAAAAGCTGGCTTGGGCCGCGGCCGATCGACAGGCCGTGCGCCATGTTGCGATCATCATGGATGGCAACGGGCGATGGGCTGCGGAACGCGGCCTGCCGCGCGCCGAAGGACACCGTCAGGGCGTGGAGAGTGTGCGGCGCACGGTCGAAGCCGCGATCGAGCTCGGCATCACCCATCTGACGCTTTTCAGCTTCTCTTCCGAAAACTGGACGCGGCCGCCGGAGGAAGTCAACGATCTGTTCGGCCTCTTGCGCCGCTTCATCCGTCGCGATCTTGCCGACCTGCATAAGCACGGCGTGAAAATCCGGGTGATTGGCACGCGCGCCGGTCTCGAAGCCGATCTGCTCAGAATGATCGACGACGCGATCGAGCTTACCAAGGACAATACCGCACTCAACCTTACCATCGCTTTCAATTACGGCGCGCGCGACGAGATCGCCCGCGCCGCCCGTCGTATCGCCGAGGATGTCGCCGCCGGCACCCTCTCGCCGCAGGAGGTGAACGAGGAACGCTTCGGCTCCTACCTGGATACCGCCAACCTGCCCGATCCCGACCTTCTCATCCGCACGAGCGGTGAGTTGCGCCTGTCGAACTTCCTGCTTTGGCAGCTCGCTTACGCGGAGTTTGTCTTCGTCGACGCCTACTGGCCCGACTTTTCGCGTGACATGCTCGAGTCGGCGATCGCCGAGTATCAGCGGCGCAACCGGCGTTTTGGCGGTACCTCGGCGAGATCGACCGCGTGAAACGCACCGAAACGCTTCCCGAGGACGAGCGCGCAAATCAGCCCCACCGCACTCCGGAGGTCATCCGGCGCATTTCCTCAGCCGTCGTGCTCGGGGCGGTAGCCCTCATCGCAACGCTCTATGCGCCCTGGAGCTTTCTTCTACTCGTTCTGGTCTGCGGCGCACTTCTCGTCTGGGAATGGGGGAGGACGACTCGCGGCGACGGTCTTGACGGCACGGCCTTGATCTCGGTGGCGTCCATAGCGGTTATCGCGATTTTCATCTTTGTGCATCGGCCCGCTCTCGCCGCCGCGAGCTTTGCCGTCGCGGCCGCCGCCATCGGCCTCTTCGCCACGCCCAAGCACCACTTCGGCTGGGCCGTTGCCGGCCTCGCTTATGCCGTCGTTCCAGCCTCGGCTCTCGTCTGGCTGAGGGGCGACCCGGCACTCGGCGCGCTCGCGGTGATCTATCTTTTTACCGTTGCCTGGACCACCGATACGGCCTCTTATGGAGCCGGGCGGCTGATCGGCGGCCCCAAGCTTGCGCCTCGCGTCTCGCCGCAGAAAACCTGGAGCGGGTTCATCGTCGGGGCGCTTGCGCCTGCCCTTGTCGGCGTGGCTTTCGCCTTCGCTCTCCAGCGCAGTTCGGCCGCGATCTTGGCGCTCGTGAGCGTGGGCCTCGCGCTGGCGTGCCAAGCGGGCGACTTGACCGAGAGCTGGATCAAACGGCGGTTTGGGATCAAGGACATGAGCCAATTGATTCCGGGTCATGGCGGATTGGCCGATCGGATCGACGGGCTTCTCTTCGCTGCGGTGGCCGGTGGCCTGATTGCCTTGCGCGATCCTGACAACCCTGGCTCCGCGCTTCTGATCTGGTGAGTACGCCTGTGTTTTCCTCCGTCTTGTCACTTACGGTTGAAGCAGATCGCGTCAAGCAGCCGCGGCGAATCTCCATTCTTGGAGCCACGGGCTCGATCGGCGAGAGCACCCTCGATTTGATCGGCCGCGATTCCTCTTCTTATCGGGTTGTGGCGCTGACAGGAGGGCGCAATGCCGCGCGCCTTGCCGAACTCGCCGTTCAACACCGGGCAGAACTTGCGGTGGTGGCCGACATGGCAGCCTATCCTGAACTGCGTGATCGGCTGTCAGGCACAGGCATCGAGGCCGGCGCAGGGGAAAAGGCGCTCCTCGAAGCGGCAACGCGGCACGCAGACTGGATGATGGCCGCCATCGTTGGCGCCGCGGGACTGAAGCCGACGCTCGAGGCCGTCCGCTGCGGGCGCTGCACCGCACTCGCCAACAAAGAGTGCCTCGTCTCGGCCGGCGATATCTTCATGGCCGAGGTCGCCCGCGCAGGGGCGACCTTGTTGCCCGTCGATTCCGAGCATTCCGCCGTGATGCAGGTAATGTCGGGCACCCGGCCCGAGCGCGTGGAGCGCGTGTTCCTCACCGCCTCGGGCGGACCGTTTCGAAATTGGAGCCGCGAGCAAATGCGCGACGCCCGCCCGGAAGAGGCGCTCAATCACCCCAATTGGTCGATGGGCCCGAAAGTCACCATCGATTCGGCAACCTTGATGAACAAGGGCCTCGAGCTGATCGAGGCGCACCACCTCTTCTCGCTGGCGCCGCATAAGCTCGACGTCGTCATCCATCCGCAATCCGTCGTACATTGTCTCGTGCAGCTGAGCGACGGCTCCGTTCTCGCGCAAATGAGCTCGCCAGATATGCGTACGCCGATAGCCTATAGCCTCGCCTGGCCCGAACGCATGTACGCGCCAACAAAACGGCTGGACCTCGCCGCACTGGGTAGGCTCGAATTCGAGGCTCCGGACACCGGCCGCTTCCCGGCCCTTCGAATCGCCCGCGAGGTGCTCAACGCCGGCCCAAGCGCAGGAACGGTACTAAACGCGGCGAATGAAGTGGCTGTAGAGGCTTATCTCGGAAAGAAGATCGGCTTTCTGGCGATCGCGGAGCTGGTCGAGGCCGCGCTTGATCGCTGCGGCGGTTTGGCTGACCGCCGCCGCCAAACCGTGGAGGAAGTGCTGGCGATTGATGCGGAAGCCCGCGCTTGTGCTAAGGAACTGCTCGCCAAATTTGCATAAATGAGCTTCCGTCGCTATGTAGATGCCACCGGCTGCACCAATGCCAATTCGGCAACCGTTACTGGATCAGACTAAATGTTCTTCTATACCGTCGTTGGATTTCTGTTCGTTCTGACGGTCGTCGTCTTTTTTCACGAACTTGGCCATTTTCTCGTTGCCCGCTGGTGCGGGGTCGCCGTCAAGACGTTTTCCATCGGTTTCGGCCCCGAGATCTTCGGCTTTACCGACCGGCACGGCACCCGCTGGCGTGTCGCCTGGATTCCTCTTGGCGGCTATGTCAAGTTCATCGACGACGAAAACGCGGCCAGCGCCGGCCAGAAACCCTTGGAGACGCTGTCGCCGGAGGAGCGCAAGCGGAGCTTTCAGGGAAAACCCTTATGGGCGCGCAGCGCTATTGTGGCTGCAGGTCCAATTGCCAATTTCATTCTTGCCGTTCTCATCTTTGCTTTTCTCGCCGGATTTTTCGGCGAGCAGACCACGGCCGCCAAGGTCGATGCGGTCACACCAGGCAGCGCCGCCGAGCGAGCCGGATTTCAGCCCGGCGATCTCGTCTTGAGCATCGACGGACGCCTGATCGCCAATTTCGGCGAGATGCAGGAGATCGTCAGCCAAAGCGCAGGGGTTACTTTGACCTTCGTCGTGGACCGCAACGGACAGCACATCGAGTTGAAGGCCACACCCGAGATCAAGGAAGTAACCGATGCCTTCGGCAACAAGTACAGAGTTCCCCAACTCGGCATTCAGCGCAACGCGGCGCCCACTGAGTGGTCCATGCGGCGCCACGATCCCATCACAGCTCTCGGCATCGGTGTGGAACAGAGTTATCGAATTGTCGAACGCTCGGTCGCCTATCTGGTAAATGTTATCGGCGGCAAAGAACCTGCCGATCAGTTGGGCGGACCGATTCGTATCGCCCAGATTTCAGGTCAGGTGGCTTCGCTCGGTTTTGTTCCTTTGCTGAACTTGGCGGCCATCATTTCCGTCAGCATCGGTTTCTTGAATTTGTTGCCCATTCCCATGCTGGACGGAGGACATCTGCTCTATTATGCGATCGAAGGCTTGCGCGGGCGTCCGCTCAGCGAGCGCTCCCAGGAAATCGGTTTCAGGATCGGACTTGCACTCGTGCTTGTGTTGCTCCTCTTTGCAACCCGCAACGACTTGATGCATTTGCTTTTTTCCTAAGATTCGGGTAGGGCCGACGGCGTGCTTGCGAGGGCCGTTCGGGCCCTCGTTTGCATCGCGCGGCGGGACCAAAAATCGGCCACAAAAGACGGCGACGTTCGCGACTTAGAGCCGTGCGGCGGCGGGGATCGGCTTGAGGGGAAGACACCAGTAATGGTGCGGTGGACGTTGACGAGAGGGCTGTTCGCGGCCCTCATTCTGTTGAGTACCGTCCCGCTCTCGCTGGGTCCTGGCGCGGGCTTTGGCGACTTCTCCGCGCAAGCGCAAGGCGTCATCCAGAGCATTCGCATCGAGGGCAACAAGCGCGTGGAGCCGGAGACGGTGCGCGCTTATCTGAGTTTTTCCGTTGGCGACAC
>DATLXW010000077.1:0-2801 GCA_035575415.1 Methyloceanibacter sp. | reverse complement strand
TTGCGGCCACGACCGGGCTCGGGTTCGGCGTTGCGGCCGTTGGTGCCGGCACGGCAGCTTCTGCACCGGCCGGAGCCGCGGCTGCATCCGCTGGCGCACCGGCAGGAACGGCAGTGTCTGGGGTGCCCCCGGCATTGGGGTCATTGTCGATGGCTTGGACAGGCGGATTGTCCTGGGCGTAGCCTGGCAAAAGAGCCAGAGCGCCGGACAGACACACGGTAACGGCCGCAGCAAGGGCGGCAATTAAGGAACGCATCCCCACTACCCCCTCGTATCTGGAGGTTCAGGTTAATCCCATCTGGCGCGGAGAGCCACCGGGAATTGCTTTTGCTCGCCGTGCTTGCCAGGCGTGTGCCCTTCGGCGACACAAAGCGGCCTTGAGCCGCAGGGGCTTTGAAGCCCGAAGGCGATCCCCTATACTCAGTTTGAGAATAGTGGGAGCCGGCCCTTGTGCCGGATGTTTTAACGTCCCATATATGCTCAATCTGAGCATTATGGTTGCTCGAGCGGTGATTGCGATGGCGAGGCTACATAGCGGCACAGTTCTGGGCGGGTTGAACCGGCAAGCGGCCCTTCCGCCAATACTTCTGCCCGACCTCGCCTACACGCCCGAGGTGGCAGCCGAGACGGCACATCTCTACGAGAAGGTGGCGCGGGTCATCCCGCCCATCGAGTGGCCCGGCTTTGCGCCCTACATCAAAGCCATCAACGATCTGAAGCAGGCGCGCAACGCCGTCGTGCTGGCGCACAATTACATGACGCCCGAAATTTTCAATTGCGTCGCCGATGTGGTCGGCGACTCACTCCAGCTTGCCCGCGAAGCGGCGAAGACCGATGCCGAGGTTATCGTGCAATGTGGCGTGCATTTCATGGCCGAAACCTCGAAGCTGCTCAACCCCGATAAGACGGTTCTGATCCCGGATTTGCGCGCCGGCTGCTCGCTCGCCGCTTCCATCACCGGCGCGGACGTGCGCGCTTTGCGCGAGGCTTATCCCGGCGTGCCGGTCGTGACCTATGTCAATACTTCTGCCGAGGTGAAGGCGGAGTCGGATATCTGCTGCACCTCGTCCAATGCGGTACGCGTGGTGGAGTCGCTCGGCGCCAAGCGCGTGATCATGATTCCGGACGAATATCTCGCCAAATGGGTGGCGACTCAGACCGCCGTCGAAATCATCACTTGGAAGGGCCATTGCGAGGTGCATGAGCGCTTCACCGGCGAGGAGCTCAGGGCCTATCGCGAGGCCGACCCCGGCGTAAAGATCATTGCGCATCCGGAATGCGCGCCGGACGTACTGGCCGAGGCCGACTTTACGGGCTCGACCTCAGGCATGATCAAATGGGTCAAGGACCATCAGCCTTCAAAGGTGTTGCTTGTCACCGAGTGCTCGATGAGCGACAACGTCGCGGTGGAAAATCCCAAGGTCGAGTTCGTGCGGCCGTGCAATCTCTGCCCGCATATGAAGCGGATCACACTGCCGAAGATTCTCGACAGTCTCGTCTTTCTCAGGGAGGAGGTCACGATCGATCCAAGGATCGCCGAGCGGGCGCGGCTGCCGATCGAGCGCATGATCAACCTCAATCACTGAACGGCTATGGCCTCGCACAGTAAGATCGAATTTCGAGCCGGCGGTGTCGTCATTGTCGGCGCAGGCCTCGCCGGCCTGTTTACAGCGCTCAAGCTCGCGCCGCTTCCAGTCACCGTGATCTCGGCGGCGCGGTTCGGCGAAGGCGCTTCTAGCCTCTGGGCGCAAGGCGGGATCGCCGCGGCGGTGGCCGAAGGCGACAGCCCTGAGCAGCATGCCGCCGACACGGTCCGCGCCGGCGCCGGTATCGTCGACGGGAAGATCGCGCATCTGCTTGCCCGGGAGGCGCGCGATCGCATCGAGGATCTGCTTCGCTACGGCGTTCCTTTCGATAAGGATCTCGAAGGTCGCTTGAGCGTCGGGCGCGAGGCGGCACATGGCCGCAATCGCATTCTGCATGTGAAAGGCGATACCGCCGGACGCGCCATCATGGCGGCCCTGATCGAAGCCGCACGTAAGACTTCCTCGATTTCCGTCCTTGAAGGCTTCGCCGCCAGCGATCTTCTCGTGCGCGAGGGACGCATCAAGGGGGTCGAACTGGTCTCTGCGGAAGGACATTGCTTCATCCTGCCTGCCCAGGCCGTGGTTCTCGCCACCGGCGGCGCCGGTCAGCTTTACGCCGTCACCACGAATCCGCACGAAGCCAGGGGCGAAGGCATTGCAATTGCGGCGCGCGCCGGAGCCGTCATCGCCGACGCCGAATTCGTGCAGTTCCATCCCACCGCCATCAATATCGGCCGCGATCCGGCGCCGCTAGCGACAGAAGCACTGCGCGGCGAAGGCGCGGTTCTCATCAACGTGCGCGGCGAACGTTTTATGCGTGCGGTACATGCGGATGCGGAACTTGCTCCGCGCGACGTGGTGGCACGCGGCGTCTATCGCGAAATTGCGGGCGGGCGAGGAGCCTTTCTCGATTGCCGCCGTCTGGGCGCGGGTCTCAAAGACCGCTTCCCCACCGTGTTCGCTTCCTGCCTCGCCGCAGGTATCGATCCTACGCGCGAGCCGATACCCGTCGCCCCGGCGGCACATTACCACATGGGCGGGATTTTGACCGACGCGCGCGGGCGCAGCACGGTGGATGGGCTATGGGCCTGCGGCGAAGTCGCTTCAACCGGCGCGCATGGCGCGAACCGGCTTGCCTCGAATTCCTTGCTCGAAGCCGTCGTGTTCGGTGCGCGCGTCGCAGCCGATATTTCCGAGGCGCCGATCGTCGCAACG
>DATLXW010000076.1:0-16647 GCA_035575415.1 Methyloceanibacter sp. | reverse complement strand
TTCTCGTATTGAGCCGATCTCGTGCGCGATTGGCAGCAATTTTCGGGGCCCAATAGGCCAGTTTGCTTTTGGGAAGACGTCCCTTTTCGCAGCCATGCCCGTGCCAATAGCAACCGTGCACGAAGATCACTTTGTGCCGCTTTGGAAAGGTCAGGTCCGGGGTTCCAGGCAAATCGCTTCGATAAAGACGGTAGCGATAGCCGAGCGAATGTAAAAGACGACGCACCGAGATCTCGGGACCTGTGTCTCGAGTCCCCACAGATTTCATTATGAAACTACGGCGTTCCGGCGAAACGTGGTCGGACACGGATGATTCGCTCTAACGGGTTTTCCCAGCATTTTGAAGCTACTCCGTCTCCGTGGAAATACCGGTTCGCGTGTCTTTGTCCATTTGTCCACGGGCTCGTGGATGGCCGGGCCCCTCGGGTCGAGCCCGAGGGTAGACTCGGCGCGTTCGCGCCGGCCCGGCCTTGACTGATTCAAATGAAAGCTGAGGAAGCCCCCAACCCCGCGCCCCCGCGCCCTACCCCGCCGCGCTCGCCCCGGCGAGCGCGCGGGCTTTGCGCAAGTGTTCTTCGATGCTGTCGTTGATCATGGCGGCGACGCGCAAGGCCTCGCAGCCGGCCCAGCCGTCGACGAGCGGCTTCTTGCCCTTCAAGACGCAATCGAGGAAGGCGTCGATCTCGTTGGCGAGACTGTCCTCCTTCACGATTTCGTGCGTCTCCGTGCCGATCGCCGCCAAGCCTTCGGTGAGCGGATCGCCGCGCAGGCGATAGCCGTAGATCTTGCCCTCGCTAAGATCGCAATTGAGATAGCGGTTATGCCCGAACACGCGCATGCGCCGCTCGGTCTTGTAGGAGACGCGGCTCGCGGTGGCGTTGGCGACGCAGCCCGATTCGAAGGTGATGCGGGCATTGGCGATATCGACCCGCTGGCCGAGAATGGGCGTGCCGACCGCGTCGACATGGGAGACCGGCGAGCCGGCGAGTCCGATGATCATGTCGATGTCGTGGATCATCAGATCGAGGATCACATCCACCTCGACGCCGCGCTTCTTCCACGGCGCGATGCGATAGCTCTCGACATAAAGCGGGGAGGAGATCATCTGCCGGAGCGCGCGATAGGCGCTCGAGAAGCGCTCGATATGCCCGACCTGCAACACCACTTTGCGCGCTTCGGCGAGCTTGGTCAGCGCGCGGCCGGTCTCCTCGCTGTCGGTGAGCGGCTTCTCGACCAGCACATGGATGCCGGCCTCGATCAGATCGCGCGCGATCTCATAATGCAAGGGCGTGGGCACGGCGACGGAGGCTGCGTCGATCTTACCGATAAGGGCGCGATGGTCGGTGACCGCCTCGGCGCCGAATTCCTGCGCCACGGCTTCCGCGCGCGCTGCGTCGGCGTCCACCACGGCGATCAGCCTGGCGCGCGGGTTGCGCGCATAATGATTGGCGTGAAAGCGCCCGAAATAGCCCGAGCCCACGACAGCGACGCGCACCTCTTCCGCCATAACCGTTCCGTTTCTCCTATTCGGCCGCCGCCGCCACGCGCGCTTTATGTGCGCTGAGCGCCGCGCGCACCGTCTCGATGATGTGGTCTTGCGCCTCAGCGGCAAGATAAGGATGCATCGGCAGGCTGATCACGCGCTTTGCCAGCCACTCCGCGTTCGGCAGGCCTTGCGGCGGGGTCGGCACCTGGCGATAGGGCGGAAGCTCGTTGAGCGCGTGCGCGTAGTGGATCGCGGTCGGCACGCCCTTCTCGCGGCAGGCTTGCGCCAGCGCGTCCCGGCCCTCGACGATGATCGTATATTGCGCGAAGACCGAGGTTGCGCCCGCGATCAGCCGCGGCACCTCGGCGACGCCGGCGAGGCCTTCATTGTAGCGGGCGGCGATTTTCTGCCGCGCGAGAATTTCGTCCGGGAACAGGCGGAGCTTCTCCAAGAGGATCGCGGCTTGGATCGAATCGAGCCTGCTGTTCAGCCCGAGGCATTCGGCCTGCGCGCTCTCTGGTCCCTTGCCGTGATTGCGGATGGCAAGCAGTCTGCGCGCGCGCTCGTCGTCATCGGTGAAGATCGCCCCCCCGTCGCCATAGCCGCCGAGCGGCTTCGACGGATAGAAGCTCGTCGCGGTGTAGCTGGCAAGCGTGCCCACTTTTTTGCCGTTGAGAGAGGCGCCGAAACTCTGCGCCGCGTCGGCGATCATGAGCAGGTTATTTGCCGCACAAATCTCCGCAATCGCCGGGTAATCCGCCGGCTGGCCGTAAAGATCGACCGCGATGACGCATCGCGGCCTCAATCCATGCCGTTTGGACATGTCGATTGCGGCTTTGAGACTGTCCGCATCGATGTTGAACGTGTCCCGCCGCACATCGACAAACACTGGTGTCGCACCAGCAAGGAGCACCACTTCGAGGGTGGCGACGAAGGTGAAGGCCGGCACGAACACGGCATCGCCCTTGCCGGCGCCCTCCGCCATCAGCGCGAGCAGCAGCGCATCGGTGCCGTTTGCGCAAGTAATACAATGCCTTGCGCCGGAAAACGCCTCAAGCCTGCGCTCGAGTTCCGCCACTTCCGGCCCGAGGATGTATTGCCCGTGCTGCAGGATCTTGGCGATCGCCCGCTCGACGCTGTTCCCGAGCCGCTCGCGTTGCGCGGCAAGATCGATAAAAGCCGGAATTACCGGCTTTTTTTCGCTTTTCATTGAACCCCCATTGGCCCCTTAAAGGCCGTTTACTTGACCGGCAAATTCTGGCGGAAGTCCGGCTTCCTCCGCGCTTTTCCCGATTTTTCGGCCATCGGGCCAAGATCGCGCCGGCGCCCAACTAGCACAATTTCGAACCCGCGCCCCTGCGTCCAAGCGTCCAATAGCTTGAATTCTAAGGCGCAATTGCTCTGGTGAGCAGAACGAGCACGGCCAGCAGCACGCCCCCTAGCCCAAGACTCCAGCCGATCAACCGCTTTTCCACCGGCAACAGCGGCTCCGCGGGCATCTGCCTAAGTTCCTTACCGATTTTCGGATCTCGCCCGGCCATCGCCTCCTCCCGCTAGCCGCTTACAAGCGGCGGACGCACCCCGTTGAAGAAGATAAAAGAAATGGCGAGGCCGACCCAAATTACGAAGCCGAACAGACAGACCACATAGACCGCGGCAAGTTTTCCGATCCCCTCTTCCCAGAGCTTCCGCAGATCGGCCAAGAGTCCGATGGTAAAGAACGTGAACACGAAGAAGAGCTGCCGAAACACATTGGCCTCGTTCATGGCGGCGCCGAGCGGTTTTACCAGCGCCTCGAACGAAAGGGCGATCATGAATACAATCAGGAAGGTCGCGACGAAGCCGAGCACGAATTTCGGGAAACGTTCCCAAATCTCGGCGCCACGCAATGGATCGCCCTTCTTGCGCGGCTCGATTGAGCGCGTCCAAATATAGGCGAGCAGGAAGGCCCATACCCCGATGAAAATGTCGATGAAAATCTTCACGGTGGTGGTCGTGCCGAGCATCCAGCCCTTTTCGTAGACGGTACCCGCAGCCGCGGCCTTCGCAAGCACAAGCGATTCCGTGATCGCGCCGCTCGCAACGGCGGCGCCGTCGGTCTTGACGGCAAGGCCCATCCAGGCCGCAGCAACCATCGGTTCGTGCGAGAGAAATGCCGCCGCCAGGAACGGCAAGATCAAAAGCTCCACCATCGCGAAGAGCACGACGAGCGAAGACACCATCACCGCCACGATCGGCCGCGCCCTGATGGCGGCGGCGGTGGCGATCGCGGGCGAGAGGCCGCAAATGGATATGCCGGAGGCGAGCGGCGCCGCCCACTCGCGGCTGAACCCGAACCATCTGCGCGCGACCCAATACACCACCGCCCAATAAATGAGATAGGCCTCGATGATGGCCGCGAGCCCGCGGAACATGACGGAAGACGCAAGTTCGATCTGCTCGGCCGCCTTGATGCCGAGCGTGCCGCCCAAGATCACGATGGCGGTCTTGATAAAGAGCTCGGGCCGCGCCGCGTCGCGCAGCCAATTGGCGAAGCCAGGCAGGAAATTGGCAATGGCGAGCCCAAGCAGGAGCGAGATCAGATAACCGGACTCGCCTGTGAGCTTGAGCGACCAGGGGATGCCGAACTTCTCGAGATCGGCGGGCGTCGTGACGGCGATATAGGCCCAGTTGCCAGCGATCCAGCAAAGATAAGCCAGCCAGAAGACCACGCTGAAGCTCAAAGCGAACCGCCGTAGATCCGATCCGAGCGCAGCGGCGGCAGGCAACATGAGCAGAAGCGTGAAAAGGAAGGTGAGGAAAAGGGCGACGAAGCCACCGAGCGATGCGTAATTCGCGCTTGCCGGTTGGACGGCCTTACTGACTTCAATCCAGGTCTTCGGCGCCCCAGACCATCCGAGCAAATCGGCCCCGAACAGGGTCCCCAGAGCAAGCGCAAAGACGATCAGGCCGATGACGACCGCAAGCCAATCTTCGGTCAATCCCTCAAATCGCCGTGCCATGGCCACGCAGCCGGATTCGCCGCCGAAGGAACCGGCGCAAGACTAAACCGGCAAGTGCCCAGAAATCCAGCACTTGGGAAAGCGAAGGATCAATGCTAGCTGAAAGGGCTTTTTGCAGGGGCAGCCGCAATACCCTCAGCCATGCAGCTCGGATCCGAACGCCTGATCGCTTCCTCGCGCCTCAAAGGATTGCGGGTCGGCGTGCTCGCCAACCCCGCCTCCATTGACGGAAAATTCCGCCATATCGTCGATCGTCTGGCTGCTTCTTCCGACTGGAAACTCACGGCTATTTTTGGCCCGCAGCACGGCTTCCGCTCCGATCTTCAGGACAACATGATCGAGAGCCCGCATGCCACGGACTCGAAGCGAGGGGTGCCCATCTTCTCGCTCTATAGCGAGACACGAGAACCGACCCCAGAAATGCTCGACGTGATCGACGTGTTGGTGATCGATATTCAGGACGTGGGCGCGCGCATCTATACCTTCATCTACACCATGGCCAACTGCCTGCGCGCCACGGCGAAAAGAGGGCTTCCCGTTATCGTATGCGACCGGCCGAACCCCATCGGCGGCGCGATCGAAGGGCCGATGCTTAAGCCTGGGTTCGAGTCGTTCGTCGGGCAGTTCCCCATTCCCATGCGCCACGGCATGACGATCGGCGAGCTTGCCCGCCTGTTCAACGAACGGCATGGGCTTGGCGCGGCGCTTGAAGTGGTGCCGATGCAAGGTTGGCGGCGTTCGATGTATTGGGACGAAACCGGCCTCCCTTGGGTTATGCCCTCGCCGAATATGCCGACGCTTGACACGGCCATCGTTTATCCAGGGACGGTTTTGTTCGAAGGCACGCTGCTGTCGGAAGGGCGCGGCACGACACGCCCCTTCGAGCTAATCGGCGCGCCCTGGATCGACGGCGAACAGCTTGCGGCACGGCTGAATGCTCAAGGCCTTGCAGGCGTCTATTTTCGGCCAGCGATCTTCGAGCCGACTTTCCAGAAGCACGCGCGGACCACTTGCGGAGGATGCCAAATTCACGTCACCGACCGCCATGCCTTTAAGCCGGTGAAGACCGGCATCGCTTTATTGCGGGAGTGTTACGACTTCGCGCCGAACCGGTTTCAATGGCGGCCTGCGCCCTACGAATACGAGCACGAGAAAATGCCAATCGATATTCTCGCCGGCTCGCCTGCACTGCGGGAGCAGATCGAAAAGCAAGCTCCCTTAGCCGAGATTGTGGCAAGCTGGCGTGAAGGTGAGCGTGAATTCGCCGAGGCGGCCCGACCCTATCTCCTCTACTGAAAGTCGCGGGCGATGTTTCCGATTTCCGACGACAATCCACGCCGCCAAACCCCGATCATCACGTGGACGATCATCGGCATCTGCGTCCTCGTCTTTCTCTGGCAGCTCTCCCTCGGCGAGGACGAAGGACAGATTGCCGTGTTCGAATTCGGCATGATTCCGGCGCGGGTCTTCGGCGGGGCTGAACTGCCGCCAGATTTCGCTTATGTGCCCCCTTGGGCCACGGTCTTCACCTCCATGTTCATGCATGGCGGCTTCATGCATCTTGCTCTCAATATGTTGTTCCTCTGGATCTTCGGCGACAACGTCGAGGACTCGATGGGACATGTTCGCTATCTCGGCTTTTATCTCGTCTGCGGCATCGCTGCGGCCATGGCGCAAGCTCTTACCGATCCAGCCTCGACCATCCCTATGATCGGTGCAAGCGGCGCGATTTCGGGCGTGCTCGGCGCCTATCTGCTTCTACACCCGCAAGCCACCATACGTGTCCTGCTCGTTCTCGGCGTATTCGTCACCATAACCCACGTTCCAGCCGTGATCGTGCTCGGACTGTGGTTCCTCACTCAGATTGCAAGCGCTGCCTTCACCCAGAGCGAAACCGGCGGTGTCGCCTTTTGGGCCCATGTCGGCGGTTTTGTCGCCGGCATGGCACTCGTACCTTTCTTCAAGCAAAAAGACGTGCCGTTGTTCCAGCCGCCTCTGTCGCGGCCCTTCGAGATCGAGCGCAGACGCGGACCCTGGGGTTAGCCTCGCAGCCTAACGCCGGCTCCACTGCGACAAAACCGGACAGCCGAGCGTTTTCTGCAAAGCTTCGATCAGATCTTCTTCGGCATCCGCGTTGATATAGAGGCCGCCGTTTTTCTCGGCGAGACACTTGACGTCGAGCACGCTTTGCTCGCCGGTCCAGGAAAAATGTTTCATGCGGAAGCCAATGATGTGAATCGTCATCTGCAACGCTTCCTCGTGCAACCTTGCGCCGAGGCTGCACGGCGCCCCTCCGCAGGTCTCCTCTCCGTCAGTCAACACAACGATGAGACCGGGCTTGTTGCGAAAGTCGAGCACCTCGGCCGCCTGCTCGACGGCCGCTGCCAGCGGCGTCTTTCCGGCGGGGTTGAGCGCATTCACTTCCTGCATGATCAAGGGGGCGGCATCTTGCACGGGCGCGAGATTGAGCTGCACGTTGCATTGCTGGTAGGGCCCAGGTCCATAGGTGATAAGTCCCACTTTGCGGAAACGTGTGATCGTGGGCAGCACTTTGGCGAGCGCGGCGCGCACCTCGTCGATCCGCGGTTTGATCGTAGCGATCCCTTGATTGAGATTGCCGGCCATGGAGCCGGAGGCGTCGAACACGAGCATGGCATCCTCGGTACAAGGACTGCGCCCGTCCTCTGCCGCAACGGCCGTCTCAGTGCCGGCAAGAAAGAACAGAAAGACTACCGCGATGGGGCCGATGCAAAGGGTCGAAGCCATAGCCGACAGGTTTCCAGCGTATGTGCCGACTTTAACCTAAAAAGGCGCGAAAATCCGGTTTCAAGGTCGCCGACGCGCGCTTGTCACCTCACCGTGCAGGCACTAGCTTTTGGACGAAAACTTCGACGGAGTCATTCTTGCCCAATCCTGTCGTTCGCGTTCCCCGCACGGCTTGGCGCGCTGCCGGCAGCGCCAAGGGCGAACGCGCCATTCCCGAAGAAACCGCCATCGCCTTCACCTACAACACCGCTTCCTATGCGGTGATGATGGGCACCCCGCAAGACCTCGAAGACTTTGCCGTCGGTTTCAGCCTCACCGAAGGCGTGATCTCGTCGATCGACGCCATCGATTCGATCGACATCGTCGAAGAGGAGATGGGCGTGGAGCTGCGCATTTGGCTGAAGGCTCCGGAAGCTGTGGAGTTCCTGGGCAGGCGCCGCAAGCTTGCCGGCCCCACGGGCTGCGGACTCTGCGGCGTGGAAAGCCTCATCGAAGCGATGCGCCCGCCTCCCCAAGTCGGAGAAGGCCGCGAGTTCACGCCGGCGCAGATCATGACGGCGGTTGAGTCTCTCTTTCTCCTTCAGGTCCTAAATCACGAGACGCGGGCCGTTCACGCCGCCGGTTTCTGGGAGCCGGAACGCGGCCTCGTCGCCGTGAGGGAAGATGTCGGCCGCCATAACGCGCTCGACAAGCTGGCCGGGGCCTTGGCGCGGGAAGGCGCCACCGCCCAGTCCGGGCTTATCGTCCTTACCAGCCGCGTTTCGATCGAGATGGTGCAGAAGTCCGCCGCCATCGGCGCACCGATCATCGTCGCCGTTTCGGCGCCGACGGCGCTCGCCGTGCGGATGGCGGAGGCTTGCGGCATGACGCTTGCCGCCATCGCCCGCAAGGATGGGTTCGAGGTCTTTACGCATCCGAGACGGGTGACGGGCGGCGTGGCCATTCATGTAGCCTAAGGGTTTGCGGCGGCCCACCGGCCGCCACGATTTGGATGTTTGGGTGGTTGCTCAAAGCGATTGTTCGGGAGGGGCCCTGCCAATGAACATTTTGCTCAAATCGCTCTGTCTCATATTCATTCCCTTCCTTGCAACCTTGAGCGACATGGGCCGCGCCGAGGCTGCTACGGCCGCCGAGATTGATGCGGAAGCGAATGAAACCCTGCATAGCTTCGTTCGCCAGGTGCCTGGCGCGCGCGAGCTCGCCAACAAGGCCGCGGGGATCCTGGTCTTCCCCTCCGTCATCAAGGCAGGTTTCGGCTTCGGCGGCGAATATGGCGAGGGCATCCTGCTCAATCGCGAGCGCGTCGACGGCTACTACAACATCATTTCCGGCTCCTTCGGCTTCCAGCTCGGCGTGCAGCAGCGCTCGATCATCCTCATGTTCATGACCCAAGACGCACTCGACGGCTTCAAACGCAGGGACGGATGGAAGATCGGCGTCGACGGCTCCGTGGCCGTCATCACCGTCGGCGTCGGCGGCGCCATCGACACCGACAAAATCGTCAGTCCGGTGATCGGTTTCATCATCGATCAGAAGGGATTGATGTATAATTTGACGCTCGAAGGCACGAAGATCAGCCGCATTAACCCCTAACCGGGGGATCCCTCGACCGCGCGGCGGTCGGGCGCAACGGCGTCAGATCGGCCAGAATTTGGCCCAAAAGCGCGCTATTGCGGGAACCCTTGCTTCGCCTCTTCGTTGCCAAGTGAGGAGGAGCCCTCCTTACGCGATGCTTCGAAGAGGCCAAGCCGATGTTCCCGCAACACCTGGTTGGTTGGAGAGAGACTATTGGACGGACTTATGCAGAGGCGCACCAAGCCTCGCCGGCAGCTTCAGGCGCTACCCTCACCCGCCACTCTCGACTTGCGCCAGACGGCGCTTTTGCTCGACGTCGACGGCACGCTCCTCGATATCGCGGCGACGCCTGACGGCGTGATCGTGCCCCCCTCGCTTCGCGCCGACCTCCAGCGATTGCTCGAGCGTTCCGGCGGTGGGGTAGCGCTTGTCAGCGGGCGGACCATTGGCACGCTCGATCGGCTGTTCGCCCCGATTGCGCTTCCTGCCATCGGCGGACACGGAGCGGAAATGCGGATCGCGGCAAACGGAACGGCGAGCAAGCGCCACCCTCCGATTCTTGGCGAGGCCCTGCGCGAACGGTTGCATGCCCTGTCGCACATAGATCCTCGCCTCCTGATCGAGGACAAACTCCATTCCGTAGCCATTCATTACCGGCTCGCACCGCAACGGAAAAAAGCCTTGGAGCGCGAAATTGCCGTCATCCTCTCTGAGCCCGGCACGGAGCAAGCCGAGATTTTGCGGGGCAAGGCGGTCATCGAAATCAAGCAGAGGCAACTCGACAAGGGAACGGCGGTGCGCGAACTCATGACTTATCCCCCCTTCGTAGGGCGCCGCCCGCTTTTTATCGGCGACGACGTCGCCGACGAATCGGTATTCGCCATCCTGCCCTCGCTCGGCGGAGCAGGTTTTTCGGTGGAGAACTTGATGCCCGGCGCCGACGGCGTCATACCGTCGCCGGGCCATGTGAGGAAATGGCTTGCCGAACTTGCCGCCTATGCATAACGCGCAGAAGAACGATTTCGGCCTCGACCTTGCCGTGATCGGCAACGGCCATACGGCGGCGCTGATCGAGCCCGCCTCGCGCCTCGTCTGGTGGTGCTATCCGCGCCTCGACGGCGATCCGGTTTTTTCGCGCTTGCTCGCCGGTGACGAAGAAAAGGGCTTCTTCGACGTCGTGCTCGAGGATATGGTCGATTTCGCCTCCGACTATGAGCGCAACACGGCGATCGTCTCGACCGTCCTCACCAACAGCAAAAACGATTCCGTCAAAATTACCGATTTCGCCCCGCGCTTCCAGAATTACGGCCGCATCTTCCGCCCAGCGCAACTCATCAGAATTATCGAGCCGATCGCCGGCATGCCTCGCATCGCCATTCGCATCCGGCCCACGACCGGCTACGGCAGGCCGATCCAAGAACGCTCGCTCGGCAGCAGTCACATCACCTACAAAGGTAACGGCCTTGCCGTGCGGCTCACGACCGACGGACCGCTCTCTTACCTCGACTCGGAATCGGTTTTCGCTCTGACCAGGCCGGTTCACATCGTGCTCGGCCCCGATGAGCCTTGGCCCGAGGACATCGGCAAGACATGCCGCGAATTCGCCGATCGCACCCGCGAGTACTGGAGGGAATGGGTACGGCGGCTGTCCATCGCCTACGATTGGCAGGATGCCGTCATACGCGCCGCCATCGCCCTCAAGCTTTCCAATTTCGAGGAAACCGGGGCGGTCGTGGCCGCGTTGACCACTTCGATTCCAGAGGCACCGGGGTCCGGGCGCACCTGGGACTATCGCTATTGCTGGATCCGCGACGCTTACTTCGTGGTGAAGGCCCTCAATCGCTTGGGCGCAACCAAGACCATGGAGGATTTCATTTCCTTCACGCTCAACATCGCCTCCGAACATCCCCTGCGTCCCGTCTATGGCGTTGTGCCGTCCGAACCCATGGATGAATGGACCGCCCCAAATCTCAAAGGGTACCGCGGCGACGGGCCGGTTCGGGTGGGCAATGCCGCTGCGTTCCAGAATCAGCACGACACATTTGGCAGTATCATACTTGCCGCCATGCCAATGTTCTTCGATCGCCGGCTCCCTCGCCCCGGCAACGAGGATCTCTTCCGTCTCCTGGAATCGCTCGGCCAACGGGCCGCCGAGCTCGCCTTCAAGCCGGACTCCGGTATTTGGGAGTATCGCGGCCGCTCGCACGTGCACACTTACTCCGCCGCAATGTGTTGGGCCGGATGCAGCCGGCTCGCCGCCATAGCTTCACATCTCGGCTTGCATGATCGCGCCGCTAATTGGCAAGAGATTGCTGATCGTCTTCAGAAGACCTTGCTCGATGGCGCTTGGAATGAGAAGCGGGCGTCGTTTACCGCCGCCTTCGGTCAGGATACAATCGATGCAAGCCTGCTGCTCCTTCCGGAAACCGGCGTAATCGAGCCCAATGACCCGCGCTTCGTGAAGACCGTCGCGGCTGTAGAGCGGGAATTGCTGCGCGGCAGCCATGTCATGCGTTACGCCAACGAGGACGATTTCGGCATGCCGGAAGCGGCGTTTCTCGCTTGCCGCTTTTGGCTTATCGATGCTTGGTGGTGGTTGGGACGGCGCGAGGAAGCGCGCGATCTTTTCGTCGACGCACTCGGACACCGTAACCGCTATGGGCTGCTGGCGGAGGACATCCATCCGCAAACGGGACAACTCTGGGGGAATTTCCCGCAAACCTACTCGATGGCGGGTCTGATCCTGACGGCGATGCGTTTGTCGCGAACCTGGGAGGATCGGTATTGGCGCGGTTAATTCTCGTTTCCAATCGGGTCTCCATGCCCAAGGATGGTGCGTCGCAGCGCGCCGGCGGCCTCGAAGTCGCGCTCGCCCCGATCCTCGACGAGATTCCGAGCGTATGGTTCGGCTGGAGCGGAAACGTGGTGTCGGCAGGCGAGGTCACGACGAGGACCCTTGAGCGGGGCATGACGACCTATGTCGTCACCGACCTGTCTGAAGAGGACTATCAAGAATATTACAACGGCTTCGCCAATCGGGTGCTCTGGCCGGTGCTGCACTACCGCATCGACCTGACCGAATTTTCGCGACGCGACCTCACCGGTTATTTCCGGGTGAATTCACACTTCGCCCAGCAGCTCGCCAAGGTTCTTCGTTCCGACGACGCGGTCTGGGTGCATGATTACCACCTGATCCCGCTGGCCGCCGAACTGCGCAAGAAGGGCTATGAAAACCGGATCGGTTTCTTTTTGCATGTGCCTTTCCCGGCTCCGGAAGTGGTGACGGTGCTCCCCAACCACGATCGGCTGCTGCCGCTTTTTTTGGACTACGATCTCGTCGGTTTTCAAACCGAAACCGATGTCGGCAATTTCATGCGTTATCTTGTTGCCGAGGACACGGAACCGAAGCGAAGGGCCTTCGAGGTCACGGACAACCAGCTCATCGTAACATCGGGAACGAGTCGAACCCGTATCGGAGCCTTTCCCGTCGGTATCGACGCCGAACGATTCGAGCGACGGGCGCGCCGCGCGGCGCAATCGCAGTTTGTGCTCAATGTGGTGGAGAATCTCGGCAAGCGCGCCCTGGTGATCGGCGTCGATCGGCTCGATTACTCGAAGGGGCTCTTGCAGCGCATGGAGGCCATCGAGCGCTACTTTGCGCTCTATCCTGACTGGCGTGCCAAAGTCACATTCTTACAGATTGCGCCGAAGAGCCGTTCGGAGATTCCGGAATATGCCGATTTGGAGCAGGCCGTTGGGGCGGCGGCTGGCCGCATTAATGGCACCTATGGTGAAGCGGCTTGGACACCCCTTCGCTACGTCAACCGAACTTACGGCCGCTCGGCCCTCGCGGGACTTTACCGTGCAGCGCAGGTCGGATTGGTGACGCCGCTGCGTGATGGTATGAACCTGGTGGCGAAGGAATATGTTGCAGCACAGGACCCGGATAATCCCGGCGTACTGATCCTCTCGCGCTTTGCCGGCGCAGCGGCAGAATTGAAGCAGGCCTTGCTGGTGAACCCCTACGACGCCGAGGCCGTCGCCGCCGCTATCGATCGGGCTTTGCGCATGCCCCTTGCCGAACGGCGCGACCGCCACAGCCTCATGTTCCAGACTCTGCTGCGCAATGGCACGCGCGCCTGGAGCGCGCGCTTCCTCAACTCGCTCGCGCCCTCGCTGACGGAACAACTTCGCGCGCGCAAGGAGGCAAAGCCTGCTCCGCGGCAGCCGCGAGCGGGGCTCGTTTCCCGACCTCGGAACAACCTCCGCGCCATGGGCGATTGGGGAAAAGCGCGCTGAGACTACCGCTGCGACAGTCCATCCCCAACAAGTTGCCCAGTCGTGCCGGAGCGTGCCTGATCTTGCGGCTCCGGCTCTTGTACCGATCGGATCTGAAGCGTTACCACCACCAGCGCGAACAGGCAAAGGATAAGGGCGATGGTCCCGGCCCCTTTGCGAGCGTGCTGCGGCTTTCTTCGGTAAACTCGTCTGTCTGACATTGTCTTTAAGCCGCTTCCGCCAAGCATGGCTTTGGCTGAACAATACTCCCGGGACGAACCTTGTTCCAATCTTGTTGATGCCCCATGTCGCCGGAAACGAGGAGATTGATCATCACTGCCGACGATTTCGGGCTATCTCTGCCCGTTAACGAGGCCGTTGAGGCGGCACATCGGCGCGGCATTTTGTCCGCGGCGAGCCTTATGGTGGGCGCTCCTGCCGCGGATGACGCGGTCGAACGCGCGCGCGCCCTTCCGAAGCTTGGCGTAGGGCTGCATCTCACCCTGCTCGAAAGCCGCCCGGTTCTCCCGCGCGAAAGGGTCCCGGCGCTCGTCGGCCCGGACGGCCGCTTTGGGCATGAGCCGGTTCGCTTCGGCATCGCTCTCTACTTCTCCAGAGAAATGCGTCGTCAAGCAGAAGCGGAGATCGAAGCGCAATTTGCACGCTTTGCCGAGTCAGGGCTTGTCATGGACCACATCAACGGACACAAGCATTTCCATTTGCATCCCGTCGTGCTGCGCAAGATCGTCGATCTCGCGCCACGCTATGGCTCACCGCCGGTCCGTGTTCCACACGAACCGGTCCGCCCCTTCCTTCGCCCGGACCTGGACCAACCACTTCGGCGGATGGCAAGCTGGCTTTTCTATCTTGGACAGACGCACCGTTTGCGCCGCGCCCTCTCCCGCGCGGGTTTGCGTTTCAACGATCATGTCTTTGGCCTCTATGACAGCGGTGCCGTGACCGAGGCGCGGTTACGCGACCTCGTTGCGCGTCTCCCGGCCGGTATTTCTGAAGTTTATTGCCACCCGGCAGCGCGCCGATGGGACGGCCCCGACAATCTTCCCGCTTCCTATCGATGCGAGGAAGAACTCGCCGCGCTCCTGAGCCCGGCCCTGGGAGAGACGCTTAAAGCCGCAGGTTTGCGCCCGCTTTCGTTCCGTCTGGCAGTCGCGGACTAGATGCTGCGTAAGGACTGGATCGGCCCGGAGACGAGACGGAACTGAGCGCTGTCCGCCTCGCCGAGGGTCGACATCGCCGTATTGACGATGCTCGAGGCGTTAAGTCCCGCCAACTCGTACATCTGATGCGGCACGCCATGATCGATGAAGACGTCGGGCAGCACCATCGCGCGCATCTTGACGCCGCCGTCGAGCAATCCCGCTTCTGCAAGAGCATGCATGACGTGACTGCCGAAGCCGCCGATGGACCCTTCCTCGACCGTAATCAATACTTCATGTTCACGCGCAAGCTCGAAGATCAGCTCCAAGTCGAGAGGCTTCATGAATCGAGCGTCGGCAAGCGTCGTCGATAGGCCGAACGCCGCGAGCTGATCGGCGGCCTTCGACGCTTCCGCCAGGCGAGCGCCAAGCGAAAGGATGGCAATGGCCGAGCCCTCGCGCAGAATGCGTCCTTTGCCGATCGGAAGCGGTCTTCCCTCTGCCGGCAATTCCACGCCGGTCCCTTCCCCGCGCGGATAGCGCAGGGCCGATGGGCGATCGTCGATGGCGGCTTGCGTAGCGACCATATGCACGAGCTCCGCCTCGTCGGCGGCAGCCATGATGACGAAGCCCGGCAGGCAACCGAGATAAGTAAGGTCGAAAGAGCCGGCATGCGTCGGTCCATCGGCCCCGACGAGACCGGCCCGGTCGATCGCGAATCGAACAGGAAGCCGCTGGATGGCGACGTCATGCACGACCTGGTCGTAGGCCCGTTGCAGGAAGGTGGAGTAGATAGCGGCAAATGGCTTCAGCCCCTCGCAAGCGAGCCCCGCCGCGAAGGTGACGGCATGTTGCTCGGCGATGCCGACGTCGAAGGTTCGGTTTGGAAAGACCTTGGCGAACCGGTCGAGACCGGTGCCATCGGGCATCGCCGCGGTAATCGCCACGATCTTTTCGTCCTTTTTCGCCTCCGCGATCAGGCTGTCGGCGAAGACCCGCGTGTAGCTCGGCGCCTTGGCCGGCTTCTTCACTTGCGCGCCGGTCACGACGTCGAATTGCGTAACGCCGTGGAATTTGTCGCTTGAGGCTTCCGCCGGCGCATAGCCCTTCCCCTTTTGCGTGATGACGTGCACGAGAATCGGTCCTTCTTGCGCATCACGGACATTGCGCAGCACTGGCAATAGTTGATTTAGGTCATGACCGTCGATCGGACCGACATAATAGAAGCCGAGTTCCTCGAACCAGGCGCCCCCTTCCCAAACATGCCGCGAATATTCCTCTACGCGGGCTAAGCGGCGCTCCCAGCGCCTGGGCAAACGCTTGGCCAGACTCTTAGCGAGATTGCGCCAGGAGAAGTAAGACTTGCTCGTGGTGATGCGCGCCAAATAGGCGGACAGCGCGCCGGTCGGCGGCGCGATCGACATGCGATTATCGTTCAGAATCACGATCAGCCGCGTATCCAGAGCACCCGCGTTGTTGATCGCCTCATAAGCCATACCGGCACTCATGGCGCCGTCGCCGATGACGCAAATTACGCAGTTGTCCCTTCCAGTCAGATCGCGCGCCACGGCCATGCCGAGTCCAGCCGAGATCGAGGTCGAGGAATGCGCGGCCCCGAACGGGTCGTACTCGCTTTCCACCCGGCGCGTGAACCCGGAAAGACCGCCTGGCTGGCGCAGCGTGCGAATTTGCGGCCTGCGGCCGGTCAAGATCTTATGCGGATAGGCCTGGTGGCTGACATCCCAGATAAGCCGGTCGCGCGGCGTGTCGAACAGATAGTGCAGCGCCACGGTCAGTTCGACGACGCCGAGCCCCGCGCCGAGATGGCCGCCGGTCACCGACACGGCGTCGATGGTTTCCTGCCTAAGCTCGGCGGCGAGCTGCGGGAGGTCCGCTTCCGGCAGTGCGCGCAAATCTTCCGGCGTGCGTAACCTATCGAGCAGCGGCGTCTTCGACTCCGCCGGTGCCTCTGAACTCATTGGCCGTCCCCCTTAATTCTCACCCGCCCCCATAGGGATTGAGCGGCGCTCAGCCGCCCGTGAGAAGCTTGTCTCCCTGCTTGTTCAGCGCGCTTACTAACGCGTTGGGGCCGCCGGTCTTGAGAATCGATCCGAATTCGGCGCGCCGGCTCGCAAGCTCGCTAATCGTCCCGTTGAGATAAACGTCGATAATCTTCCACGCGCCGCCGACATTGCGCATCAGATAGTTGAGCTGTACCGCTTTTCCGTCGGAGGGGACGATCCGCGTCATGACGATCTTGTCGCCATTCGGCCGATCGGCGGTTTGCAGCACCTCAAACTTCTCGCCGGAAAAGCCGTCGAACCGGCTCGCATAGGTCGCCGTCGTCATGCGCGTAAAGGCGGCGACGACACTTTCCCGTTCG
>DATLXW010000075.1:0-4327 GCA_035575415.1 Methyloceanibacter sp. | reverse complement strand
GTTCTGCTCGTCCGTCCTCGGCATGATTTCGGCGCCCTATCGTGGCGCCTATTGTGCCGCGAAATTCGCGGTTGAAGCGCTGGCCGACGCGCTGCGCATGGAGCTTGCGCCGGCAAGGATCAAGGTGGTGCTGATCGAACCTGGTCCAATCGCCACCCGGTTTCTCGAACATGCTCTCGAGGCCTATCGCCGCAATATCGATCTTGAGAACTCGGCGCACGCGGAAATCTACCGTGCCCGCATCGCGCGGCTCGAGCAGGGGGGCGATCAGACCTTCAAGCTCGGGCCTGAAGCGGTAGCCCTCAAGCTTGCCCACGCGCTCGAAAGCCGCAACCCAAAGCGCCGATATTACGTTACCATACCGACCTATGCGGCGGCGTTCTTACGCCGCATGCTGCCGGCGCGCTTTCTCGACGCGATTGCCGCTCGCAATTAGCGCACCGTTCCGCTACAAGCGGACGCGAAGGAATAGCAAATGCTTCCCATTCTGACCAAATACGCCATCCCGATCGCGCTTGCCGCCGTCGGCACGGTGCTGCTGTTCGGGCTATGGAATATGATGCGGGGCGGGAGTCCGAATACCAGCCAGCTTTTGATGCGCTGGCGGGTCATCCTCCAATTCATCGCAATTTGCCTGGTGATGACCGCCATCTATCTGGCCGGGAAATAGGTTTTGGTGCTCACGGAGGCTTGACCGGCCTCGGCGCAAAGCTAGGCTAAAATCCAACCGGCATGTGGGCGCAAGCTCCGCGGGGCCTTGAAAACCAAGGCGGGTGGCGAATGGTCGTTCTCTCCAAAATCTATACGCGTACCGGCGACGACGGTACGACGGCGCTCGGTTCCGGCCGGCGGGTGTCGAAATTCGACCTCAGGGTCGAGGCCTATGGCACGCTCGACGAGACCAATGCCGCTATCGGCATCGCTCGCCTCTATACGCGGCATGGGCCGCCCTCGCTCGATGCGATGCTCGCCCGCGTCCAGAACGACCTCTTCGATCTCGGCGCCGATCTTTGCTTTCCCGACGAGAGCAGGGACGCGCGCGGACGCCTGCAAGTTACCGACGCGCAAGTCGAGCGGCTGGAATGCGAGATCGATTTGTTGAATGCGGAACTCGATCCGCTCCGTTCGTTCGTGCTGCCGGGCGGCTCGGAGGCCTCCGCCTTCCTGCATCTCGCCCGCACCGTCTCCCGCCGCGCCGAACGGCTCATGGTTGCACTTGCGGCCAGGAAGGGTGAGACGGTCGGCGCGCCGGCGCTTCGCTACATCAACCGGCTCTCCGACTTTCTTTTCGTCGCGGCGCGCTACGCCAACGACAAGGGCAAATCCGACGTGCTTTGGGTGCCAGGTCAGAACCGCTGAAGCGGGAACGGATGTATTCGTGTTCATACCCCTTCATGATACCAACCCGCTGAAACGCATTCACTTTCAGTATGTGACGGTAGCGCTGATCGCGCTCAACGTCGCCGTCTATCTGATCTTCGAGACCGGCTGGATCATTCCGCTCGACGAGGAGAATGTGGCGGCCTTCGCTGTCATTCCCGCCAAACTCATGACCGCCGGGCCCGATGCCGGCACCATGTTCGCAAGTGGAGCCTTCATGCCCGAGCGCTTCACCCTCGTCAGCTACATGTTCCTGCACGGAAGCTGGATACATCTCCTCGGCAATATGCTGTTCCTCTGGGTGTTCGGCGACAATATCGAGGACGCCATGGGGCATATGCGTTTTGTCATGTTCTATCTGATGTGCGGGATTTTCGCCGCCGTCTTGCATAGCTTGATGAATCCGGACTCGATGCTGCCGTTGATCGGCGCTTCCGGCGCAGTGGCCGGCGTCATCGCCGCTTATCTCATTCTGCACCCCAAGGTTAAGGTTTGGGTGCTGGCGCTCTGGCGCATTCCCATCAGGATCACGGCCGCCTGGGCGCTTGGCATTTGGATTGCGGCCCAGCTCGGCAATCTCCTGTTTGAAGGCGAGGAGAATGTCGCCTGGTGGGCCCATATCGGCGGCCTTTTGGCCGGCGCCACGCTTATTCTGTTTATGCGGCGGCGCGGTGTAGTCCTCTTCGACCGAACCCGGGGGGGCGCCTAAGGTCCCCCGCCAAAGCCCGGAAACCATTGACTTGAACCATATGGGGCAGTACGGTCGCCGCCATTTCGCAAGTGCGAGATGGCTCATCCGGGGGGAGCCGGTCTAAGGACGTGCGGGGAACAAAGGCCGCATGAAAATTCTCGTTCCTGTAAAGCGAGTTGTCGATTTCAACGTCAAGGTCCGCGTCAAGTCGGACGGCAGCGGGGTCGATCTCGCCAATGTCAAAATGTCGATGAACCCCTTCGACGAGATCGCCGTCGAAGAGGCGGTTCGCATCAAGGAGCGCGGCGAGGCGGCCGAGGTCGTCGCCGTTTCGGTCGGCAGCGCCAAGGCGCAAGACACCTTGCGCACCGCGCTCGCCATGGGCGCCGACCGCGCCATTCTGGTCAAGACGGAGCAGCCGGCGATCGAACCGCTCTCCGTCGCCAAGCTTCTGAAGCGCGTGGTCGAGAACGAGAGGCCTGAGCTTGTCATCATGGGCAAGCAGGCGATCGACGACGATTGCAATCAGACGGGACAAATGCTTGCCGGCCTTCTCGGCTGGCCGCAAGGCACCTTCGCCTCGAAGGTCGAGTTAAACGGCGGCAAGATTAGAGTCGTGCGCGAAGTCGACGGCGGCCTCGAGACGCTTGTGCTGAATAAACCCACCGTGGTCACCACCGATCTCAGGCTCAATGAGCCGCGCTACGCCTCTCTTCCCAACATCATGAAGGCGAAGAAGAAGCCGATCGAGGAGACGACGCCGGAAGCGCTTGGCGTCGATATCGCGCCGCGCCTCAAAGTGATCTCGGTCACCGAGCCGAAGACGCGACAGGCCGGCATCAAGGTCGACAGCGTTGCCGTGCTCGTCGACAAATTGAAAAATGAAGCGGGGGTTCTGTAAATGGCGGTGCTCTTGCTGGCCGAGCACGACAACAAGACCTTGGCGCCGGCAACCGCCAAGGCGCTCACCGCGGCGCGTCAATTCGGCGGCGATATCGACATTCTCGTCGCCGGTGAAAATTGCAAAAGCGTGGCCGAAGCGGCGGCCAAGCTCGATGGCGTGCGCAAGGTGCTGCTTGCCGAAGCGCCGCATCTCTCCAATCGTCTCGCCGAGGAAATGTCGGCGCTCCTTGTGCCGCTGGTGCAGCGTTATTCCGCGCTGCTCGCGCCTTCGACCAGCACGGGAAAGAACGTTTTGCCGCGGGTCGCCGCGCTTCTTGACGTGGCGCAGATCTCCGACCTCATCGAGGTGAAGTCGCCGACCACCTTTGTGCGCCCGATCTATGCCGGCAATGCGCTCGAGACCGTCGAGACGTCGGACAAGATCGTTGTCGGCACGATCCGCACCACGGCCTTTGCCGCTGCCGGCGAGGGCGGCGAGGCGCCGATTGAGCCGGTTGCGCCGCCGGCGCCGCTGTCTTTGTCGAGCTTCGAGGGCTCGCAGATAAGCGCGAGCGAAAGGCCCGAACTCACTTCCGCCCGCATCGTCATTTCCGGCGGCCGCGGCATGCAATCCGGCGAAAATTTCAAGAAGCTGCTCGAGCCCCTTGCCGACCGGCTCGGCGCCGCAGTCGGCGCCAGCCGCGCCGCCGTCGATGCCGGCTACATGCCGAACGATCATCAGGTCGGCCAGACCGGAAAAGTCGTGGCGCCCGAGCTCTACATCGCCGTCGGCATTTCCGGCGCCATCCAGCACCTTGCCGGTATGAAGGATTCCAAGGTGATCGTCGCCATCAATAAGGACGCCGACGCGCCGATCTTCCAAGTGGCCGACTACGGTCTGGTCGGCGATCTGTTTACCGTCCTGCCCGAGCTCGACGCCGAGCTGCAAAAGGCGGGGTATTAGCGTATCGGGGGTCGCAGGAGGATGACCATGGACGACATAGTTCAAGGCAGCGGGCTCCGCCCCGAACCAACCGCCCAGGGAGAACATGACATGGCCCCATTCCGCAAAGTCGGCATCATCGGCGCGGGCCAGATGGGCAGCGGCATCGCCCATGTGGTTGCGCTCGCCGGCTACGACGTGGCGCTGCATGACATTGCCAAGGAGAAGGTCGATGCCGCGCTTGCCGTCATCGACAAGAATCTCGCCCGTCAGGTCGCCTCGGGCAAAATTACCGAGGAAGACCGCAAAAAGGCGCTCTCGCGCATCTCCTACGCCGACTCCTTGACCCGATTCGCCGACGCCGACCTCGTCATCGAGGCGGCCACGGAGGACGAAACCGTCAAGCGCAAGATCTTCGTGGCGCTTTGTCC
>DATLXW010000074.1:0-22315 GCA_035575415.1 Methyloceanibacter sp. | reverse complement strand
GCCGAGAACGGCGGCGGCGTTAAGGTCGCGCACCTCTTTGTCGAACAGCCGGTCCTGGTAGCAGAACGAGGCGATGAGGCACCCGGGATGCCCGTTTGGCAGATCGGCGAACATCTCCGACATCATTTTGAGGCCGACCAGGAAGCCGTGCAGCGGATCCTCGTTGAGCTCGTCGGCGCGGCGGAAAAGCTCGTCGAACAGCGCGTTCTCCCGCTCGATGTAGCGCAGAAGCATCGCTTTGGCGAGCTCGCCCTTGTCCTTGAAGTGGTAGAAGAAGCCGTTCTTGGTGATGCCGACGGCGGCGATCAGCTCCTCGATCGAGGTGGCGGCGAAGCCCTTCTCCAGCACGGCCGCCTCGGCCGTATCCAGAATCATCTCGCGCGTGTCACCGCGCTTTTGCTGACGCTCCGGCATCTCTCGGCCCGCACTTCTTGCGCCCGCAACTATACCCCGAGTCCGCCTGAGATTGCCGTCCGAAGATGCCAGTCAGGCCCGCGAAGGCCCGGTCGAGCCGGGCGACACGAATAGGAACCGAACGCGTTACTTCGGGGCGCGCTTGGCGAGAATGCGCTGCAAGGTGCGGCGGTGCATGTTGAGCCGCCGCGCCGTCTCCGAGACATTGCGATTGCAAAGCTCATAGACGCGCTGGATATGCTCCCAGCGCACCCGGTCGGCCGACATCGGATTCTCCGGCGGCGGAGGCTTGACCGAGACGGAAGTGTTCACCAGCGCATTATAAACGTCGTCGGCATCCGCCGGCTTGGCGAGATAATCGACCGCGCCGAGCTTCACCGCCGTCACCGCGGTTGCGATATTGCCGTAGCCGGTCAACACCACCGCGCGCGCGTCGGGCCGCATATCCTTCAGCGCAGCGATCACGTCGATACCGTTGCCGTCGTCGAGCCGCATGTCGACCACCGCGAAGGCGGGCGGCCGCCGCTTGAGCGCTTGCAGCCCGTCCTCCACCGAAGAAGCGGCCTCCACCTCGAATCCGCGCGTTTCCATGGCGCGGGCGAGCCTGGCGAGAAAGGCGCGGTCGTCGTCGACGATCAGAAGCGTGTTGTCGGCCAAGACGCCTGAGGTGGCATGCGTGGGAGGGGCCTGTCGGGCTTCCATGTCCGGAGTCTCCTATTGACGCTGTTCTGGCCCGAGCCGCAGACGTAAGTCCCTAGGAAAAAACGAAGGAATTCTTCTGAAAACCCGCTTTTGGCCGCGGTGCCGTAGACCTAGGTGCTTTGCGCCGTTTCGGCAAGCCCGTTGGCTGAACGAGATGCGCTCTGGGGTTAACCAACGGATTGCGGCGGGAATGTGCTAGAGAATTGGCTCTGGGCTTGCCGCTGCCGCAACCGGTTTATGCTCGAAGCGGTTCCGCGGCCAAACCACCGTGACCACGGCACCGCCCTTCGGCGGCGGCCGGTTGGCAAGATCGAGCCGCGCGCCGGAGCGTTCGAGCAGGGTCTTGGCGATGAAGAAGCCGAGACCCATGCCGATATGCTCGTCCGTCGTCTCGGGACCGGCGCTTTGGGCCGCCCGCGTGGTGACGAAAGGCTCGCCAAGCTGCTCGAGCACGTCCGGCGGAAATCCCTCCCCGTCGTCGGCGATGACGATCTTCACCTCGTCCTCGTTCCAGCGCGCCGCGACCTCGACCTTGCTCGCGGCGAAATCGACGGCATTCTCGATGAGATTGCCGAGGCCGTAAAGCACGCCCGGATTGCGCTCGGCGACAGGTTCCGGCGCTGCGGTCGCCGCTCCCTCTGCCGGTCCGGTTGAGACTTCGATCGGAACCGCGAGCAGCCGGTGCGGCGCCACCACCTCTTCGATGAGGTGACTGAGCGTCAGCCGCGACACCATCAGGTCCTGCTGCTCGCCGCGGCCGGCAAGCTCGGCCAGGATGTCGCGGCAGCGCTCGGCCTGCGCGCGAAGCAGCAGGAGGTCGTCATAATGCGCATCGCTCGGCTTCGCGTCGCGGATCAGCTCCTTGGTAACGACGGCGATGGTGGCGAGCGGCGTTCCAAGCCCGTGCGCGGCCGCCGCCGCAAGCCCGTCGAGCGCGGAGAGTTTCTGCTCGCGCGCGAGCACCATCTCCGCCGCTGCGAGCGCCCGCGCCATGCGCCGCGCCTCCTCCGCCGTGCGCCAGGAATAGAAGCCGATGAACAAAATGCCGGAAACGACCGCGGCCCACACCCCCATCACATAAGGAAATGGCAGCACGAGATTGGTGTGATGAAACCAAGGCAGCGGATGGTGGAAGCTCGTCAGAATGCTGGCGGCGGCAATGGCGAGCGCGCCGAGCGCCGCCGTGATCCTGAGCCGCAGCGTCGACGCCGAGACCGTGACCGGGGCGATGAGCAAAAAGGCGAACGGGTTTTGCAGCCCTCCCGTCAGATAGAGCAGGATCGCGAGCTGGAGGATGTCGTAGGCGAGCATCAAAAACGCGTTACCGGACTTCAGCCTATGGCTTGCCGGATAGCGGAGGCTCAACGCCACGTTCAGCCAGGCCGACAGCGCGATGACGGCCAAACAGGCGGCGATCGGCAGGTGGATGCCGAGCACCCAATAGGCGCCGACCACGGTGATGCTCTGACCGAGCACCGCCATCCAGCGCAAGCGGACGATGGTCTGCAAGCGCAGGCGGCTTTCGTCCTGGCTCAACCACTCCGGGATGCGGACATTGCGGACGATTTGACTATTGCCGGGGGCGTTCATAGCTCACTTTGTAACATAGCCATTCAAGTCATAATTCCGACAAAGCGGTCGCGCAGCGCAAGGCGATGAATGAGAGAACCACGCTTTCCGGTCCTGAAGCCGCCGCGACGGCGGCCGGGACTGCGCGGCCGGTCGTCGTGCGCGACCTGACCAAGGTTTACGGCCCGGTCACGGCGGTCGATCATATCAGTTTCGCGCTCGAGCCTGCCACGACGGTCGCGCTTCTCGGCGGCAACGGCGCCGGCAAGACCACCACCATCGCCATGCTGCTCGGCCTCGTGGTGCCGACTTCGGGCGAGGTGCGCGTGTTCGGCACCGACATGAGCAAGGACCGCTCCGCCGCGGCCTACCGCATGAACTTCCAAAGTCCTTATATCGACTTGCCGATGCGGCTCACGGTGCGGCAGAACTTGACCGTCTATGCCGGTCTCTACGGCGTCGCCAATGCGGCCGAACGCATCGCCTCGATCGCCGAAGACTTGCAGATAACGTTTCTGCTCGACCGCCAGACCGGCAAGCTTTCCGCCGGACAAAAGACCCGCGTCGGACTTGCCAAAGCCCTTCTCAACGCGCCAGAGCTGCTTTTGCTCGACGAGCCGACCGCCTCGCTCGATCCGGACACCGCCGATTGGATCAGGCGCAAGCTGAAAGACTACGCCATCAGCCGGGGCGCCACGCTTCTTTTCGCCTCGCACAACATGGCCGAGGTCGAACGCCTCGCCAGCCGCGTGATCCTCTTGCATCAGGGCCGCATCATCGAGGACGGTACGCCTGCGGGCCTGATCGAAACCTATGGGCGAAAGACTCTGGAAGAAGTGTTTCTCGACCTGGTGCGCGGCCGCGGCAAGGCGGAAGAAGACGACGAGACGCGGCCGCTCGCACGGGCGCGGAGAGCCTCATGAGCGGTATGCGCCACAAGTCCGTCGAGCCGGTACTGCTGCCGCCGAGCGGCGCGTTGGCCTCGCTCCGGCGCATGACCGCCCTCGTGCAGCGCTATATCTATCTTTTGCGCAGTTCCGGTGTGCGCGTCCTCGAGCTGATCTACTGGCCCTTCCTCCAAATGCTCACCTGGGGCTTCCTGCAGAAATATCTGGCCGGCACCACGAGTCCTTTGGCGCAGGCGGCCGGCGTCATCATCGGCTCGGTGCTTCTGTGGGACATTCTCTTTCGCTCCAAGATCGGTTTCTCCACCACCTTCATCGAGGAGATGTGGTCGCGCAATCTCGGCAATCTTCTCATCAGCCCGCTGCGTCCGCTCGAACTCGTCGCTGCGCTCAGCGCCTGGAGCATCATCCGTCTTTCCGTCGGCATGATCCCGGTGGCCTTCGCCGCCTATCTGATCTTCGGCTTCAATCTGCTCGATCTCGGCTTGCCGCTCGCGGCCTTCTTTGCCGTGCTCGTGCTGACGAGCTGGTCCCTGGGCCTGATCGCCGCCGGGGTGATCTTGCGCTATGGGCTTGGCGCGGAGGAGCTCGCTTGGTCGCTCGCTTTTCTGCTGCTCCCGCTTTGCTGCGTCTATTATCCTGTCTCGGTGCTGCCTGACTGGCTGCAGGCGATCGCGCTCGCTCTACCGCCTACTCATGTGTTTGAGGGCATGCGCGGGATCCTCCTCCACCATCGCTTCGATGTCGGCGAACTCTGGTGGGCGCTCGGCCTGAACGCCATCTATCTCGTCGTCGGCTATGTCACCTTCAGCCGATTCTTGGCGAGCGCCCGCGTCAACGGGACGCTGGTGCAGCTTGGCGAATGATGGAATGTGTTGCTGGCGCAGTTGGACATGTCCGCGACGTTTCTGACCATGTCGCTACCCGAATCGAAGGTGAAGCAATGCCCTTGAGAGCGGTCATATGAGCGGTCGCTTGCTGACGATCGTCGTCGCTGGTTTTCTCGTCGGGGCGATCGCCGGTGCGGGTGCGCTCGTCTTGATGCAAGGGCCCCAAGTTCCGCGCGCCGTCATCACCACCGGCAAGGCCGCTATCGGCGGCCCCTTCAGCCTCATCGACCAGAACGGAAAAGCCGTGACGGATCGGGACTTTCGTGGCCGCTACATGCTCGTTTTTTTCGGCTTTACCCATTGCCCCGATATCTGCCCGACCGAACTTCAGGTGATGTCCTCGGCGCTCGAGGCACTGGGCGGAAAAGCCGAGAAAGTCGCTCCGATCTTCATAACCCTCGACCCCGAGCGCGACACGCCACAAGTTGTCGGGAATTACGTCAAGAATTTCGGTCCTAATTTTGTCGGTCTGACCGGATCGCCGGAAGCGGTTGCGCAGGCGGCCAAGGCCTATAGGGTCGCATATTCCAAAGTCGAGCAGAACGGTGACAAAGACTATACCGTCGATCACTCGACTTTTATCTATCTCATGGGACCTGACGGAGAGTTCATTACCTTTTTCAGCTACGGCACTCCTCCCGAAAAAATCGCTGACACACTCAAGAGCTACCTTTAGCCGCGCGGCCGATTGGCCCCCCGCGACGACGTGTCATTGCACCGCAGCATAAAATCACCACCTGATTCCGCGATGCAGCATGAAGCTGCTATAACCTGATTCCAACGGGAGGGGCCGACTCGTGTTGTATCACCTCTATGAGCTGAACCAGGCCGCCTTGAGCCCGGCACGCGCCGCGGCGGAGGCCTATCGGCTGCTTTTCCGCAACCCGCTCAATCCGGCCTACCACACGCCGCTCGGCCGCAGCGCGGCGGCCGCGCTTGAGCTTTTCGAGCGCACCACCCGCCGCTACGGGCGGCCAGCCTGGCGGATTTCCGAGACGGCGATGGGCGGCCGCAAGGTCTCCGTGCGGGAACGCGTGGCGATCGCCAAACCCTTTTGCAATCTCCTCCATTTCGAGCGCGACGTGTCCGCTTGGCGCCGCTTCCGGGACCCGAAGCTCCTCATTGTGGCGCCGATGGCGGGCCACTTTTCCACGCTCTTACGCGGCACGGTGCGCGATCTTCTGCCCTTCTACGACATTTACGTGACCGATTGGCACGACGCCCGTTTCGTTCCGCGCTCAGAGGGTCCCTTCGACCTCGATACCTATATCGACTACATACTTGAATTTTTGCGCTTTTTCGGTGGCGACGTGCATGTCATGGCGGTTTGCCAGCCGACCGTCCCCGTCTTCGCCGCGGTTTCGCTCATGGAGGCGCTGGACGATCCTGCCCTTCCTCGTTCCATGATCCTCATGGCCGGCCCAATCGATGCGCGCGAAAATCCGACTGCCGTGAACCGCTTTGCCGAGAGCCGTAGCCTCGAATGGTTCGAGCGCAATGTTATCACTCAGGTTCCCTGGCCTTATCCTGGCGTCATGCGGCTGGTTTATCCAGGTTTTCTACAATTAAGTGGTTTTATGGGCATGAATTTGGAGCGCCATGTGTCGGCGCATCGAGACCTTTTTCATAATCTCATCAAAGGCGATGGTGACTCTGCGGATAAACATCGCGAATTCTACGACGAATTTCTTGCCGTGATGGATCTGACCGCCGAATATTATTTACAGACCGTCGAAACCGTGTTTCTGGAACACAAGCTGCCGCGAGGCTTGATGACGCACCGCAACCGCTTTGTGGATCCCAGCAAAATCAAGCGCGTAGCGCTTATGACGGTGGAGGGTGAGAAGGACGATATCACCGGTATCGGCCAGACTTACGCTGCCCATAAATTGTGCACCGGTCTTGCCGAGGGCCTGCGCGAGCACCATCTCCAGCCCGGAGTCGGCCATTACGGCGTGTTTAACGGGTCCCGCTTCCGTGCCGAAATCGCGCCGAAAATCCGCAATTTCATAGCGAAACAGCAGCGCCGCAGGGGGGTTTTCGCCTGGGCCTATCGCGGGTCTGCCTAAAGCCGAGGCGCGCGCTCCCCTCGAGGGCTGTGCTACTGTAGCGGCCGCCGATTCGGATGGGCGCCCGGCGGCAGTAGGGAGCGTAACATGTTAAAGCGGCTCAATCTCGCGAACGGCGAGACCATCGAGGTTAAAATCCGCGGCCTCGACATTCCCATGCTTTTGAGACGGAGCGCGCGGGCGAGGCGCTTCAGCCTGCAAGTAAGCGAAGCGCGCCGTGGCGCCGTGCTCACCATGCCGCTTTACTCAAGCTTCGCCGACGCCGACGAATTTCTCTCCCGCCATCTCGATTGGCTGAAAGAGCGGGTCGCCGGACTCTCTGAGCCGGTTCCCTTTACCCATGGCGCCATCATTCCCTTGCGCGGATTGGCGCATGTCGTCCGCTTCGAGGGCTTGGTGCGGCGCCGCGGCGTGGTGTGGATCGAGGAACCGGAGGACGCAAAGCCGGCTCCAGCCTGGCCGGAAGGCGCGCGAGTCGGTGTACGCCGTCTGCCGCGCTTGCATGTGGCCGGCGAAGAGGAGCACGCGCCTCGCCGCCTCCTCGATTGGTTGAAGCGCGAGGCGCATCTCGATCTCAAAAATCGCGTCGCCGTGCATGCCAAGCGGCTCAATCTCTATCCGAAGCGCCTTTATGTGCGCGATCAGACTACGCGCTGGGGCTCGTGCTCGACCTCGGGGGCTCTGTCCTTTTCCTGGCGCCTCGTTCTCGCCCCACCCTTTGTGCTCGATTATCTCGCCGCGCATGAAGTGGCGCATCTCGGCCACATGAATCACGGCCCGCGCTTCTGGGCCCTGGTGGAGCGAACCATGCCGCGTCACGAGGAGGCGCGGCTTTGGCTGAAGAAACACGGCGCGAGCCTGCACCGCTACGGCGCCGAAGGCATGCATTTGTCTTCGCGCGGCTCTTCGCCGAAGCGCAGCATCGAGTAACCGCTCGGCCTTATCTCACCCCAGCGTCTGGGCTCGACCGCGACAGAGAGAGTCGCTCGCTCTGCGTTCGTTGCCCCTGGATGCCGACTCAAGACCGGGCATGACGAGTGCCGTGTTATTACTGACCGAAAATGCCCAACACGCGCTGGTAGAGCGGCATCTCGTCGTTTCGCGCCTGCGCCGGCGCGTTCCAAGGCAGATGCGCGATCGCATCGTTGGACCAAGGCATGCGCATGCCGGGTAGCGGCTTCGGCATCTTGTCGCGATGGGCGTAGGTCATGATCTCGTGCCAGAGCTTGGCGGGAAGCGTGCCTCCGGTGACCTTCTTCATTTGCGCGCCGTTGTCGTTCCCGATCCAGACGCCGCCAACGTAATAGGCCGTATAGCCGACGAACCAGGCATCGCGGAAACTCTGCGTCGTTCCGGTCTTGCCGCCGGCGGGATGATCCTCGATTGCCGCCTGCTTGCCGGTGCCGTGCGTCATGGTGGCATACATCATGTCGTTCATCGCGCCGACATAAACGAGCGCCACCACTTGCCCCGTCGTCGATTGTCTGCGTTCGTAAAGCACCTTGCCGTCGCCGTCCCGCACTCGGGTCAGGATATGCGGCAGCACGCCCCGCCCACCGTTGGCGAAGGGCGCATAGGCCCCCGTCAGTTCGAGCAGATTGACCTCAGCCGTGCCGAGCGCAATCGACGGGCTGTCATGCAGCCGGGACTGAATCCCGAGTCGCCGCGCGGTGCGCACCACCCGCCAGGGGCCGATTTCGGCCGCCAGCCGCGCCGCGACCGTATTCACCGATTGCGCCAGCGCCTCGCGCAAGGTGATCTCGCCCTGATAGATGCCGGTATAGTTGCGCGGGGACCAGCCGGCGATGGTGGTCGGCCCGTCATAAGCGACTGAATCCGGACGGTAGCCGTTTTCGAGCGCCGCGAGATAGACGAAAGGCTTGAAGGCGGAGCCTGGCTGCCGCTGCGCTTTCAGGGCGCGGTCGAACGGGCTTGCCGAATAGGAACGTCCGCCGATGAGCGCTTTCACCGCGCCGGAGGGGTCGAGCACCACCACCGCACCCTCGCCAGCGTTAAGGTCGGACCCTTCTTCGTCGAGAAGGCGTCGGAGCGCCTGTTGCGAAACCCGCTGAAGGCTTGCGTCGATCGTCGTCTCGACGATCAGATCGCCGCCATGGTCCCCGACAAATTCCGGCAACAGCTCCGCCACCCAATCGACCGGATAGGGATAGCCCGTGTCGTCGCCTTTGGCCGAGAGCATGAGCGGCTGTTTTGCGGCGGCTTTTGCTTCTTCGGCGGTGAGGTATCCGGCCTCCACCATGTTCTCCAGCACCTCGTCCACGCGCGCATTGGCCGCCTTTACGCTGCGCGTCGGGGCGTAGCGCGAAGGCGCTTTCAGCAGGCCTGCGAGGAGTGCGGCTTGCGGCAAGGTGATCGAGCGCGCGGACTTGCCGAAATAGCGCCGCGCCGCGGCCTCAACCCCGTAGGTTCCGCCGCCGAAATAGACGCGATTGATATAGAGTTCGAGGATCTCATCCTTGGAGAAGCGCTGCTCGAGCCAGACCGCGTAAATCAACTCCTGAAGCTTGCGCAAATAGGTGCGGTCGGGTTTGAGGAAGAGATTCTTGGCGAGCTGCTGGGTGATGGTGGAGCCGCCTTGCACCACCTCGCCGGCTCTGGCGTTACGGAAGGTGGCGCGAATCAAGCCGATGGGATCGACGCCCCAATGCGAGTAGAAGCGGCGGTCCTCGGTCGCGAGCACCGCCTGCACGAGATAGGGCGGCAAAACGTCGAGCCGGATATGGCCGCGGCGCAAGCCGCGCTCGGCGAGCACGGTTCCATCTTCGGCGAGCACGGTGACGTTTGGGGGCCGGTCGTCGAGCGCGGCGATGGTGGGATCAGGCACGCGGGAGATGAAATAAATGACCGCAAGGCCGAGGACGATCGTTCCCCAAATGCAAGCGAGCGCCGAAAACTTGAGCCCGCGATAGAGCCAGGGATGGCGGCGCGTCCAGCGCTTGAAACTTGAAGCGCTGCGCCGCTTGCGTCTCGCAGGCGGGCCACCGTGCCTCGCTCCGAACGGCGGTTCTCTGCGGCGGACGATTTTTGCGCCGCTCCTCGCGCTCCGCCGTGCGCCTTGCATGGTCCCCCGTCCTCGCTATGAGCCAAGGCAGGCCACAAGAGCCCCGGGCCAGGGGTCTTAGGCGCGCCTCACCATGGCGGCGAGGCTAGGCGTTCCGGATTGACACAATGTTAAAGATTTGAAGCACCACGCCTGTCCTCACGCGGCTGCGCCGACAGCCGCTTTCAA
The DNA here is from genome assembly GCA_035575415.1 of Methyloceanibacter sp. Classification (GTDB taxonomy): domain Bacteria; phylum Pseudomonadota; class Alphaproteobacteria; order Rhizobiales; family Methyloligellaceae; genus Methyloceanibacter. The sequence goes on along the minus strand of DATLXW010000074.1, from coordinate 12,516 downwards.
AGGAACGGCGGCCACGACGGCATCCGCGGCCAAGGAGGCAAACTCAGCGTCGGCCCGTAGAATGTCCAGGCTGCGAGGAGCGGGGAATGGGGTACCCGTTAGTTGCTCCCAATCCTCAGCGGCGAAGGCCAGCGCTTCGGCGGCCTCGAAGAGCGCCGCGTCAAGACTGTCGGCTGCCGCGGCCACGCCCGGCAGGTCCGGGAAGGACACGCCGTAAATCGACCCAGGCTCCTTATGGATGATCGCGATGTAGTGGGTCATGGTCTTCTCAATCTGGTTCCCAGCCCGCCTGTCTGTAGATGGACCGAACAGTGCCCTGTGGCAAGTCGCGCCTTGGGTGCGGAACGATGACAATGCGCCTTCTTTCCGGATGCCAAAACTTATGGTGTGAGCCTCGTGTAGATACTAGCTCAAAACCGTCTTGCTCAAGGCGCCGCAAAATCTGTCGGCTGTCCTTGAGCACGTGAGCCTACACATCCAGATTGGCGACGGCGAGCGCGTTGGCCTGAATGAACTCGCGGCGCGGCTCGACCACGTCGCCCATCAGCCGCGAAAAAATATCGTCGGCATCCTCCCCTTCCTTAATCTTCACTTGCAGGATGGTACGCGTGTTGAGATCGAGCGTGGTCTCCCAAAGCTGCTCCGGGTTCATCTCGCCGAGTCCCTTATAGCGCTGGAGCGTAAGTCCTTTGCGCCCGGCCGCCATCACCGCCTCGAGCAGATCGCTCGGTCCGTGCACGGTGAGGCTCGTATCCTTGCGCTTGAGCGTCGCCGGCTTGGCGTAGACCTCCTGCAGATGCTCGGCGAAGCCGTCAAGCTTGAGCGCGTCGGCGGAGGCGATGAACGGGCCGTCGATCAGATGCGATTCCATCACCCCGCGCAGTTCGCGCCAGAAACGCAAGCCGCCCTCCGGCAGCGCCTCGCCGTGCCAGCCGCGCTCGGTCTCATCGGCGAGCGCATCGAGCCGCTTGGCAATATAGGCGGCCGCGCCTTGGGCGTGCTTGGCCTCCTTCAGGACCTTGGGATTGAGCGCGCCGGCGATCGCCGTCTGTTCGACGATAAAGCGCGGATAGCGGCTGTGCAGGCCTTTGAGGATCGAGGCGATTTTGCGCGCCGTCTCCACGATGTCGCGCAAATCCCCGCCGCCGCGGCTGGCATTCTCGCCGGTAATGAGGATCGCGTCTTCGAGGCCCTCGTCAATGAGGTAGTCTTCGAGGGCCTTCTCGTCCTTCAAGTAACGTTCCTGCTGCCCGCGCTTCACCTTGTAGAGCGGCGGCTGGGCGATGAAGAGATGGCCCGCCTCGATCAGCTTCGGCATCTGCCGGTAGAAGAAGGTGAGTAAGAGCGTGCGGATATGCGCGCCGTCGACATCGGCGTCGGTCATGATGATGATTTTGTGGTAGCGGAGCTTCGAGATGTCGAATTCGTCGAGTCCGATGCCGGTGCCGAGCGCCGTGATGAGCGTGCCGATCTCCGCGCTCGACAGCATCTTGTCGAAGCGCGCGCGCTCGACATTGAGGATCTTGCCGCGCAAGGGCAGCACGGCCTGGAAGGCGCGGTCGCGCGCCTGCTTGGCGCTGCCGCCGGCGGAATCGCCCTCGACCAGGAAGAGTTCGGATTTGGCCGGGTCGCGCTCCTGGCAGTCGGCGAGTTTGCCCGGCAGCGAAGCCATGTCGAGCGCGCCCTTGCGGCGGGTGAGTTCGCGCGCTTTGCGTGCCGCCTCGCGCGCCGCAGCCGCCTCCACGATCTTTTGCACGATGTTGCGCGCCTCGCCCGGGTTCTCCTCGAACCAGGCCGACAACGCGTCGGCCATCACGCTCTCCACCACCGGACGCACCTCCGAGGACACGAGCTTGTCCTTGGTCTGGCTCGAAAATTTGGGGTCCGGCACCTTGACCGAAAGCACGCAAGTGAGACCCTCGCGGGCGTCGTCGCCGGTCAATTGCACCTTCTCCTTTTTGGCGATGCCGGACTCGGCCGCATAGGTGTTCACCGTGCGGGTGAGCGCCGCGCGGAAGCCGGCCAGATGCGTGCCGCCGTCGCGCTGGGGAATGTTGTTGGTGAAGCAGAGGACGTTCTCGTGATAGCTGTCGTTCCACCACAGCGCCGCCTCGACGATGATCGCGGATTGCTGCTTCTCAACCACGATCGGCTCGCTGATCAGCGGGTGCTTGGTGCGATCGAGGAAGCGCACGAAGGCGCGCAAACCTCCCTCATACCGCATCTCCTCGATCTTCGGCTCGACCCCGCGCTGGTCGGCGAGCACGATGCGGACGCCCGAATTCAAAAAGGCAAGCTCGCGCAGGCGATGCTCGAGCGTCGCATAGTCGAACTCCACCATGGTGAAGGTCTGCGGCGAGGGCCAAAAAGTGATACGCGTACCCGTCTTGTTGCCGGCCTCGCCCACGACGGCGAGCGGCTTCTCCGGGACGCCGTCATGAAAGCGCATGAAGTACTCTCTGCCGTCGCGCCAGATGGTCAGTTCGAGCTTGGAAGAGAGCGCATTCACCACCGAGACGCCCACTCCATGCAAGCCGCCTGAGACCTTATAGGAGCTCTGATCGAATTTTCCGCCGGCGTGGAGCTGGGTCATGATCACTTCCGCCGCCGAGACGCCTTCGCCCTTGTGGATCTCGGTCGGAATGCCGCGGCCGTTGTCTTCGACCGTCACCGAGCCGTCGGCGTTGAGCGTGACCAGGATCTCGTCGCAGAATCCGGCCAGCGCCTCGTCGATGGAGTTGTCCACCACCTCGTAGACCATATGATGCAAGCCGGAGCCGTCGTCGGTGTCGCCGATATACATGCCGGGCCGCTTGCGCACGGCGTCGAGGCCCTTCAGCACTTTGATCGATTCGGCGCCGTACTCGGCGGCGGCTTCCTTGCGTTTTGAGGCTGGCGTCATGGTTCCCTGAAGTTTGTTCGAGGCCGGAGCGGACCCTTCCGCAGCGCCTCTATTCTTCCGTCCGATTGTACCCCGAATCGCCCCTCAAGATTGGGCCTTGCGGGGCCCCGCGACAACTGGTTCTTAGCGCGTTTCACGGTTCGCAAAAACGCCGAAAATTGGCCGCCAAGGAGCGGGAGAGCGAAGGATCGAACGTGCGATATATAGGAATAAAGGCCTAATTTTCCAGCCGCTACCGCTGCGCCGTCACCGTGCCTCCGGCGACGGCGAAGACCTGCGCGGAGTCGGCAAGCGGCGCGAACAATTCGGCGTCGGTTCCGGTCATCCACGCCTGCCCGCCAAGCCGCGTAATCTCCGCGAACAGCGCTTCGCGCCGCGCCTGATCGAGATGGGCCGCGACCTCGTCGAGTAGGACGAGGGGAGACAAGCCTCCGACTTCCTTGATCAGCTCGGCCTTGGCAAGGGTGAGCCCGATCAGAAGCGCCTTCTGCTCGCCGGTGGAGCAGTGGTGCGCCGGCGTCTCCTTCGGCCCGTGGATGACGATGAGATCGCTCAAATGCGGCCCTTCGAGCGCGCGGGCTGCGGCCCGGTCGCGCTCGCGCCCCTCGGCAAGCCGCGCGCGAAACTCGTCCTCGACTTCGGTGGCAGACCGCGTAGCAAGCGCCGCCTCGAGCGTGCCCTCTAGCGCAAGCCGCGCGAAAGGGAAGGGGCCCCGCCCGCGCTCGTCTCGCATGCGTTCGATCAAGGCGGCGAGCCGCGCCACCGCCTCGCGCCGCGAAGCGGCGAGCGCGACTCCCGCCGCAGCCATCTGCTCTTCCAGCCCCTCGTACAAAGCGCGGCTTCCTTCGCGCAGTTGAAACAGCCGGTTCCGCTGCCGCATGGCGCGGTCGTAGCGGCCAAGTGCCGAGCGCATCTTGGGATCGATCGCTAGCACCAGGCGGTCGAGAAAGCGCCTGCGCTCCGACGCAGAGCCGGTAAAAAGTCCGTCCATGGCCGGGATCAGCCAGACGATCTTGACGACCTCGGCGAGCGCGCCGGCGCTCTCCTCCTTGCCGGCGATGCGCACTGTCCGTCCGCCCGTCTCCTCCCGCGTTCCGGCGTTAAGCCCGGTGCCGATCTCGACGTCGCCGCCACCGGACACAACCCTTGCCGCCACGGCGAAGCCGCCGGAGCCGCCGTTGCGGCAAAGCTCGTTATAGGGGCGCCCGCGCAGGCCGTGACCAGCGCCGAGCAGCGACACGGCCTCGAGCAGATTGGTCTTGCCCGAGCCATTCTCGCCGATCAGGACGACCGGGCGCGCATCAAGCTTGAGCTCGGCATGGTCATAGTTGCGGAAATCGGTCAGCTTCAGCGTACGAACATAGAGGCGAGCTTGCGCCGGTTCGTTTGCAATCGCACGCTGCTCCCCCACACCTTTGCGCTCCGCCCTCATACCCGCATCGGCATGAGCACATAGAGTGCGGACGTATCCTTGCCGTCGCGCACCATGGTGGGAGAGCCGGGATCGGCAAGCTGGAACTCCGCCGTGCCGCTTTCGAGCTGGCTCGAAATGTCGAGCAGATAGCGAGCGTTGAAGCCGATTTCGAGCGGATCGAAGCCATATTCGACCGGCAGTTCCTCCGTGGCGCTGCCGCTATCCGGATTGTTGACCGAAAGTGTAAGCTTGCCGTCGTTGATGGTAAGCTTCACCGCGCGGCCCTTGTCGCTCGACAGGGTGGACACGCGATCCACTGCCTGTGCGAAGGCGGCGTTGTCGACCTCCATTTTCTTGTCGTTCGCTTGCGGGATGACGCGCTCATAGTCGGGGAAGGTGCCGTCGATCAGCTTCGATGTCAGCACCACGCGACCGGTGGAGACGCGTATCTTCGCCGGCGAAAGCTCGATTCTCACTTCCCCTTCGCCGTCCTCGACCAGTTTCGCAAGTTCGAGCACCGCTTTGCGGGGGATGATCACGCCGGGCATGCCCTTGGCCCCGGAGGGAAGGGCAAGCTCGAATTGCGCAAGCCTGTGTCCGTCGGTCGCGACCGCCCGCAACACCGCCTTCCCCGCGCTTTGCGTGGCGTGGAGATAAATGCCGTTGAGATAATAGCGGGTCTCCTCCGTGGAGATGGCGAAGCGCGTCTTTTCGATCAGGCGCTTCAGATCGCCGGCCGTCAGCGTGAAGCTGTGGCCGAGATCGTCGACGCTGAGTGCCGGAAAATCGTCGGCCGGCAGAGTCTGCAGCGAAAATTGGGCCGGACCGCTCGTGATCGTGAGCCGCCCCTGCTCGCCGTCGCGCTGAAGCTCGATATCGTTGCCCTCGGGGAGCTTGCGCACGATGTCGTAGAACATATGCGCCGGCACGGTGGTGGCCCCGTCGCCCTTGGCGCGGCAAGGCACCGTTTCCACGATCTCCATGTCGAGATCGGTGGCGGTGAGCTTGAGCTCGTTGTCGGCGGCGGAAAGGAGCACGTTGGAGAGGATGGGGATGGTATTCCGCCGCTCGACCACGCTCGCCACATGGGCGAGGGCGCGTGCGAGGGCGGGTTTCTCGATGGTGAGCCGCATGGTCGCCGATACCCCAGAAAATGACGTTCCCGCCGGTGCGTAACAGTCTGGCCGGGGGCCGTCAGCCCCGGTCAAATTCGCTTGAATCCGGTGAGGAACAAGGAACTCCCGGAAAAGACCTTGCCGCGCCGGGCGCGACTTTTCAAGGGCCGCGAAGGCTTCTGCCGCACATGCAAGGCAAGGACTTGGTCCGCTCGAAATTGCGCCCTTTCCGGACCGGATGGAAAGCAGATGGCAGCCTGTGGGAGCGGGCGGGGGGACGCCTTGACCTCGAATCCCGAGCCCCCCGGCCGCCTTCCCTCTATTCGCGCAGCAGACGCTTCAAAAGCTCGACCTCCTCGCGGAGCTGGCTATCGTCGTTCATCAGCTGCTCGATCTTGCGGATCGCATGCAGCACGGTGGTATGGTCGCGATTGCCGAACCTCCGCCCGATCTCGGGCAGCGAACGCGAGGTCAAGAGCTTAGCGAGATACATGCCGATCTGGCGTGGGCGCACGATCGAACGGTTGCGCCGCCCCGAGAGAAGATCGCCGCGATTGACGCCGTAATGCTTCGACACCGTGCGCAGGATGTCATCGATGCGCACCCGTCTCGGCTCGGCCCCGCGCATGAGATCGCGCACGATCTGCTCGGCGGTTTCGAGCGTCACCGGCTCGTCGGTGAGCTGGAAGGTCGCGCGCAGGCGATGCACCGCACCTTCGAGTTCGCGTCCGCTCTCGGTGAGCCGCTCGGCGAGAAAATCGAGCACCACCTCGGGGATCGCAAGCCCCTTGGTTTCGGCGCAAGCCTCTGCCGCGCGCTTCTCCAGGATCTTGCGCCGCAACTCGTAGTCCATCGGCCCGATCTCGGCGACCAAGCCCCCGCCGAGCCGGGAGCGCATGCGCATGTCGAGCTTGTCGAGCTGGGTTGGGGCCCGATCGGCAGCCACCACCACCTGGCGGCCGCCGTCGATCAGGGAATTCAGCGTATGACAGAACTCCTGCTGGATGGTCGGGCCTTGCAGGAACTCCATGTCGTCGATGAGGAGAATGTCGATCTTGCGCAGCTTTTCCTTGAAGGCGAGCGCATCGCGCGCGCGGAGCGCTTGCACGAAGCCCGACATGAAGCGCTCGGCGGTGAGATAAAGCACCTGCGCCTCGGGCTTGCGCTGCTTGATGTCCCAGGAGATCGCGTGCAGCAAGTGGGTTTTGCCCAAGCCGACATTGCCGTGCACGAAGAGCGGATTGAACAGAGGCTGCGGCGCCGAGAAAGCGCTGGCCACCTCTTGCGCCGCCGCGTAAGCCAGCCGGTTCGCCGTGCCGACCACGAAGCTCGCAAAAGTCAGGCGCGGATCGAGCGGTGAGCCTTCGAAGCCGCCATAGCCGGTGCGCAGCGGCAAGGGAAGCGGCGGCGGCACCGCCGGCGCTTCCGGCAAACGCTGCTGGCGCGGCGCTTCCCTGGCACTCTCCGCGCTGAAATGCGGTTGCCTGACCTTGAATTCAATCCGCTCGACCGTCGGCCATTCGCCGCGCGAAAGCCTCAGGACGAAATCGTAATAATGTGAACGCAGCCAATTGCGGAGGAATCGAGTGGCTACCGTGAGATGGACGACCCCCTCGTCCACCTGCTCGATCTCGACCCCCCGAAACCAGCTGGCGAAGACATCTTCCCCCAACTCGGCGCGAAGCCGATTCTTGACCCTCGCCCAAGCATCGCTTGGCGCGCACTGCTCTTGCTGTGCCACGGTGTCTGCTCTTTCCCATTCTTTTTGTTCGCGCCGTTACGCACCGCACGCCTGACACTTGAGCAGTCAACAAGATCGACGCGGACAGTCATAACCGTCCCCAATGACTATGCCTCGTCCCTAGCTTTGTTGCCAGGGTAGACCAGCCGCCTTCCAACCAGCAAGGGAGCCGCGATGCCTTTCATCGTCGAGCGGTCCCTCGAAACCGCAAGCGACGTTGTGGCAGGCACGGTATCCCATCGCCGCCATTGCCTTGGCCGCAGCCAGGCTCCGGGTTCCCGAACGGCAAATAAAGAAGAGGTCGTCGTCTTTTTCCACGCCAAGCGCCTTGAGTTCGCCGGCCAGACGCTCCGCGAAGCGCGGGTCTACCGCCTGGTCGGGAAAGGTCTGCCACTCTACGAGGACAGTCCGTTTGCCTAGAGGCGTGAGATCCGGGATGCCGACATAAGTCCACTCGGCGCGTGTGCGCACATCGACAAGCTGCGCGCGAGGACTCGACTGCAGCGTTTTCCACGCCGTCTCCACGTCGACCTCATTGACAGCCTTATCGTCGGACTGTGCGCTCAAAGGAAACATCCTCCCCTGATGACAAGAGTACGACGAAGAACTTTTTGGACGTTGATAACAATTGGTAGTGGCTACTCAGCAAAATAGGCCACGACCGCTCACAGTTTACCCAAAAATGTTCCACAAGATTTCCACGCTCCTTGCACCGAAGACAATAATAACCTTTCCCGGTGACCACCAGGTCGAAGGTACTCAATTGTGAAGGAGGGGAATGCCCCGTTCGGATGATTGGACTATACACATCGCGCTGGCGCTGATCAAGCGAGGGGCACGCCTTCGTTTCCCTTGCGTCGAAACCGTGAGGCACAGTCAAGGCCGTTTGCCAAATCTTTGCGCTGCAAGACTGTTTTCGCCGGTTGGCCGCATTGGACGCGGTGTGCGGAGAAGGTGTTACTTTCGTGAAATTGGCACGAATTTTTCTTGTGACAATCCACAAGTGCGCGCCGCGAATTGTCCCGACCGGAATGTCGCGAAGCAAACGGTTGAAATCTTCGTTGAATCGACATGAAGCGCCGGGGACGGAGTCGCCCCTCTGTGGCGGAAGCGCAACAGCCGGCGTTTTTTTGTTAGGGGGCGCCCATGGCGCCGATGCGCTTGGCGAGACGGGAAACTTTGCGCGATGCCGACTTGCGATGCAGCACGCCCTTTTGCGCGGTGCGCATGATCACCGGCTCCGCCTCTCTCAAAGCTGCGCGCGCAGCTTCCTTGTTGCCGGAAGCGATCGCCTCTTCCACCTTCCGCACCGAGGACTTGAAACGGCTCTTGCGCGTCTTGTTGATGGCGGTGCGGCGGACAGTTTGGCGAGCGGCTTTCTTCGCCGATTTGGTGTTGGCCATGTGTTTGATCCTTCGAGGCCGCGCTTGGCCGCTGTGGCCCAAGGAAAAGCGCGAGAATAGAGGTGATTAGCTGCTCTATAACGAGCCGTCCGAAAACCGTCAACCGCGCGGCTTCCAATTGACAGGATGCGATGGCAGTGGCTCTCCTGGCCCCCGCCTCAACCGAGCCTCAAGGGCCAAGGCAAGAATCGATGCGTATCTTGGTCACCGGCGCCGCCGGCTTCATTGGCTACCACACCGCGGCGCGTCTGTTGGAGCGTGGGCACGAAGTCGTCGGCTTCGACAATCTGAGCCCCTATTACGACGTGTCGCTCAAAGAGGCACGGCTGGCGCGGCTAAAGCAGCACAAGGCGTTCCGCTTCCTCCAAGCCGACCTCGCCGATCGCACCGTCGTCGAGGCGACCTTCGCCGAAGAGCGTCCCGAGCGGGTGGTCCACCTCGCCGCCCAAGCCGGCGTGCGCTACTCGCTCGATCACCCGCACTCTTATATCAACGCCAACATCACTGCCTTCCTGCACGTGCTCGAAGGCTGCCGGCATCACGGCGTTGAGCATCTCGTCTATGCCTCGACTAGCGCCGTCTACGGCGCCAACGGCAAATTGCCCTTCGCCGTAAGCGATAATGTCGATCACCCGGTGAGTCTTTACGGCGCCAGCAAGAAGGCGAACGAGCTGATGGCGCATTCCTACGCCCATCTCTTCGGCCTTCCCGTGACCGGCTTGCGCTATTTCACCGTCTACGGTCCATGGGGGCGTCCCGACATGTCGCTCTTTCTCTTCACCCGCAGCATCCTCGCCGGCGAACCGATCAAAGTCTTCAACTATGGCCGCCACGCCCGCGACTTCACCTATATCGATGACGCTGTGGAGGGGACGTTGCGGGCGCTTGACTGCGTCGCCGAGCCAGATCCGAATTGGCGGTCCGAGGCGCCCAATCCGGCGACCTCCTCCGCCCCCTACCGGCTTTACAATATCGGCAATCACAGTCCTGTCTCGCTGCGCGACTATATCGCCGCCATTGAGAAGGCGCTCGGCAAGAAGGCCAAGCTCGAGCTTGTGCCGAAACAGCCGGGCGACGTCGATGAAACCTATGCCGATGTGGAAACGCTGAAGGAGGCGACCGGTTTCGAGCCGAAAACGCCGGTCGAGGTGGGAGTCGAACGCTTCGTCGCCTGGTACCGCGACTATTACAAGGTTTGAAGGCTGAGCCGAGTTGACAAGTCCGGCCTACTGGCCAAGATCGGCGGCCGGAGCGCCCCCGTCCTTGGTCCGGCCCGTTCGGCCTCTAAGCCAATGTCCTTGCCCCCTCTTTCGGCCTTCATCAGCTACGCCAAGGCCGACCAGGCCAAAGCCCAGGAAATCGCCGACGCGCTCGAAGCGCGTGGCTTCAGGTGCTGGATCGCTCCGCGCGACGTAAGACCCGGCCGCGCCTACGGCGACGAAATCATCCGCGGCATCGAGGGCGCCCGAGCCCTCATTTTAGTCCTTTCCTCCGCCAGCAACGACTCGCCCTTCGTTTCCCGCGAGATCGAGCGCGCCGTCAGCAAGCGAAAGCCCATTTTCACCATCCGCGTGGAGGATGTGGTGCCCTCGCCGGCGCTTGAACTGTTCGTTTCCTCGACGCAATGGATCGACGCCTATTCCGGCAGGCTAGGGCCACATGCCGACCGTCTTGCCGGTTTTCTCGCCGAGGACGAGGGCAGAGCTTCTTCGAGCCAGGCTGCTTCCCCCCTGGCGCAGGGGAAGTCTCGCGAGGGCTCGCCGGCGCGGCGCTCGCCGCTGATGCTCGCCGGCGGTGCTGCCGCACTGCTTGCTTTGATCGGCGCGCTTGTCTTCCTGCTGCTGCCGGGAAGCAAGGAGAGCGACCTGAACGCACCGGCCTCGGCGGCGATCGAGGAGGGATTTTTCGGCCCCGACACGCGGCGCGAACTCGACAGCTTCGATGGCGATGAAAAGGCCCGGCTCCTTGCCGACTATGCCTATGTCGGCGTGCTCGCCGATCAGACCGGGCCTCTCTGCAACGCGACTCTCGTGGGGAGGAACCTGATTCTCACGAGCGGGTACTGTTTTCCGCATGGAGAGACCCAAGGTCTCGTCTTCGAGATCGGCGGCCGGGACGGGAAGATGCTGCCATCGGCGTTGACCGGCCTGGTGATGGGACCCGCGATCCGTGGCGCGAACGCAAAAACTTCGATCGCCGTGGCAACACTGGAACGGCCGCTCGGCGATAGCGTCGGCTGGGTAAAGAAGATCGGCGGCGATCCGGGCATAGGCGACAAGCTCGACATCGTGGCCATAGACCTGAGGCGAAGTGCGGCGGCCCGCAGCGGAGTGATGGTGTCCGGCGCTTCTACCCGCGATCCGAACTGCGCGGTGATCGGACGGCAAGCCGGCACCGACACCTTCGCGCATCGCTGCATTTCCCCTATCGGAAGCGGCGGCGCGCCGATCTTCGACGCCGCAACTGGAACCTTGGTCGGCATTGTCGGCGAAACGGACACGCAAAATGGCATTGCTCTCGCCTATCGCGCCAATGGCGCGCCTGCGCTTATCGAGCAGGCGGGAGGCGGCACGCCCCAGCCGGATGTGCTGAGCGGCACGTGGACGGGCTCGGCCCGCCAGACCGGCGGCGGCGGTGAGGACCAGACCTACACGGTGGTGATGCGCTTGGCGGGGGAGGAAAGCAGCATCGACTACCCCTCGCTCGGGTGCGGCGGTTCGCTGACGGCGCTCTCCCTCGACCAAGACCGGGCGCAATTCAAGGAGCATATCACCTACGGCAACTGCGTCGACGGCGGCACTATCGATGTTGAACGGCAGGGCGATAAACTCGCTTGGAAATGGTCCGGAATCGGCGATTTGGTGGTAACGGCCGACCTTGAAACGGCAGCTCCTTAGATGACCGGAATTGGTCAGGCCTAATCGCCTATCCATGTTAAGTTGACAGCCCGCGCCGGCAGGTCATGATCGCCCCCGCGCAAGTCTTTGGGCAGGTGAGGCTTTGGCACTAGAGACGGCGAAAGCGCCGGTTTCCGCCTTCATCAGCCATGCCAAGGCTGACGCGAAGATAGCCATGGCCATTGCCGAGGGGCTCGAATCGCGCGGGTTCAAATGCTGGATCGCACCGCGCGACGTCAAGGCGGGCCGCGCCTATGGCGATGAGATCATCCGCGGCATTCAGGGCGCGAAAGCCTTCGTTCTCGTGCTGTCGGAAGCTTCGAACGAGTCGGCCTTCGTCGCCCGCGAGGTCGAGCGTGCCGTCAGCAAGAAAAAGCCCGTCTTCGCCGTCCGCGTCGCCGAGGTCGAGCCTGGCCCTGCGCTTGAGCTGTTCGTGGCGAGCACGCAATGGATCGACGCGTTCCAAGGCAGGCTCGGCTCGCATCTCGATCGTTTGGCGGAACTTCTGGCCGAAGAGGAGGGAAGGGAGCCCGCTCATGTCGTGCCTCCTCCGAAGACGCCCCGGCGAATACCGAAATGGGCGCTTGCGGCGGGAGCGCTCGTCTTGGCGCTCGCCATTCTTGGCGGGGCCGCGTTCTTACGTCCCGGAGGCGACGCAAATCTGAGTGCAAATCTGCACGCCGACTATCAGACCTGCGAAACCGGCTCGGGGACGTCCGCCATCGATGCTTGCAGCCGGGCGATTTCCTCCAGCCAATATTCAGGACGCCAGCTTTCCTTTCTCTACAATGATCGAGGCTATTTGCGCATGATGAGCGGAGACCTCGACGGCGGCCTCACTGATCTCGACGAAGCAATTAGGATCGATCCCTATGGCCCTTACGCCTATTGGAATCGCGCCGAGGTCTATCGCTACAAGGGCGATCTCGTGAGCGCCAAAGCCGATTACGAACGGGCCCTTTCGCTCGGGCCGCGGCCGGAAGACAGGCCGAAGATCGAAGCTGCGCTCCGCGCGCTCGGGACTTCGCCGCAGCAGGAAAAGTC
>DATLXW010000073.1:0-14836 GCA_035575415.1 Methyloceanibacter sp. | reverse complement strand
CTTGATCGCCGCCACGCGCTCGGGCGTCTCGCCGCCATGCAACTGGAGGAGATCGGGGTTCACCGCCTCCATCACCTCATCGATCAGGGCGTCGCCGGGATCGACCAGCACGGCGACACTCCCGATCCTCCCCCGCGCCGCATCGGAAAGCCGCCGTGCCTCATCCAGCGTTACCGAGCGCGGGCTCTTCGCAAAGAAGACGAGACCGACATAGTCGGCGCCCGCCTCCGCCGCGGTAGCGACGATGGCAGGCGAGCGCACGCCGCAGATTTTAACCTTAACCGGCACTTCGGACGCTCTCGGATTGAGGTTCGGCAAGGGATCGCGACCCCGCCAGGGCGCACCCTATGCCAATCAGGGCCTTCAAGTCTACCGCACCGCACAACAGATGCAGGAAGCCCCTGAATATGCACCGCGTTTTTCCGCGTTCTGATTTCCGAATTCTGACTTCGGATTACTCGGCAGGCAGTCGCGCCTGGGAGCGCGACGGGTCGAGACCCTCAAGCTCCTTCTCCAGCCGGTCGGCCTGACGGCGCCATTCCTTGGCCTCGCGCGCCTCGGCGCGGGCGGTGCGCCGCCATTTGCCTTGTCTAAGCCATGTCGCCACGCCGCCGACCAGAAGCCCAAGGGCGAAGGCGCCGAACAGGAAAAGGAAGAACGGCGCTTCGAGCGACAGGCCGGGCTCGGCACCCCCGAACGGGTCGAGGATCAGCGTCACGGATTTGCGGTTGACGACGGCGAGCGCGATAAGCACCACGCCCAGGGGGACGACGATGAGGGTAAGGACGAGTTTGCGCCACACGAGGCGGGAAGCCCTGCCCGCTAACGCAGGCCGTCAGGATTGAGACGCTCGCGCAGCTCCTTGCCGGTCTTGAAGAAGGGCACGTATTTGTCCTCGACGAAGACCGTATCCCCCGTGCGCGGGTTGCGCCCCTGGCGGGCTGCGCGGTGTTTCACCGTAAAGGCGCCGAAGCCCCTGAGTTCGACGCGATCTCCCCGCGCCAAGGCGCCCGTGATCTCGTCGAGCACGATGTTGATGATGCGCTCAACGTCGCGGTGGAACAGATGCGGGTTCGCGGCGGCTACCTTCTGAATCAACTCAGACTTGATCATGGCAAAGCCCCCCAACCGGCCGACCTTATCGAGGGCGAAAGGCCCCCATTTCCCCGCTAGTTAGCCGCAGGGTGCCAAACCGAGACCAGACCGTCAAGCTTGAGCGTATCGGAGATTTGTCCCACTACCCCGCCAATTTGCCCGGCAGACAGCCCGGCCAGGCTCGCCATGGACTGCACCAGCCAGCCGAGGAGACCCGCGCTTTCCTCCTTCGGTTTCCAATCCACCACTTTCAGCCCCGCCGACACATCGCGCTCCTTGACCAGCCAATTCATGGCGGCCCTTTCGTCGCCGATCTCGTCGACAAGTTTGTAGTCCACCGCTTGGCGTCCGGAATAGATCCGGCCCTCGGTCAGCCCGGGAACGGAGTCCGGACTGATATCCCGGCGCTTGCCGACCAGGCCGACGAACCAGACCTTGGCGTCCTCGACCATCTCCTCGGTCATGCGCCGGCCAGCTTCGTCGGTAGGCTCGAACGGATTCGGCACCGCCTTCAAGCTTCCGCTCTTCACCTCTTCCACCTTGATGCCGAGCGTTTGCAGAAGCTCGGTCACCTCCGCCCATTGGAAGATCACGCCGACCGACCCGGTGATGGTATTGCCGTAGACGAAGATGCGGTCCGTCGCGAGCGCCACGATATAGGCGGCAGAGGTCGCGAGCGTGCCGCAGACCGCGACCACCGGCTTCTTCTCGGCAAGACGCCGCACTGCGTCATACATGGCTTCGCCGCCGGTGGTGGTGCCGCCGGGGCTGTCGATGGCAAGGATCACCGCCTTGACCTGGCTCGCCTTGCCAACCCGGTCGAACAGCTCCAGCGTCTTGCGGTCGTCGGTGATGATGCCGGACACCGTGATGCGGGCGACATGCGGAATAAGGCCGGAAGGCCCGGAGGCGTCTTGCTCGCTGACGAGGAACATGCCGATGAGCAGAAGCGCAAAAACGACCGCGGCGATCCGCCAACCCGTCAGCCGCCGCTTCAGGCGGCGGCGATCGATTACGGTTTCGGCGTCGAGAGTCATGCTTCCTCGCGCAACGACTTCACGTTCTCAGAACGCCGCGCGCGCCACGACGGTTAGTCCTCGGAGGCGGCACTCGATTCGGCGTCGCCCTTGGATGCACGCTTGCGCTTGGGTTTGGCCGGCTCCTCGCCCTCCTCGCCCTTGGCCTTGCTCAACGCGGCACCGAGAATATCGCCCAGAGACGCGCCGGAATCGGTCGAGCCATATTGTGCCACCGCTTCCTTCTCCTCGGCGATCTCGAGCGCCTTGATCGACACGGCGACCTTACGCGCTTTGGGATCGACTTGGGTGACGACCGCATCGAACTTCTCGCCGACGCCGAAACGATCGGGCCTCTGCTCGGAGCGGTCGCGGGACAGATCCGAGCGGCGGATGAAGGTGGTCAGGTCGTGATCGATGAGCTTCGCCTCGATGCCGTTGTCCTTGACGGCTAGCACCTCGCAGGTCACGCGCATGCCCTTCTTCAGCTTGGCCGAAGGCGCGCCGGCGGCGAAGGGATCGGCGGTCAGCTGCTTGATGCCGAGGCTGATCCGTTCCTTCTCGGCATCGGCTTCAAGCACCACGGCTTTGACGCTGTCACCCTTCTTGAACTCTTTCAGCGCTTCCTCGCCGGGCTTGGTCCAATCGAGATCGGAGAGGTGCACCATGCCGTCGATGCCGCCGTCCAGCCCGATAAACAGGCCGAATTCGGTGATGTTGCGAATCGGCCCCTCGATGACCGAACCCGGCTGATGTTTGGCCGCAAATGCGAACCAGGGATTCTCCTGCGTTTGTTTGAGGCCAAGCGAGATGCGGCGCTTGTCGGGATCGACTTCGAGCACCTGCACCTCCACCTCCTGGCTGGTCGATACGATCTTGCCGGGATGCACGTTCTTCTTGGTCCAGCTCATCTCCGAGACATGGATCAGGCCCTCGACGCCCGGCTCGAGCTCGACAAAGGCGCCGTAGTCGGTGATGTTGGTGACGGTGCCCTTGATGCGTGAGCCGACCGGATATTTGGCGACGATGCCCTCCCACGGATCGGCTTCGAGCTGTTTCATGCCGAGGCTAATGCGCTGCGTCTCCGGGTTGATGCGGATGATCTGCACCTTCACGGTATCGCCGACATTCACGATCTCGGACGGATGGTTGACGCGCCTCCACGCCATATCGGTGACATGCAGGAGACCGTCGATGCCGCCGAGGTCGATGAAGGCGCCATAATCGGTGATGTTCTTGACCACGCCCTCGATGACCTGGCCTTCCTCGAGCCGGGAAACGATTTCGCTGCGCTTCTCGGCCCGGGTCTCTTCCAGCACCGCCCGGCGCGAGACGACGATATTGCCGCGGCGGCGATCCATCTTCAGAATCTGGAACGGCTGCGGCACATTCATCAGCGGTCCGACGTCGCGGATCGGGCGAATGTCGACTTGGCTTCCCGGCAGGAAGGCCACGGCGCCGTCGAGATCGACGGTGAAACCGCCCTTGACGCGATTGAAGATCACGCCCTCCACGCGCTCCCCGGCTTTATATTTCTCCTCGAGTCTGGTCCAGCTTTCTTCGCGGCGCGCCTTTTCGCGCGACAACACGGCCTCGCCGACGGCGTTCTCCACGCGCTCGAGATAGACGTCGACCTGATCGCCGATGTGAAGCTCGGGCGCGCGGCCCGAGATGCCGAACTCCTTGAGAGGAACGCGGCCTTCGGTCTTGAGACCGACATCGATCACGGCCACGTCTTTTTCGATCCCGACGATGGTGCCCTTGACCACACTGCCTTCCTGAAGTCCCGTTCCGGTCAGCGACTCTTCTAAGAGAGCGGCGAACTCGTCGCGACTCGGTTGGCTAACGCTCGTTTGCGGTTCGGTCATCTAGGCTCCACCTCGGCATCGCATCATACAACTCTCCTGCCTCCCAATTGAGGCCTTTTGCGCCAGTCCGCGCGGGCCTCGGCGGGATTGCGAGAAACGACGAGGGGAGCCTTATGGCGCCCCTTGCTCCGCTCGCTAACCCTCGCGGAAATCTTCGAAAAGTGATGCGCCAATGCAAAATGGGCAGAAGCCTTAACCGGCCTGCCCCGCATGGCCCATCGCAGCATCGATCAAAGCGATGGCTGCCCTGAACGCGGCGTCTATATCCAAATTCGTGGTATCGAGCAAGACTGCGTCTTCGGCCTTAAGCAAAGGCGCCACAGCCCGATTTTGGTCGCGCTCGTCCCGCTTACGAATGTCCGCGAGCACCTCTTCCTCCGAGATCGCCTGTCCTGCGGCGCACAATTCGCGATGACGCCGCCTGGCACGCTCCTCTGCGCTCGCCGTCACAAACAATTTCACGTCGGCGTCGGGACAGATGACGGTGCCGATGTCCCTCCCGTCGAGCACGGCCCCCGGCTTGCCGCGCGCGAAATCCCGTTGATAGGCAAGAAGCGCCGCGCGCACTTGCGGATGGCTCGCGACCACGGACGCCGCTTCGCCAAGCCCGCTTGCCATCAGGCCCGGATCGCAAAGGGTGGCGACGTCGAGCGCGCGCGCTGCGGCGAGCGCAGCTTCGGCGTCGGAGGGAGAAGCGCCGGAGACGAGCGTGTCGCGCGCGACTGCGCGATAAAGCTTGCCGGTATCGAGATGGGGCAGGCCGTAATGGGCTGCGATCAATTTCCCGAGCGTGCCTTTGCCGGACGCCGCCGGCCCGTCGATGGCTATGATCATGCCGCGTAGATCTCGCGTGGAGGATTGTCGCCGGCGGGAATGCTGGCAATGTCCATAGATGCCTCCGGCGGCGGCGCGACGCTTAGGAGAATTCGGCGCCGAGAGCGGCAAAGAGCGGCACGAATCCGGGGAAGCTCGTGGCGATCATACGCGTATCATCGACCTTCACCGGGGATCGCGCGCCAAGGCCGAGGGTGAGGAAGGCCATGGCGATGCGGTGATCCATGTGCGTCTCGATCAGGCCCCCGCCTCTTACTTCGCCGCGTCCCTCCACAATCAAATTGTCGCCCTCGATCTCGGCGTCAACGCCGCAGGCGATCAGTCCGGCGGCGGTCGCGCTCAAGCGATCGCTCTCCTTAACCTTGAGTTCGGAAAGCCCCTCCATGCGCGTCTCGCCCTCGGCGAACGCGGCAAGGCAAGCGAGCATCGGATATTCGTCGATCATGGAGGGCGCGCGCTCGGCCGGGACGCGAACGCCCTTGAGCGCGCTTGAGGTCACGCGAAGATCGCCGACGGGCTCGCCGCCTTGATCGCGGCGGTCGAGCACTTCGATATTGGCGCCCATCTCGCGCAAGGTGTCAATAAAACCGCTGCGCGTAGGATTGAGCAGAACATTCTCGATGACGACGTCCGAGTGCGGCGCGATCAGCGCGGCCGCGATGACGAAGGCGGCCGAGCTTGGATCGCCCGGAACGGCAATTTCCGTGCCATGCAGCTCGGCATCGCCCAACACGGTGATGGCGCGCGCGCCGCCGCCGCGCTCCTCGATACAGAGTTCGGCGCCGAAGAAGCCGAGCATGCGTTCGGTGTGGTCTCGCGCCGGTAAAGGCTCGACTACCGTGGTGCGGCCTGGGGCATGCAGACCGGCAAGCAGCACCGCCGACTTGACCTGGGCGGAGGCCACGGGGAGATCGTAGACGATCGGCAAAAGATCGGCCGTGCCGCGCACGCGCAACGGAAGCGTGGCGCGCTCTTCCTCGGCATCGGTTTGCAGTCCCATGGCGGCGAGAGGCGCCAGCACACGACCCATCGGCCTGCGGCACAAGGAAGCGTCGCCGGTGAATTCGACCCGCATGTCGTGGCCGGCAACCACGCCGAGCATGAGCCGGCTGCCAGTGCCGGAATTGCCGAAATCGAGCGCGGCGACCGGCTGGCTTAAGCCGCCGACGCCTTGGCCCTTAACCAGGACGGCGCCATTGCCCTTTTCCACCTCCGCCCCGAGCGCCGCAACGGCCTTCGCCGTCGCCAATACGTCCTCGGCCTGGAGCAGGCCGCCGATACGGGTTGTTCTGGTGGCGAGCGCCCCCAATATCAGCGCGCGATGGGAAATCGACTTGTCGCCGGGCAGCCGGATTCGGCCCGAAAGACGGGATGAAGGGCTGGCGGTCAAGGGCTGCTGCATAGCGTCTCACCCGGGCTTGGGGGGTCATTCGATAGCTTTTGACAGCACAGATATGGCGTGGCAATGGGGACAAGCAATTCAAGACAAGCACGAGGAGTCTCAATGTCGAAACCCGCACGGGGAACCAAGCGCGTTTGTCCGAGCTGTGGAGCGCGGTTTTACGACTTGAACCGTTCGCCGATTACCTGCCCCGTCTGCCAGGCGGTGTACCAGCTCACCGTGTCGCGCCGTGGGGAACGCGCCCAGGCGGCCGAGACGAAAGCCGAAGAGGCGGAAGCCGAAGCGCCGGTGCTCGAGAGCGCCGAGGTGATCAGCCTCGAGGAAGTCGAGGAGGCCGGCGCCGAAGCCGCGATAGAAGAGGACGAGGAGATCGTCGATCTCGGCGACGATGCGCCGGAGATTCCGGCCGGGGAGGACGACACCTTCCTTGAACAGGAGGAAGAAGAAGGCGAAGCCGACGTCTCCGGCATTGTCGGCGGCGACAAGGCGGAAGAAAGTTAGGATTCAGGGGCAGAGTACCAAGTGTAGGTGCCAGAATGTAGCTGCCGAAGCTTTGACACCGGCATCGGCCGCGCCTAAATCTGATGCCTGACATCCGACACCTGATACCTGAAGGGGCCATAGCTCAGTTGGGAGAGCGCGTGAATGGCATTCACGAGGTCGGCGGTTCGATCCCGCCTGGCTCCACCAATTTTTCAGTACTCCAGTGAATTAGTATCGCGGCTGGCGCCCATCTTTCGAGCCGACGCCGTTCAGCCTTGCATTATTCGGCGCCGAGCACGGCAACGGTGATATTGGCGCTGCGGGCGGCGCTCACCTGCGCCGGAAGATCCTGATCGTAAGCGCCGGGCGCAAGCTGAATGGTGTCGCCGGCCTTGGCAAATTCGAGCGCCCGGCCGAACGTCTTGAAGGCGGTGTCCGGTTTGCGGCCGTCATGGGAATCGTCGCCGGTTGCGGAATTGACGTACCAGATCATGGCTAGCGGCTCCCCCTCGCACGGCCCCGCGGCCGAATCGCGGCCTAAAGATAAAGCAGGCGGGAAGCCGCCGGTAGCAGGGCCAAAGCGATTTGCCCTTTCCTTGAATTTACCGGCCAATCTCCCATATGCCAGGGCGGATAACCAAGGATCGGCGCCCCGCGGCGGGGCCGAATCCGGCGCTTGAGGCGCCGCAAGGGCCTCGTTATCGCCAACGGCATGGCTGAGCCGCTTATAGCTGAAGGGCTTTCGCTCGATGTCGCGTATGACTCTCCTGGACAGCAATCTGTGGCTGAGCTTCGCCGCGCCGCGGGGAATGAGCGGCGCCAGCAAGACTGACGGCGGCTATCCGCCCTACAATATCGAACTTTTGCCCGAGGGCGCCGGCGGGGAGGCCTTGCGCATTACGCTTGCAGTCGCCGGCTTCGGCCCGGACGATCTCGAAGTGTATGTCGATGCCGGCGAGCTTATCGTGCGCGGCAGGCAGCACGAAGAGACGCCGCGCGACTATCTCCATCGCGGCATCGCCGCACGCCAGTTCAAGCGGACCTTCCAGCTCGCAAGCGGGGTCGAGGTGGGCAAGGCGGAATTGCGCAATGGACTGCTTTCCATCAAGCTTGTCCGCCCTCGCAAGGAGAAGCGCGTATTGAAAGTCGATATCGCCGCCGCGGATTGAAACCGGATTGCCTTTTTCCCCGTAGCTTTGTCGGTAACCGCTCCTAGGAGGAGCCAATAATGAACGAGTTCGCAAAAACCAAAGAAGACCGCCGGAAGCGCCCGCTCATGACGCTGAGCGAGTTTGCGCAACTTGGCGGCGGCGAAGTGGCGTATATCAAGCAGCTCGACCAGGCCGCGGCCGAGCGTCTGTTCCCCGCGCTTTACGATATGCCCGAGGGCATCGATCTTTACGCCGTGCTCGGCGCCGACGGCACGCCGATCGCGCTCACCGACAGCCGCAACGCGGCCATCGCCAACGCCATCGAGAACGACCTCGTGCCGGTCAGCGTGCATTGACGTTTCCCTCGTTGCCATCGGCGTAGTAGCCTCCTCTGCGTCGACAACGCCACGGGGGGCAATATGCAACCGGCGCCATTGGGCGGACTCATTTCCCGCATCTCGCTTGCTTTGATCATTGTGATGGCAGCCGGAGGGGCAGGCGCCCGCGCCGAGGACAAGCTGCTCGCGGAAGCTGTCGATTTCACCGGCACTTTCATCTTTCTCGAAGCGAAAGTGCCGGGACTCGTCATCGGCGCGATCCGCAACGGCGAAACCGTGGTGCGCGGCTATGGAGAGATCACTGACGGCAGCGGCAAGGAGCCCGACGGCGACACGCTCATGCGTATCGGTTCGATCACGAAAGTGTTTTGCGGCGCCACGCTCGCCAGCATGGTGGCCGACGGCAGCATCAATTTTACCGACAAGCTTCAGGACCGGCTCGGCTGGGACGTCGCCGTTCCAGAGCGCGACGGCAAGCAAATCAGACTGATCGATCTCGTCACGCACGCCTCCGGTTTGCCGCGCGAGGCGGAAACTCATCCGGGCGAAGTGCCAACCTCCGACCGCAGCAAGGAGGACTATATCGCCTCGTTGAAGCCTGACGCCTTACTATTCGCGCCCGGCACCGGAGTCCTCTATTCCAATTTCGGATTCGATCTCTTGGCCCAGGCCTTGGCCAACACAGCCGGCAAACCTTACCCTGAACTGTTGCGCGAGCGCGTGCTCGAGCCGGCCGGTCTGAAAGACACGCGTTTTGATTTGGCGGAGGCCGATCGCCAACGGGCGATGCAAGGGCACAATTTCGACGGCTCGCCGATGCCGTTCATTTCGACCTCTCCCATGATCGTCGGTGCCGGCGGCCTTTATTCCACGACCAATGACATCTTGCGTTGGCTCGCGTGGCATCTCGACCGCTTCGGTTCGCGGGACGCCGAGATGCGGCTCCTCGATCACGCCGCTTACCTCGAGCGCGACGGCCTTACTCCAGTGTTCGGCATGGATGAAGGCGGAACGATGGACGCCATGGGTTTGGGCTGGGTGGTGATGCGGCCCGAGGGTAGCCGCCCGCTTATCATGCACAAATCCGGCGGGCTCCAGGGACAATTCAGTTTCGTAGCCTTCGCGCCAGCGCGCGGCATCGGCGTGTTCGTGTCGATGAACCAATTCAGCGTCAGCGGCTTCGATGTCATGGCGAAGGCGGCAATTGAGCTCATCACCGAACTCGCGCCGCGCTAAGCGGCGTGGGACGAGGCTTCGTTCTCGGTCAGCACGGCGTAGAGTGCCGCCGCATCCTTGCAGGCGCGAAGCTTCTCAACGGCGCTCCCTTCGCGCAACAACCGCGAGATGCGGGCGAGCGCCTTGAGATGATCGGCGCCGGCGCCTTCGGGCGCGAGCAGAAGAAAGACGATGTCGACCGGCTCGCCGTCCACGGCCTCGAAATCGAGCGGCTCGGCGAGCCGCGCGAAAATACCGACGATGCGCCTCAAGCCCTGCATTTTGCCGTGGGGAATGGCTATCCCATGCCCGAGGCCGGTGGAACCAAGCCGCTCCCGCTGAAGCAAGACGTCGAAAATGTCGCGTTCCGGCAGCCCGGTGAGGCGCCCGGCGCGGGCCGACAGCTCCTGAAGAAGCTGCTTCTTGGTCCTCGCCTTGAGCGAGGCAAAGACGGAATCGGGGGAGATGAAATCACTGAGAAGCATCTGCATACCCCTCTTTTGGGTGCGGTGCGGCTGCTAGGCGGAAATCCGCTTAGCGGCGCTTGCGCAGCTTCTTGGCCCTTGCCCTGGCGCCCTCGTCGGCCGCGCGCGGGGACCCCGCAGGATCGATCCAGCCGATATGGCCGTCGTCGCGGCGGTAGACAATGTTGATCTCGCCGTGACTAGCATTGCGAAACACCAAAAAGGGCCGGTCGGACAAATCCATCTGCATCACGGCGTCACTCACCGCCATCTCATGCAGAGGCGTTTCGCCCTCGGCGATAATAACGGGATTGTCTTCATCGCGTTCCTCATGCTCCTCCTCCGCCGCCCGGATCACATAATCCGCGGCCGGGATTTGCTTGCGCGGCGTTTCGCCGCCATGGCGCTTCAATCTCCGCTTATAGCGCCGCACCCGCTTCTCCAGCCGCTCGCAGGCAATATCGGCGCTTTGATAGGCGTCCGGCGCGGCGCCGCTCGCCTCAAGGCTCATGCCCTGCCACAGATGGATCGAACAGTTGATGCGAAACTCCCCGTGCTCCTTTTCGATGCGAACGTGTCCCGTCGTCTCGCGTCCGATGAACTTCTCGACGGCTTGCCCCACCCGCTCTTGGACGTAGCCGCGCAGCGCAGCGCCGACGTCCAGATTCTTGCCGGTAACTTGTATTGCCATTGCCCGCGGAAGTGTCGAATGGTCCTTTCCCACCGTGTTCCCGGGCGCGTGCCGCCAGCGCGAAGACCGCTTTTCGCCAAGGCGACCTCTGGCGCCTAAGGCTCAAATCTTCGCTTGGCCTCCACCGCGGGGCGGGAAGCTAGACCGCTCCTCCAGGAGTGTCAAACCAACTCTTCTGCGCTTTTTTCTTTACAGGATTACCGTTCCAGCCCAGTTATTTAAGCGCGGGCTTGGCTCGCGCCAAGGGCAACGCGCTTCAACCTGCGGCGCTGCACCGAGGAGGGGATGCGCAGCGCCTCGCGATATTTCGCCACTGTGCGGCGGGCAATGTCGATGCCGTCGTTGCGCAACCGCTCCACAATCTTGTCGTCGGAAAGAATTTCCCCGGGCGGTTCGGCTTCGATCATGGCGCGAATGCGGTCGCGCACCGCCTCGGAAGAATGGACGTCGCCGTCGCTTGTGGCGGCGATCGCAGAGGTGAAGAAATATTTCAGCTCGAACAGGCCGCGATTGGTGGCCATGTATTTGTTGGCGGTGACGCGGCTAACCGTCGATTCATGCATGGAGATGGCGTCGGCCACGGTCTTGAGGTTCAAGGGCTTAAGGTGCCGCACGCCATAGGCGAAGAAGGCATCCTGCTGACGCACGATCTCCTGCGCAACCTTGAGAATGGTGCGGGCGCGCTGGTCGAGACTCTTCACCAGCCAATTGGCGGTTTGCAGGCAGTCGACGAGATAGCTCTTGTCTTCCTTGCGCGTCGCCGACTTCGACACCGTCGCATAATAGCTCTGATTGACCAGAACGCGAGGCAGCGTGTCACTGTTGAGTTCGACGTGGAAGCTTCCGTCGGGAAGCGGGCGGACCAGCACGTCGGGAACGATGGGCTGCGCCGGCACCGAGCCGTATTTCAAGCCGGGCTTCGGATTGAGGCGCTTCACCTCCTGAATCATGTCGAGCAGGTCTTCGTCGGAAACTTTCGCCGCCCGCTTCAGCGCTGCCAGATCATGCTGCGCCAGGAGATCGAGATGTTCGATCAGCGCCGCCATCGCCGGATCGCAGCGGTCCTGCTCCTTGAGTTGCAATAACAGGCATTCGCGCAAATCGCGGGCGAAGACGCCGCAAGGGTCGAAGCCCTGCATCACCGACAAGGTCTCCTCGACGAGTTCGAGCGGCGCGCTCAGCAATTCGGCGAGGCCGGCAAGATCGCCGCGCAAATAACCCGCCTCGTCGGTCATATCGATCAGGTGGTAGCCGATCATACGCCGCGCCGGATCGGCGAAGGCAAGCACGAGCTGGTCGGTCAAATGATCTCTGAGCGTCCGCTCCTCGGCGACATAGGCTTCGAGATCGGGCTCATCGCCGTGAGTCTGCCGCGGCGTGTGGCCGAGCATGGCCCAGCCGGAATCCTTGGGTCCGCCGGGACCAACGCCGTCGGCGTCGGGAAACACGTCTTGCGGCTCGGCGTCGAGATCCTCGCTTCCGCTCTCCGCCTCTAGATCGATCCACTCGCCCTCTTCTCCTTCGGCCGTGTCGCCCGCCTCCACCGCTTCACTTTCGCCGGCCGGCTCGGCAGAGGCGACGGCAGCCTCTTCCCCGACGGTCTTGGCGGAAGAATCAAGCGCGCCGGCCGTTTCGTCGGCCTCGGCGCGTTCGAGCAGCGGATTGCGTTCGAGCTCGGCCTCGACGAAGCTTGCAAGCTCGACGTTGGAAAGCTGCAGCAGCTTGATGGCTTGCTGCAATTGCGGCGTCATCACCAGATTATGGGTCTGACGCAGTTCGAGCTTCGTGGTAATGGCCATGATCGAACGCACTTACAGGCCAGGCGGCCTCAAATCCGGAACTGATCGCCGAGATAGACGCGCCGCACATCCTCGTTACTGATAATCTCCTGGGCGGTGCCATGGGTTAACACCATGCCGTCGTGGATAATATAGGCCCGGCTGACGAGGTCGAGCGTCTCGCGCACATTGTGGTCGGTGATCAAAACCCCGATGCCGCGCTGGGTGAGATGGCGGACCAGCGCCCGAATATCGTTAACGGCGATAGGGTCGATACCGGCAAACGGCTCGTCGAGCAGCATGAAGGAGGGCCGGGTGGCGAGCGCGCGGGCAATTTCCACGCGCCGCCGCTCGCCGCCGGAGAGGCGAATCGCGGGCGATTTCCTCAGCCTCGCGATGCGAAATTCCTCGAGCAGCGCATCGAGCTTGCGCATTCGCTCACTTTTGTTCGGTTCGACGGTTTCCAGCACAGCGAGAATGTTCTCCTCGACGGTGAGGCCGCGGAAGATCGAGGCTTCCTGCGGCAAGTAGCCGATGCCGAGCCGCGCGCGGCGATACATCGGCAGATCGGTCACGTCGATGCCGTCGATCTTGATGGAGCCTTCGTCGGCGGGAATGAGGCCGGTGATCATGTAGAACACGGTGGTCTTGCCCGCGCCGTTCGGGCCGAGTAGACCGACGGCCTCGCCGCGGCAAACATCGAGGCTGACACCGCGCACGACGACGCGCTTCTTGAAGGCCTTGACGACGGAGCGGACGGTCAGGCGGCCGGCGCCGGCCTCTATCCGCGGACCGGGAGGCGTGGCGAGTTCGGGTGCTCCCTTTGGACGCGGCGCCGGTTGGGCAGGCGCCTGACCCGGGAATGACAGCAATTTCCCCACGACCCTTTGTGCTCCTTCGGACCCCATCGGCGCCAGAATGCCATATTCTAGGGCCTGATGTCCGGACCAAGCGGTAGCGGTTCGTCCGATTCCTCGGCGGGTTTGTCGCCCCGGCCGGCTTTGGCCTTATCGCCATCTGCCTCCTTGGTCCCGGCCTTTTCGGCCTTGCCTTCGCCCTCCTTGGGCATGAACAGCGCCCGGATGCGGCCGCCTGAGGCGGCATCGCCTGTGTTTTCGAAGCGGCTCTCGCCCGTCTTGAGATCGATGACGAGGCGGTCCCCCTTCAGCACGTTCTTGCCCTGGGTGAGAACCACATTGCCGCCGACGGTGACCAGCTGGGAGGGCAAATCGTAGAGCGCCCAGTCGCTGGTGGTGGTTTGATCGTCCTCGCTCGTGATGATGACGTCGCCCCGCGCTTCGATCTTGGTGATCTTGGCGTTGCCCTGATCGCCGCCGGATGCCTGCTCCGTATTGGCCGGTTCTGCGCTTGCCGTTTTGCCGCCCTTCTTGGCGCCCGGCGTCAATTGATCCCCGCCGATATAATGCACGAGCAGTTCTTTGGCGCGGAGCGTAGTCGTACCTTGCACTGCCTTGACGTTACCCTTGAAGGTCGCGAGCTTCTGCTTGTCTTGCACCACAAGCAGGTCCGACTCGATGTCGATCGGCTCGTCGGAGCTTTCGGACAGACCGCCGAAACTGTTGGTCACGGTTTGCGCGGCAAGCGGCGCGGAAAGCAACAGCGCAATCAGCAGACTTGCAACCGAAAGCCACGGCAAGCGCGGTGAAGAGGGCAAAATGCGTCTCATTGGGACTCCGGCGGGGGAGCGCTCGGGTCGTTAGCCGCGCTTTCTCCCGGAAGAGGAGGAACGGCCGCTGGAGGTGCCTTCTTCGACTCGGCTTCTTTCTTCCCATCTGTCTTGACGACATGCACGCGCACTTTGCCGCGGAAAGTGAGCGTGTTGTCGGCGGAACGATAGGTCAGCGCGCCAGCCGAGACGGTGCCGTTCGGCAAAGTGAAGAATACAGGACGGTGCGAGCGCAAGGTCTGCGTCTTGGTCTCCAGGCTCGCATGTTTCAGCTCGCCGTTGATGCCGGAGCTCGTGGCGACGGTGATCTTCTCCTGCATGACAAGGCGTTCGGACTTGCTGTCGAAGACGCCGCGAACCGCGCGCATGCGAGACCAGCCTCCGTCCTCGCTCGACAGCTCGGCCCTGATCGCGTGCAGTTTTATGATTTTCGGATTCTTCACGTCTTGATCGGCGTAGTCCGCAGCAATCACATAGTTGCCGTTCTTCTGATCGGCGCCCTCGAATTTGGGGTTGGTCATGCGCAAATTGCCGTTGGTGAGCTGCATGCCTTCGATGCTGGCGGTGAGATCGCCGACGCTCACGCGAAGGCTCATCTGCGCGTTGATGAAATAAGCGGCCAAAACCAGCACAGCAACGACCGGCAATCCCTTGCGCAGCGTCTTGACAAGCCGGGTATGGCGCCTGGCGCTGATAAAGGCGCGAGCGCGCTCTTCGGCGCCGCGGGCGGCATACTGGCCGCCAGAAACGACATTCGTGCCAACCGCCATCTTCGCGCCCGTTATCTTTCGGAAGCTGGAGAATCCAAACGCTT
>DATLXW010000072.1:0-10634 GCA_035575415.1 Methyloceanibacter sp. | reverse complement strand
CGGCACCAATTTCGCGACTAACGAGGGAACCATAAACGGACGCGTGTTTGGTGGAAGCGGAGTCGATCAACTGGAAAATTTTGGTGTCATTCACGGAGACATCGAACTCGCCGGCGGTCCGAATAACACTCTAATCAACGCCGGCACTGTCGACGGATCCATCGGCGTGATTACGCCCATGACCGGGAACGATAACCTGTTCAACCTCGGGATGATCATCGGGGCGATTAGTTTGGACACTGGCGACGACCTTTATGACGGCAGAAGCGGCACGATCAGCGGCAGCATCAATATGGGAGCCGGCGCCGACCGCGTGCTCGGCGGCGATGGCATCGAGTTTGTCGTTGGTGGCGATGGCCGCGACACTGTCGACCTTGGCGGCGGCGAAGACACGTTCTTTGCCAATGCGGGTGCCGATGACGGCGACGACACGATCGACGGCGGTCTGGGTAGCGATACCTACGACGCCTCAAGCGCAACTTCCGCTGTGATCGTCGACCTGGATGAAGGCCTGGCATCAGGCGCCTCGATCGGCATGGACCAGCTCCACAACGTCGAAAATGCGATTGGATCGAGCGCCGGCGACACTCTGATCGGCAACGAACTCGCCAACCTGCTCAGAGGACAGGATGGCGCAGATTTCCTTTTCGGCTTCTCCGCAAGCGACACCATTGAGGGCAACGCGGGCGCCGATATGTTGGTCGGCGGCTTGGGACGCGATTTTATGTCCGGTGGCGGCCTCGACGGAGAAATGGACCTGTTCGACTTCAACAGCATCGCCGAAAGCGGTTTGGTCGGCGCGACCAGAGACCGAATTCTCGATTTCGAGGATGGCGTCGACAAAATCGACCTTTCGACAATCGATGCCAAAAGCTTTCAGGCGGGCAATCAGGCCTTCAAGTTTATCGGCGCCGCCGCCTTCACTTCTGCGGGCGGACAAATCCGCGCTTCCGTCACGGCGCAAGGCAACACACTCATCCAACTCAACATAGATAAGGACAAGCTCGCGGAGATGTCGATCCTGGTGGTCGGGGAGCCGGCGCTGACCGCGGCGGACTTTGTTCTTTAGGCCACGGTGTGAAGATCAGCCCGCTTTCTCCGCCACGGCATAGTCGAGGGGTAGCGCCGTCGTGTACTTGATCTGCTCCATGGCGAAGGCCGAGCTGACATCGGACAGCTCGATCTTCGAGATCAGCTTCTTGTAGAACAAATCGTAGTGTTCGATGTCGGGGACCACGACGCGGAGCAGATAGTCGACTTGCCCGCTCATGCGGTAAAGTTCGACGACCTCGGGAAAATCCTTCAGCGTGGCGTGGAAGCGGTCAAGCCATTCTTGCGTGTGATGGCTAGTGGTGATGGAAACGAACACCGTCACCCCGGCATTGACTTGTTTTGGGTCGAGGATGGCGACCCGGCGCTGGATCACGCCCATTTCTTCGAGCTTCTGGATGCGCCGCCAGCAGGGCGTGGTCGAGAGCCCAATCTGCTTGCCGATTTCGGCGACCGGCAGCGTGCAATCGCGCTGGAGGATGTCGAGGATTTTCTTGTCCATTCGGTCGAGCATAGCGAACCGCAAGTTTTTTGCTTTTAACCGGGAAAAATAGGAACGATGTTGCCATATGGCGATGGTTTGACCCAGTCCAGTAGATTATCGTTCTACGATGCGCAAGTCCTTTCAGAGGAGCCGCCTCACCTCCCGGCGCAGGACCGGAAGAAGCTCATCCTCGAACCAAGGATTGTTCTTGAGCCAGGCATTGTTGCGCCAGGAGGGATGCGGCAGCGGCAGGACCCGCGGCCGCGCTTTGCGCCGAAGATGTTCCCGCCAAGCGGCCATCGTTTCTTGCAACGTTTTGCCCGCGGCCGCACCGAGATGGAAGATCTGCGCGTAGGAGCCTACGGCGAGCACAAGCTCGATTTGCGGCATTGCTGCGAACAAGCGCCGATGCCAGAGGCGCGCGCATTCTTTGCGCGGCGGAAGGTCTCCGCCGGTTTCGTCATGTCCCGGGAAGCAGAAGCCCATCGGCACGATGGCGACCCGCGCCTCGTCGTAGAATTCGCTCGGCGTCACGCCCATCCAGGCGCGCAGGCGTTCGCCCGAGGCGTCGGTGAAGGGCGTGCCGGAGAGATGCACCTTGGTCCCCGGCGCCTGGCTGCACACCGCAAGTCGGGCGGTCGGGCTTGCACGCAAGACCGGACGGGGTTCGTGCGGCAGCGGTTTGCCTTGCGGCGTTTCGATGCAATAGCGGCAGGCGCGAATCGCCGCAAGCGTGGCCGAAAGCTCTGCTTGATGCGCCGTCATAGATCCAAGCTCATCCCGTCCTGAGCGACGATGTAGCGCGAGGCGTCGACCTTGGGGACGTTGGCCAGCATCGCCGTCCCCATATGCGTGAGCAGAATGCGCTTGGCGCCAAGCCTCGCGTGATTGGCGTCGATGGTCATGTAATCGAGATGAATCGGCAACGCGACGTCGTACTGAAAGCACTCGCTGATAAAGAGGTCGGCGCCGTTAGCCGCCTCGCACAAGACATCGACCCATCCGGTATCGCCGGTAAAAGCGAGCACTTTGCCTTCGACAAAGAAACGGAGCGCATAGGGAGGCGCGCCCGAAGGATGGTGTACCTCGAACGGCGTAACTGTCACGCCCGCGACAGTTAATGGCTTCTTCTGCGCGTATTCGATGAAGCGCAGATCGAATTCACGCTTGGTGGCGGTGAGGTTCGGATAGAGCGCCTCAGTGGCGGCGAGAAATCGTTGCTCGATGCCGCGCGGCCCGGTCACCAGCAAGGGGCGCGTCCGTTTGCTCACATAGATCGCATCCACCAGGAGCCAAGGCAGACCTCCGAAGTGATCGCCGTGGAGATGGCTGACGAACACCGCGTCGATGTCGTTCGGCTCAAGTCCAAGCCGGCGCATGCCGATCAGCGTGGACGCTCCGCAGTCGATGAGAAAGGTGCATGAGTTCGCCCGCACATGGAACGAGGTCTGCAAGCGGCCCCCGGCGCCGAAGGCGTCGCCGCAGCCGATAATGGTCAATCGCATGGGGCGCATCTTAGAACCTCGTCTCAGCGCGGGGCGAGAGTAAACGCACCGTTAGGGATTTCCGCAGATAGTTCTAGACCTGCTTTCAGGGGGTTTCGAAGGCGGATTCGAGGCTATCACCTTAACCGCCCTCGTTTTCTCAGTCAGGTCGTCGCGGGTCGAGCGGGAGCATGTCAGTGAGCGCGTCAGCGGGGCCCGAAAAGGCCGCCCCGGCCAATGCGGGCGGCAAGCGGCGCGCCTACCGCAGCGTGCAGGAGGCGCGCGAGCGCCTCGCCTATGAGTCCGGCGGCAAGCCCGAGTTCGAATATGAGCTCCTTGCGATGTTCGTTCGCAACGAGCTGTCCGCCGCAGTCACCACCCCTCTAATCGCCGTCATCGTTGCCTTGGGCGCCATGTTCTGGGCGCCCGCACAAGACCTGCTGATCTGGCTTGCGACCGTGTTTGTCTCCAAGGGCATCGTTATCGCCCTCTGCCGCCAATTCGCCAACGCCCCGCGCGACGACAGCCAGACGCCTGTTTGGCGCGCCAAGATCACGGCCGCCGAATTCCTCTACGGAGTTTGCTGGGCGGGCGTGGCCTTCATCAGTCCGGACTCGCAAAGCGAAGCGGCGAACACCTTCATTTTCGCTACGATGCTCGTGGTCATCTCGATGCGCATGCTGTTCAGCTCGACGGTCATGCCCATCCTTTATGCCGGCACCGTGCCGATGACAGTCGCCATCGTTATTCGCTTCGCCCTGCTCGACAATCCCTTCTATTGGGCGATGGCGGCCATGGCCGTCGGCGTGCACGTCTATTTCATCTGGCTGATGAACGGGCTCAACGCCACCGTTGTCGCCATGCTCGAGTTCCGCGCCGAGAAAGACGCATTGATCGCCGAACTCGAGCGATCCAAGGCGATCTCGGACGAAGCACGGCTCAGAGCCGAGGAGGCGAACCATGCCAAGTCGCGCTTCCTCGCCACCATGAGTCACGAACTGCGCACGCCGCTCAACGCCATTCTCGGTTTTTCCGAGATCATGCGCTCGGAGATCCTCGGTCCGCACTCCAATCCGACCTATAAGGAATACGCCAACGACATCCATCAAAGCGGCCAGCACCTGCTCAATCTCATTAGCGAGATTCTCGATATCAGCCGGATCGAGGCGGGCCGCTACGAGCTGCGCGAAGCCCCGGTCGATCTTGCCGGCGTGGTCGAGGACTGCCACCGGCTGATGCGGCTCCGAGCCGAAAATAAGGGATTGAAGATCGTCGAATCGTTCGAGGATAACCTGCCGCAGCTTTGGGCCGACGAGCGCGCCATCCGCCAGATCTGCCTCAACCTGCTCTCGAATGCGATTAAGTTCACCCCGACCGGCGGCGCCATCACGCTGAAAGTGGGCAGGACGCCCGGGGGCGGACAATTCTTAAGCGTGAAGGACACCGGTCCTGGCATTCCCGAGAACGAAATCCCGCGGGTGTTGAGCAGCTTCGGCCAAGGCTCGCTTGCGCACCAAACGGCGGAAGGTGGCACCGGCCTCGGTCTTCCGATTACCAAGGGCTTGACCGAGCTGCATGACGGGACCTTCGAGCTGAAGAGCAAACTCCGCTACGGCACCGAGGTGATTGTCACCTTTCCGAAGAAGCGGGTGATGGAAGCGCTGCCGCGCGTACCGGAACCAAAGGAAACCAAGGCCGAACTTCCCCCGCGCAGCTCCTGGCGCGCCAAGGCCAAGCGTTAAAATGTGAACGGCAGACTCGAGTCGATGAAGCTTCGTGATCGGCTGGGTAGCGCCCCGCGCCTGACCTCGCGCCGATTTTGGCTTAGGCTGTCTCCTGCCGCCGGCCAAACAGAAGGACCGCCGCCATGAATTTGATGAAAGAGATTGCCGAAGGACGCAGGCAATTCGGCCTGATGACCTTCTACGAAAAATTCGAGCACAGCGTTATCCTTGTGCTGACGATATTGATTGCGATCTTTGTCGTTTTTGCTGTTTGGAATCTTATCCTCAAAATCTTTCTCGCCATTCTGTCCAGCACGTTGGACCCGACCGATTATTCGATCTTTCAATCTGTGTTCGGAGCTATTTTCACCGTCATCATTGCGCTTGAATTCAAGCGCTCCCTTCTCGTGGCGGCAGAACGCCAACAAAGCGTCGTTCAGGTACGGACGGTGGTATTGATTGCCCTGCTGGCGGTCGTACGCAAAATCTTGATCCTCGACATCGCTCACGAAACGGATGAATTGTTCGCGCTCGCGGCGGCGATCATCGCGCTCGGTCTCGTCTATTGGCTGGTGCGGGATCAGGACCGCAGCATTGCTGGCGAGGGTTTCGCGCGGATCGGACAGAGCGCCGTTCCCGCCCTTCGCAAACGGCCGGAACGGGTGGAAGCGCGCCTCCGAAAAGACGCGCCTCGCGCTTACTCGTCCAAGGCTGGCGGCCCATAGACACGTTATTGCCCTCGTTTGGCCGCCTCGCCCTTGCCGGCGCTGCCAGGCTTCGATCCCGCCTTCACCGGCGCGGTCTTCGCCCCGGCCTCCTTGTTCTGTGACTGGTCGGCCACTGCCCTGACGCAGGCCGAGGCATTCTTGCCTTTCTTAATCAGCTCATGCGTGCGTGCGCAGGTGCGAACGCCCAAGCCAAATGATCGCCTTCCAGGCGCCCAAATCGGTGCTAAACTCGGTTCCTGCGCGGCCGCCCGCACGCGGCCCGCGGACTGGCTTTCCGAGGGAAATCCATGCGATTTGGGTTATTGGCTAGCGCAGCGCTTGCGGCAGGTTTGACCTGCGCAACGCCAGCGGCGGCATCCGTGCTGATTCAGATCGACAAACCGACCCAGGTGATGACCGTCACCGTCGACGGCCGCGTCGCCTATCGCTGGCGCGTTTCGACCGGCGCCACCAAATATTCGACGCCGGCCGGGAGCTACACTCCCTTCCGGCTCGAGCTCATGCATTACTCGCGCGAGTGGGACAACGCCGGCATGCCGCATTCCATCTTCTTTACCTCGCGCGGCCACGCCATCCATGGTTCGGATCATCCCGGCCTCGGCACGCCGGTCTCCCATGGCTGCGTGCGGCTTTCGCTCGGCAATGCGGCGACGCTCTATCAGCTCGTCGCCGCGCGCGGCCTGAACGACGTCAAGGTCGTCGTGCGCGGTCCCGATCCACCCGGCTACCACGTCGCCACGCAAATTCCGCAGCGCCGCCAGCCCGCCCAGTCCAACCCAATGGGTCCGCTCCAATGGCTTTTTGGCGGCCGTTAAGCCGTCCTGGATAGGCGCTGCATCGTCCACGGCCGCGCCCGCATTGCCTGGGTGAGCCGCCGCGCCTACATTGCTGCCATACGATTGTCGGGCGAACCCCGTTGGACAGCCCTTGTGTAAATATCTGCCGTCTCGACGAGGAAACCGGGCTCTGCATCGGCTGCGGACGCACCATCGAAGAGATCGCGCGCTGGGCTTCGATGAGCGAAACCGAGCGGCGCGCGATCATGCTCGCTCTGGCGGCGCGCAAAAAACGATTCGGGCGGGCGAAGGGCTGAGGCCGTGACGACCTGGGTCGCGCTTTTCATCCTCGCCCTCGCCGGAATGCTTCTGATCTCCGACCGGTCGGGCATGATCGCCGGAGTCGACGCCACAACCTTCGGCTATGTGGCGATGCTGCTTGCGCTGCTCGTCTTCGTCGGCGGCGGCATGCTTGGGTCCTATCGCGGCCGGGTGGGTTCGATGGCGCGGGACGCGGTCACCTGGCTTGCGCTCGGCCTCGGGTTGGTGACGATCTATGCCTATAAGGACGAGCTGATGCCGATTGCCGCGCGCGTTGTCAGCGAGCTTGTGCCCGGCAGCGCCATGACCGTGGAAGAGAGTTCCGGCGGCCTCACCGAGGTGCGCATCAGAAAGCGCCTCGACGGCCACTTCACCGCCCATACCAAGGTGAACGGCGCGAGCATCGCCATGATCGTCGACACCGGCGCCTCTTCCATCGTGTTGCGCCCCGAGGACGCGAAGAAAGCCGGCATCGATGTGAGCAAACTGACCTATCGCGTCCCCGTGCTGACCGCGAACGGGCGCACCATCGCGGCGCGGGTCAGGCTTGACCAGGTTTCGATCGGCCCGCTCGACCGCAAGGGCGTCGAGGCGCTGGTGGCCTCTCCCGGAGCCCTCAGTCAAAGCCTTCTCGGTATGAGTTTTTTAAGCCGGTTGCGCTCCTATGAATTTTCCGGCGATTTCCTCACTTTGCGCGGCTGAAGTCGCGCAAATCCGCACCTTCCCGGAGAAGACGATGGGCTCGGCCGCAAGACATCTGCTGCGAGAGGCGCTCGTCTGGAGCGGGATCGCGCTCGGCATTTTCGCCCTCATCTATTTCTTCGACGACCTGAAGGCCACGTTTGACCCGGCGCCGAATGCGGCCTCCGTGACCTCACAAGAAAGCGAGCCCAAGGATTCGCCCGACGGCTTCGCCCGCGAGGTGCGGCTGAAGGCCGACGAGCGCGGACATTTCGTCTTCGCCGCCGATGTGAACGGCCGCAAGGCGACCTTCATGGCCGACACCGGCGCCACGGTCGTGGTCCTGTCCTACGAGGATGCCGCAAGGCTCGGTCTATCGCCGCAGCGCCTCGACTTCACCGGCCTGGCGCAAACCGCAAACGGCCCCGCGCGCGTTGCTCCGGTTGTGCTCGACCGCGTGCGCGTCAGGGACATTACCGTGCGCGACGTTTCCGCCGTGGTGGCCGAGAAAGGCGCGCTCGCCACCAACCTGCTCGGTATGAGCTTCCTCAGCCGTCTGAAAAGTTTTCAGGTACAGGACGGGGAACTCGTCCTCGTGCAATAAAACCGCCTTCATCGAGATAGATTTCCGCAAACGGAACTTGCCGCTCCAACTCGCTGTTGGTTCAAGCACAAAAATCGCCTAAGAGACAGCCATGCTCCCCAAACCTCGTCAGGACCTGGTCCCCAATACGGCCGACTTCGAGCGGCTGCCTTTTGTCAAAGCCACCGGTTTTCGCGAATATGACGCGCGCTGGCGCTACCCCGAGGAGATCAATCTGCTCGGACTTCAGGCTGTCGGCCTCGGGCTTGCGACCTTGATGCGCTCCCGCGGCGTGCCGCTGCGCGTCGTGGTCGGTCACGACTATCGCTCCTATTCGTCGGCGGTGAAGGCGGCCATGACGACGGGACTCATGTCCGGCGGCGCCGAGGTCCACGACATTGGGCTTGCGCTTTCCCCCATGGCCTATTTCGCCCAATTCGCCCTCGATGTCGAAGGCGTGGCCATGGTGACCGCGAGCCATAACGACAACGGCTGGACCGGCATCAAGATGGGCATGCAGCGTCCCCTCACCTTCGCCCCTGACGACATGACGGCGCTGAAGGACATCGTACTCAGCGCCGATTTCGCCGCGCAGAACGAAGGCGGGCGCTACGTCTTCGTGCCGGACCTGCCTGAGCGCTACATGGCCGACCTGCTCAAGCGCCCGAGATTTCTGCGCCCAATGAAGGCGGTGGTGTCATGCGGCAACGGCACCGCCGGCCTTTTCGCTCCGCGCGTGCTCTCAGAACTCGGCGTCACGGTGATTCCGCTCAATTGCGAGCTCGACTACACCTTTCCGGCGCACAATCCCAACCCCGAAGATCTCGGCATGCTGAACACGACCCGCGACGCGGTGCTGGCGCACAAGGCCGATCTGGGCCTCGCCTTCGACGGCGACGGCGACCGCTGCGGGGTGGTCGACAACGAAGGCGAGGCGATCTTCGCCGACAAGGTTGGGGTGATGCTCGCCCGCGACATCGCCGCACGCCATCCGGGTGCGCTCTTCGTCGCCGACGTGAAATCGACCGGCCTCTTCCTCACCGACCCTGTGCTGAAGCAGCATGGCGCAAAGACCAAGTTTTGGAAAACGGGTCACTCCTACATCAAGCGCTATAGCCATGAGACCGGCGCCATCGTCGGCTTTGAGAAATCTGGCCACTTCTTCTTCAATCCGCCCCTCGGCCGCGGTTACGACGACGGATTGGTGGCGGCGCTCGCCGTGCTCGATATGCTTGAGCGTAATCCCGGTAAGACGCTCGCCGAGCTGAAACGGGAGCTGCCGCGCACCTGGCAATCGCCGACCATGTCGCCGCATTGCGACGACGAAAAGAAATACGGCGTGGTCGAGCGCATGGTGAAGCATTTCGAGAAGGTCGCGGCCAATGGTGGGGAACTGGCCGGCCAGAAGATTCGCGAACTCATTACCGTGAACGGCGTCCGTATCGTTCTGGAGGATGGAACCTGGGGCTTGGTTCGAGCGTCATCCAACAAGCCTGAGCTGGTGGTCGTGGTGGAAAGCCCGACCTCAGAGGCGAATATGCGGGCGATCTTCGCCGAGATCGACAAAGAGCTTGCCAAGCAGCCGGAGGTTGGCGCCTATAATCAGAAGATCTAGGAGGCGGTTAAGCGCCATAGAACTGTCAGCTCGCTGTCGCAAATCTGCAAAGCGAATCTGCTTGTTTGCCCGCGCGCCATGACCGATGTCGTCGTTACCAGTCT
This sequence comes from Methyloceanibacter sp., assembly GCA_035575415.1. GTDB lineage: Bacteria > Pseudomonadota > Alphaproteobacteria > Rhizobiales > Methyloligellaceae > Methyloceanibacter. The sequence continues at coordinate 1,084 of DATLXW010000072.1, read as the reverse complement.
AGCCTTTGCCGCAGGCTTTATCGCCGGCACGACGCTCGATCTTCTACTCCTACGCACCTATTGCGCTCCGCCCTTCCGCATCTGGCCGACGCCGGAGCCGGGCAGCTGGCAGAGCTTGACCTTTTGGGGATTGTTTCGTGGCGGCATGGTGCTGACCTTCGCCGTCGCGCTCTTGGATTGGAATAGCGCGGGTCTGCTTACTGCCAATCGTTACCTCATTGGCCTGCCGCTGTTCCTTGTTGGTTTCGGCATCACCGTCTGCGGCTATTTCAACCTCGGTCTCGGCAATACCTATTGCGGGGCCGACGGCCTGGTGAGCCATGGACTGTATCGCTACAGCCGCAACCCGCAATACGCTTCCTCCATCGTCGGACTGATTGGGCTTGCCATCTGTGCCAACTCCTGGCTGACGCTGCCGCTCGCAGCGCTGATGAGCGGCGCCTATGTGCTGATGGCTCTCGTCGAGGAGGCTTGGCTCGAGCGGCATTATGGCGCCTCCTATCGCGAGTACCGCGCACGCACGGCGCGTTTCATCGACCTGCTTGCGCTTGCGAACGCCGCCGAGAGAGGCCTCGCCCTCGTCGAGAAGCGCCTCGAACGCAAGAAGCCTTCCCGCCAAGCCGGTTAGCGGCTATTCCGCAGCAAGAGCGCGTCCGCGGTCCTCGCCGGCGACGATGCGCCGTGCCATCTCCAATACCTCAAGCCCCGCACCCTCGAGATGCGCGTTCTCGGCGAGATAGCGGCGGAAGGCGCGCGCCCGTGGCTGGCCGTGGAACAGGCCGAGAATGTGCCGCGTCATTTGATTGAGCCGCGCACCTGCTTTGAGCTGCCGCGCGACATAAAACGTGAAGCGATCGAGTACTTCAAACCGCGACGCCGGCGTCTCATCCGAGCCGAACAGAGCGCGGTCCACCTCGGCCAGGAGATAGGGATCGGCGTAGGCGGCGCGGCCGAGCATCACGCCGTCGAGCTGCGGCAAATGTGCAAGCGCCGCGCCGAAGGATTCGATCCCCCCATTCAGAATGATTTCGAGATCCGGCCTGCGCGCCTTCAGCCGGGTCACGCGGTCGTAATCGAGCGGCGG
>DATLXW010000071.1:0-4343 GCA_035575415.1 Methyloceanibacter sp. | reverse complement strand
AGCTCGCGCACCGGGTGCGTGTAGGTGATGGTCCTGCCGCGATTTTCCCCGCGGGTGATCGCCACCGTCTCCTTGTCCTTGGCCACGGCGAGCCACACCGTCGCTTCGCGTTTGCCGGAGCCCTCCGGCGCCGCGCCGATTTCGATCACGAGCGTGCTGTCCTCGGCATGCATGCTGACCGGCACCTTCGCCGCGCCCAGTTCCTCGGCGGCGGTGCGGACCGCCATTTCGATCGCCGCCTCGTTGCTGCCGTTGACGTGCCTCACCCCGTCGATCACGGCTTGCGGTGTGTAGACCTGCCCGTCGCCGCGCCTGCGGGCATAGTCACGCTGCCGCTCGCTATTGGCTGGGCTCGACAGCGTGTCGCGCCAGCCGAGATAGTTCCAATAATCCACTGAAAAAGAAAGAGTAATCAGATCGGGCCGCTTGCCAAGCTCGGCCAGGAGCGCATCCGCCGGCGGGCAGGAGGAGCAGCCCTGGCTCGTGAACAGCTCAATCACCGCGAGGCGCGATTCGGCGGATTTGGCGCCTGGCGCGGCCGCTCCGAAGACGGCGAGAAGGGCAAGACCGAGCAGGGCCGGGGCAAAATCGAGGCTTCGTCGCATGGCGCTTAGAATGCCGGAAGCGCCGGAAAATTTCCGGTAAAAACGCCTCCATAAGGGTCACAACTGAGTGAGTGTCATGTCCATTACGCCGCTTAACCTGTTCAATTGGGCATGTTTCATGTTGAGGACGTGAGTGAACGTGGATCACAAGACACGCCGTCGAGAAGCCAAACTTCGCCCGAGCGAATCGCCGGCCTCATCCGCTATAGACGATCCTTCCCACCGGACTTCGATGAGATCATGGACGCACTTTCCGCCTTCGGCCTCTCCGCCACCATCTTGATGCTCGTTTGCTACGCCCTCGAGGACCGCAGCGCCTGGTTCGTACTCGGCTTCGCCGCCGCGTGCGCGCTCGCAGGCCTCTATGCCTACTTGCAGGGGGCCTGGCCGCTTGCGCTGGTGGAAGTGGTCTTCACCCTCGTCGCGCTGCGCCGCTGGCGCTCGCGCCTGACTGCGGCTCAAGCCTGAGCATTACGCCGCGGGCCTGGCGAGTTCGCGCAGCACGTAGTGCAAAATGCCGCCGTGGCGGAAATAGTCGAGTTCATCGAAGGTGTCGATCGCCGCGCGCAACGGCACCGCGCGGATTGAGCCATCCGCATAAGTGATATCCGCCTCAAGCCACTGCATCGGTTTGAGCTCGGCAAGACCCTTGAGACTCACTTTCTCGTCGCCCTTGAGCCCGAGCGCCTTCCAGCTCATGCCTTCGGCAAAGACGAGCGGCAGAACCCCCATGCCGATGAGATTCGAGCGGTGGATGCGCTCGAAGCTCTCGGCGATCACCGCGCGCACGCCGAGCAGCCGCGTGCCCTTGGCCGCCCAGTCGCGCGAAGAGCCGGTGCCGTATTCCTTGCCGGCTAACACCACGAGCGGCACGCCCTCGGCGTGGTAGCGCATGGCGGCGTCGTAAATCGCCATCCGTTCGCCTGAGGGGTAATGGATCGTCACCCCGCCTTCCACCCCCGGCACCATCTGATTCTTGATGCGCGTATTGGCGAAGGTGCCGCGCATCATCACCTCGTGATTGCCGCGCCGCGAACCGTAGGAGTTGAACTCGTGCGGGGCGACGCCATGCTCGATGAGGTAGCGCCCTGCGGGGCTGTCTTTCCTGATACCGCCGGCGGGCGAGATGTGGTCGGTCGTGATCGAATCGAGGAACAGTCCCAAGATGCGCGCGCCTTCGATATCGGTCACTGGTTCCGGCGTGAGCGACATGCCGTCGAAATAAGGCGGGTTCTGCACATAGGTCGAATGCGCATCCCAGGCGTAAGTGAGCCCGCCCTTTACCGCGATCGCCTGCCATTCCGGATCGCCTCGGAACACATCGCCGTAGCGCTTTTTGAACATCGCCTTCTTCACCGCCTTGCGCACGACCTTGGCGATGTCCTTGGCCGAGGGCCAAAGATCCCTGAGATAAACCGGCTTGCCGTCTTTGTCCGTGCCGAGCGGCTCGGTGGCGAGATCGATCGTGACGGAGCCGGCGAGGGCGTAAGCCACGACCAGCGGCGGCGAAGCGAGGTAATTGGCGCGGACGTCGTGATTGACCCTCCCCTCGAAATTACGATTGCCGGAAAGGACCGAGGCGACGGCGAGATGATGCGTGTGGATGGTGTGCGAAATTTCTTCCGGCAGCGGCCCCGAATTGCCGATGCAGGTGGTGCAGCCGTAGCCGACCAGGTTGAAGCCGAGCTTGTCGAGATCGTCTTGCAAGCCCGCCCTCTCCAGATAATCGGTGACCACCTGCGAACCCGGCGCGAGCGAAGTCTTGACCCAAGGCTTGACGCTGAGCCCGCGTTCCACCGCCTTCCTGGCCAGCAAGCCGGCCGCCACCATCACCGACGGATTTGACGTGTTTGTGCAGGAGGTGATGGCCGCGATCACCACGTCGCCGTGGCCGAGATCGAAATTCTTCCCCGTCACCGGCACGCGCAACTTGGCCTCGCCGCCCTTGCCGTATTCCTTGTCGAGCGCTTCGGCGAAAGCCTTAGCCGCATGCGCGAGCGGCACACGGTCCTGCGGACGTTTCGGCCCGGCGATCGACGGCTCTACGTCGCCGAGATCAAGATGCAGCGTCTTGGTGAAGACGGGGTCCGGCGTCTTCTTGCTGCGGTAGAGGCCTTGTGCCTTGGCGTAGGCCTCGACCAGGGCGATGCGCTTCTTCTTGCGCGCCGTCGCCTCGAGATAAGCGAGCGTCTCTTCGTCGATGGGGAAGAAGCCGCAGGTCGCGCCATATTCGGGCGCCATATTGGCGATGGTGGCGCGGTCTTCGAGCGGGAGATTGGCGAGGCCATCGCCGTAGAACTCGACGAACTTGCCGACCACGCCGGCGCGCCTGAGCATCTCGGTGACGGTGAGCACGAGATCGGTTGCCGTCACGCCGTCTTGCAGCGCCCCGGTCAAACGGAAGCCAATGACCTCGGGGATGAGCATGGAGATCGGCTGTCCCAGCATCGCGGCTTCGGCCTCGATGCCGCCTACGCCCCAGCCGAGCACCGAAAGGCCGTTGACCATGGTGGTGTGGCTGTCGGTACCGACCAGCGTGTCGGGGAAGGCGACCGCCCCGCCATTCGCCTTTGTCCAGACCGTTTGCGCGAGATATTCGAGATTGACCTGATGGCAGATGCCGGTGCCCGGCGGCACGACGCGGAAATTGTCGAAGGCGACGGCGCCCCAGCGGAGGAAGGCATAGCGCTCGCGGTTCCGCTCATATTCCTTCTCGACATTGATGTGAAAGGCTTGATCCGACCCGAAGGCGTCGACCATGACCGAGTGGTCGATAACGAGATCCACCGGCGCGAGCGGATTGATCTTTTTCGGGTCGCCCCCGAGTTTGGCCATAGCGTCGCGCATGGCGGCGAGATCGACCACGGCAGGAACGCCGGTGAAATCCTGCATCAAGACGCGTGCGGGCCGGAAGGCGATCTCGCGGTCGCTCTTCCGCTCTTTCAGCCACTCCGCCATGGCGCGGATGTCGTCGGCGGTCACGCTCCGCCCGTCTTCGTGCCGGAGAAGATTCTCGAGCAGCACCTTGAGGGAAAAGGGGAGGCACGAAATTCCCGCAAGCCCGTTGGCCTCAGCCGCTTTCAGGCTGAAATAATCGTATTTCGCCCCGTCAACCTTGAGAGTGCGCCGGCATTTGAAGCTGTCGAGCGAGGAGTCGAGCACCGCGGTCATTGGCAATTATCGGGTTTCAGGTTGTCAGCAACGAAATATCAGATATCAGATGTTGGCTTCCATATCGCGCGACAAAACCGTCTGATCGCTAGATCACCGACATCCGGCCAGAACATGCCGCACAAGATCGGCTTCGCCGCCAGAAATATCGGCTGCCAGCGCGGCGGCAGGGTGGTGTTCCGTGACGTGAGCTTCAGCCTCGCGCCAGGAGAGGCGCTGCTCGTGACCGGCCCGAATGGTGCCGGCAAAACCAGCCTTCTGCGCCAGCTCGCCGGGCTCCTGCCGCTCGCGGGGGGCGACCTTCAGCTCGAAGGTGGAAGCGCCGAGGAGACCCTGCCGGAACTCTGCCACTATATTGGGCATCTGAACGCGGTGAAGGCGAGCTTGAGCCTGCGCGAAAACCTCGCCTTTTGGGCCGGCTTTTTCGCCAGCAAGGACGCCGATCTCGACGCTGCGCTTGCGGCCTTCGGGCTCGCAGCCCTCGCCGATCTGCAGGCGGGACTCCTGTCGGCAGGGCAGAAGCGGCGGCTTGCGCTCGCACGCCTCTTCGCGGCGCCACGTCCAATC
>DATLXW010000070.1:0-4286 GCA_035575415.1 Methyloceanibacter sp. | reverse complement strand
CCGGGACGCACGTTGGTGATCTCGCCCTTGACGCCGAAATCCTGCAGCACGCCTTCGAGTTCGCGCGCGTTCTCCTGCAAGACTTCGTCGCTGATTCCGCGGCCTTTGCTCGAGCGCGGCTGCTGCAGGAGCTTTACCGACGGCGGGTCGTAAGGCTCGTCCGAGCGGGGCGCGCGGGAAAGACCGGTGTGCTTCTTCTTGGCCTTTTTCTGTTCGAGCCTGGTGATGCGGTAGTTGGACGAGGTGATGTCGTCGGCGCCGTCCTCGTCTTGCTCGTCATCCTCGTCGTCATAGTCTTCGGCGATCGGGGCGGGTCCGAAGGAAGGCTCGATGCGGCCGTCGGGGTCCGGATCCTCGGCAGACTCCTGCCAGCCTTCCTCTTCCCGTTCCTCGATCTCCTCCTCATCCTCTTCGTCGTCCTCGTCGCGGCGGCGGCGGAACAGCCGCTTGAGTCTTGCCCCGGCATGCATGGCGACATGCATGGCCGCGCCGATGGAGGCGTTGGCCCATTCGCCTGCCACTCCGTTCTGCGGCGCCCAAAGCGCGATCAGCCGCGAGGTGCTCGTCCCGCAGGCGAAGAGAAGCAGCATCGTACCGATCACGAGAAAGGCGAGACCGGCAACGAAGGAAACCGCCGGCTGCGGCAGGAACGGCCCGATGATATGCGCTCCCGCCATAAGGAAATCGCCGAGAATGCCCCCTAACCCGTTCGGTAGCGGCCAACTCTTCGGTTGCGGCAGCGCCGACAGCGCCGCCGCGAGCAGCAGCACCGAAACCGGCCAGGCGAGCAGCCGCATTCTGCGGCGGTTGGGCGTGGTGCGGAAGAAGAGATGCCATCCCCACGCCGCCAGGGGCAGGAATAGCACGATGGCGGCGAGTCCGAGCGACTGCATGGCCAAATCGGCCACCACCGCGCCCCAGCCGCCGAGCAGATTGCGCGGAGCCGCATGTGTCGCGTTGTTGAGGCTTGGGTCGTGCACCGACCAGGTGGCGAGGCTCGCCCACGCGGCGCAGGCCACCGTGACCACCATCAGCCCGTAGCTGCCAAGCATGAGGCGCTTCAGGCCCGACTCGACCGCCCCCGGCAGGAGACGCCGCCGCTGCTTCGCTCTGCCTCTGGCCATCCCCTCAACCCAATGTGGCGACGATCCGCTCTAAGGCCTCGTGGGTTCTTCCCGCGTCATGCACGAGCGCGACCCTGACGTAATCCGCCCCCGGATTGGCGCCATCAGGGCCGGCTTGTGCGAGATAAGCCCCCGGCAGCACTTTGACACCACACCCTTTCCAAAGGGTTTTCGCGGCCTTCTCCCCGCCCCCGAACGCCTTCACATTCAGCCAGAGAAAGAAGCTTCCCTGCGGCCTTCGGTAGCCATAGCGGTTCCCAAGCACGGCGTCGGCGACGGCGAAATTTTGCCGGTAGAGCGCCCTGCCCTGCTCGACATGGGCCTCGTCGCTCCAGGCTTTGACCGAGACTTCTTGCACCGGCAGCGGCACCTGCGGGCAAGCGACGTTGCGGAAGCGGAAAAAGGCGGCGATGAAATCGGGGTCGCCGGCCACGAAGCCGGAGCGAAGGCCGGGCAGCCCGGAGCGCTTCGAGAGCGAATTGAAGCTCACCACGTTGCGGAAGTCTTGCGTCTCGCCGAAGGCGGTTTCGAGCGAGCCCGGCGGCGGAATGTCGTTATAGATTTCCGAATAGCATTCGTCGGCGAACAGCATGAAGTCGAAGCGGCGCGCGAGCGCGATGGCCTTGGTAAGATAAGCGCGATCAGCGACCGCCCCTTGCGGGTTCGAGGGCGTGCAGAGATAAAGCGCCACCGCACGTTCGAGCTGCTCCTCGCCGATGGCCTCGAGCTTGGGCAGAAACGCAGTCTCCTCGGTGCAGGGAAGGAAAGTCGGCATTGCCCCTGAAGCGGCCGCCGCCGCGCCATAGGCCTGATAGAAGGGATTGGGAATCAGCACAAGCGGCCGCTCCACCTTCGGCTTGCGCGCGATGGCGGGAAAGATCGCCGAGAACAATCCCTCGCGCGAGCCGTTGAGCGGCAGCACGTGAGCCTCCGCGTCAATCGCGCCCTCCAACACCGGATAGCGGCGTCCCATCCAGGCGGCGATGGCTTCGCGCAAAGGTGCGATGCCTTTGATCGGCGGGTAGCGTCCGAACGCGCGGACATGCTCTTGCAGGGTTGGCCCAAGGAATGCGGGCACGAGGCCTTTCGGCTCGCCGAGCGAGAGGTCGAGCGGGGAGGCGCCGGGCGAATAATCTTCGAGCAGGAAGGACAGCCGCGCGAAGGGCGAGCGGACAACATCGTCGAGCGGAGTCGAACCTGAGCGGGGCGCCATGTAAGCGTGTTACGGGATGCATGCGCGCGCGGCAATGGGCTCCACGGCGGCGCCATGAAAAAGCCCCGGCCGAAGGGCCGGGGCTTCCAGTCCGAGCAAGTCAAGGGAGGAGGAGACTTGGCTCAGTTTTTCGTTGTCCCTCGCATGTCCGCGCGTGAGACGGCTACGGCACCACCTCGCCATGCAGGTTGATGTCGAGACCTTCGACCTCGACGGCCTGGCTCACCCTGACGCCGACGAGGATGTTCACGACGATCAGGATGACGAAGGTGGCAAGGCCGGACCAAATGAGCGTCATGGCGACGCCCTCGATCTGGGTCCAGATCTGCCCGACATTTCCTTCCAGCGCGCCTTCGACCCCGCCGATCGCCTTCAAAGCGAAAACGCCGGTGAGAATGGCGCCGATAATGCCCCCGACACAGTGCACGCCGAAAACATCGAGCGAGTCGTCATAGCCGAGGGCCCGCTTTACCGTGGTGGCGGCAAAGAAGCAGCCGACGCCGGCGGCCGCGCCGATCCACAGCGCCCCCACCGGGCCGACGAAGCCCGATGCCGGGGTGATGGCTACGAGGCCGGCCACCGCGCCGGAGATGATGCCGAGCACGCTCGGCTTCTTGTGCACCACCCATTCGGCGAACATCCAGGCGAGCGCCGCGGTCGCCGTGGCGATCTGCGTGACTGCCATCGCCATGCCCGCGCGTCCCCCTGCCGCGACGGCAGAGCCCGCATTGAAGCCGAACCAGCCGACCCACAGCAACGAGGCGCCGGTCACGCTATAGACGAGATTGTGCGGGGCCATGTTCTCGGTGCCGTATCCGGTGCGCTTGCCGAGGAACAAGGCGCAGACGAGGCCAGCGATCCCGGCGTTGATGTGGACGACCGTACCGCCGGCGAAATCGAGTACGCCGGCGCCGCCGAGGAAGCCGCCGCCCCACACCCAGTGGGCAATCGGCGCATAGACGACGATCAGCCAGAGCACCATGAACAAGACCAGCGCCGAGAACTTCATGCGGTCGGCGAAGGCGCCGACGATGAGGGCGGGCGTGATGATCGCGAAGGTCATCTGGAAGGTCATGAACACCGATTCGGGGATCGTCGCCGCGAGCGAATGCGTGCTGTCGAGTCCCATGTCCTTCAACAGGAAGCGCGACATGCCGCCGAGATAGCTCTGCATGCCGCCGCCGTCGGTAAAGGCGAGCGAATAGCCGATCACCATCCAAGCCACGGTCACGATGCAGGTGGTGGCGAAGCATTGCATGACGATGGTCAGCACGTTCTTCTTGCGCACCATGCCGCCGTAGAACAAGGCAAGGCCCGGGATTGTCATCATCAGCACCAGCGCGGTGGAAGTGAGCATCCAGGCGGTGTCGCCGGTGTCGATCGTTGGCTTCGCCGCTTCTTCGGCGGCTTCCTGCGCGAGCGCCGGGTCGATCAGATAAAGCGTGAGAACCGCGAGCGCGAGAAGCGCGCCGCAAAGATTTTTGGCAAGGGTCACCATCTTCTACCTCCCCCTTTAGAGCGCTGATTCGTTGGTTTCGCCGGTACGGATGCGCACCGTCTGCTCAACGGGAACGACGAAGATCTTGCCGTCGCCGATTTGCCCGGTCTTGGCGGCGGCGACAATGGCATCGACCGCCTTGTCGACCATCTTTGCCGGCACCACTACTTCGATCTTGATCTTCGGCAGAAAGTTCACGGCGTATTCGGCGCCGCGATAAATCTCCGTATGGCCTTTCTGGCGTCCGTAGCCCTTCACCTCGGTCACGGTCATGCCTTGCAGGCCGAGCTCTGTGAGGGCCTGACGCACCTCGTCGAGCTTGAATGGCTTGATGATCGCCATCACCAGCTTCATCTTTCTAACCCCTCCATGTGTTGCGGCTGCCGGCCTTGGCCGTTGTCCGTTTCAGCCGTGCGAACCGACAAGCAGAGTCAAGCCGCGTGCCAACTCC
>DATLXW010000069.1:0-6190 GCA_035575415.1 Methyloceanibacter sp. | reverse complement strand
CTGGCGGAGAGGGAGGGATTCGAACCCTCGGTACGGTTACCCGTACAACGGTTTTCGAGACCGTCCCGTTCGACCACTCCGGCACCTCTCCGAGGGCTCATGTAGCTTGCCCATCGGCTGCCCGCAACCCGCGCATGGGGTAGCGCTTACCGGCCTATCCGGGCCTTCAAAACCGGCCCAGGCAAGAATTGACTTATTGTCTTTGCCATCTATATTGCGCCGCCTAGGTTCCTTGAGCGGCTCCGCCCGCGCTTAAAGCGCCGGCCTTCAAGCCCAAAAAGAAACGGAATTCAGCCATGTTCGCGGTTATTCGCACGGGCGGCAAGCAATATCGCGTGGCGCCGAACGACGTCATCGAAGTGGAGAAAGTCGCAGGCAAGCCCGGCGATATCGTCGAGCTGTCGGAGGTCATTCTGCTTGGCGGGGAGGGCGCGCCGAAGACTGGCAGCCCGACGATCGCCGGCGCATCCGTCGCCGCGGAGGTGCTCGAGCAGAAGAAGAGCGACAAGATCATCGTCTTCAAGAAGAAGCGGCGAACCAATTATCGCCGCAAGCGCGGCCATCGGCAGCTCTTGACCGCGCTTCGCATCACCGAAATCTTGACCGACGGCAAGAAGCCGTCGAAGGCGGCGCCGAAGCCAGAGGCGAAGAAGGCCGAGAAGAAGCCTGAGGCGAAGGCCGAAGCCAAGGCTAAGCCCGAGGCCAAACCTGCGAAGAAGGAAGCCAAAGCAGAGGCGAAGAAGCCTGCGGCAAAGAAGCCGGAAGCCAAGAAGCCGGCCCGCGCCGCCGCGAAGCCGAAAGCGAAGAAATAAGGTAGAGACCCATGGCACACAAAAAGGCAGGCGGCTCCTCGCGTAACGGCCGCGATTCGATCGGGCGCAGACTGGGCGTCAAGAAGTCTGGCGGCCAGAACGTGCTCGCCGGCAACATCATCGTGCGCCAGCGTGGCACCAAATGGCACCCTGGCGACGGCGTCGGCATGGGCAAGGACCATACGCTGTTTGCGCTCCGCGACGGCCAGGTCATTTACGCCACCAAGCAGAAGGGCCGCGTCTACGTCTCGGTCAAGCCGAACTAGCCGTTCGCGGCCTCGCGCGCGACCGATCGCGCGTGTAAATTTCACCCATGAGCATCAGGACGCCGAGGCTCGTGCTGCGTCCGCCGCAAATGACCGACGCGGCGCGGATCGCGCTGCTGGCCGGCGACTACGACGTCGCCAGCATGACCGGCACCATTCCCCATCCCTATAGCGAACAACAGGCGGGGGAATGGATCGCGAGTGCGCTTGCCGGCGAGGAGGGGGTCGTGTTCGTCGTCGAGCGCTCGGGCGCGCTGATCGGCTGCACCGGCTATCGCGCCTTCGGGCCGGATCACGCCGAGATCGGTTATTGGATCGGCAAGCCCTATTGGGGCATGGGCTACGCCACCGAAGCGGTGCGGGCGCTCATCCTGCATGCGTTCGAGACCGACGGGTTCGACTATCTGACCGTAGGCCACTTCATCGACAATCCGGCCTCGGAACGGATCATCGCCAAATTCGGCTTCGTGCGCGAGGCGGAGGTGAAGCGAGACTGCGCGGCGAGGGGCGCGAAGGCCCATTGCATCACCTACCGGCTCGAGCGGGAGGCAGCTATGGCCGGCTATTTGCGGACCTAGCCGGCCGCGCCGACCCTCGTTCCGCTAGTGTCTTGGAAAGCCGCCGGTGCTAAGCCCATCCCATGCAGTTCCTCGATGAGGCCAAAGTCTATGTGCGCGCGGGCGACGGCGGCAATGGCTGCGTCTCCTTCCGGCGCGAGAAGTTCGTCGAGTTCGGCGGCCCCGACGGCGGGGACGGCGGCAAGGGCGGCGATGTGATCGTGGAGTGCGTGGCGAACCTCAACACGCTGCTCGATTACCGCTACCAGCAGCATTTCAAGGCCAAGAAGGGCGGCCACGGCAAAGGGCAAAACCGCTCCGGGGCCAAGGGCGCCGACGTCGTGCTCAAAGTCCCGCCCGGAACCGAAATTCTCGCCGAGGACAAGACGACCGTGATCGCGGACTTGACCAAGCCTGGCGAGCGCATCGTGCTGCTTCGCGGCGGCAATGGCGGCTTCGGCAATGCCCGCTTCAAGTCCGCAACCAATCAAGCGCCGCGGCACGCCAATCGCGGCCAGAAGGGCGAGGAAATGCAGATTTGGCTCCGGCTCAAGCTGATCGCCGATGCCGGTATCGTCGGGCTGCCGAATGCCGGCAAGTCGACCTTCCTCGCCGCGGTGAGCGCCGCCAAGCCCAAGGTCGCGGATTATCCCTTCACCACGCTGCACCCCAATCTCGGTATGGTGCGGATCGACGGCACCGATTTCGTGCTCGCCGACATTCCCGGCCTGATTGAAGGCGCGCATGACGGCGCCGGCATCGGCGACCGGTTTCTCGGCCATGTCGAGCGCACCGCGGTGCTGTTGCATCTCGTCGACGCGACGCTGGAAGACGTCGCCAAGGCTTATGCAATCGTGCGCGGGGAGATAAAGGCTTATGGCGCCGGGCTGGCCGAGAAGCCGGAAATCGTCGCCCTTTCGAAGGCCGACGCGGTGCCAAAGGAGGATCTGAAAAAGAAGGCGCGCAGCCTGAAAAAGGCGGCCGGCGCCGCGCCCTTGATCGTGTCGGCGATCAGCGGCGAGGGCGTGCAGGAGGTGTTGCGCGCGCTTGCCGCAGAGGTGCAGGAAATGCGCGGAAAAAGCGCGCAAAAGAGCGCTGAATTGCGCGGATTTGCCCGGAGATCGGGGTCATGAGAAAAGAATGGACCTCCGCCAAGCGCATCGTGGTGAAGATCGGCTCCTCGCTGCTTGTCGATGCCGCAAGCGGGGCACTCCGCCAAGCCTGGCTCGAGGCGTTGACCGACGACATCGCCTCTTTGCGCAAGGAGGGCAGGGAGGTGGTGGTGGTGTCCTCCGGCGCGATCGCGCTCGGGCGCAACGCGCTCAAGCTGCCCAAGGGCGCGCTCAAGCTCGAGGACAGCCAGGCCGCCGCCGCCGTCGGCCAGATCGATCTTGCGCATGCCTATGAGGAGGCCTTCCGCGCGCGCGGGCTGGTGGCGGCGCAAGTGTTGCTCACCCTCGGCGACACCGAAGAGCGCCGGCGCTACCTCAACGCGCGCAGCACGATGACGACGCTGCTCAAGCTCGGCGCGGTGCCGGTCGTCAACGAGAACGACACGGTGGCGACGAGCGAGATCCGCTATGGCGACAACGACCGTCTCGCCGCCCGCGTCGCCTCGATGATGAGCGCGGATTGCCTCGTGCTCCTCTCCGACGTCGACGGCTTCTACACCGCGCCCCCCGGCACGAGCGCGGAGGCGCGCAAGCTCGAAGAGGTGCGCGAGATCACGCCTGAGATCGAAGCCATGGCGGGCGACGCCGGCTCGGAGCTGTCGCGCGGCGGCATGGTCACCAAGATCGAGGCGGCGAAGATCGCCATCTCCGGCGGCACGCATATGGCGATCGCCTCAGGCAAGGTGATGCACCCGCTGCGTGCGCTGTCGCAGCCCCATGCGGGAACCTGGTTTATCGCCCGCCAGGACCCGGTCACGGCGCGCAAGCGCTGGATCGCCGGCACGCTCGAACCGCGAGGCACGCTCACCGTGGATGACGGCGCGGCCCGGGCGCTTGCCGCAGGAAAAAGCCTGCTTCCGGCCGGGGTGAAGCGGGTCGAAGGTAATTTCGAGAAGGGCGATGCGGTGATCATCCGCAACGGGCAGGGGGTCGAGATCGGCCGCGGGCTCGCGGCTTACGACCATGCCGACGCCAAGGCGATAATTGGCCGCAAGAGCGGTGAAATCGCCGCCATTCTCGGCTATTTTGGGCGCCCCGAACTGATCCACCGGGACGATATGGTATTGCAGCGGAAGGTGACATGAGCGCGGTCGCCGACAGACCCGAGGCGAGCATCGAGCCGATGATGCTCTATATGGGCCGCCGCGCGCGGGAAGCGGCGCGCGCGCTTGCGCTTGCTCCGGCGGAGAAAAAGAACGCGGGCCTGCTCGCCATGGCCGCGCGCATCGAGGCGGACAGCGCCAAGATTTTGGAAGCGAACGCGCAAGACTTGGAAGCGGCGCGGGCCAAGGGCCGCGATGCCGCCTTCCTCGATCGGCTCGCGCTCAGCGAGGCGCGCGTTGCCGCCATGGCCAAGGGCTTGCGCGAGATCGCCGCGCTCGCCGACCCTGTCGGCGACGTCATCGCGCGCTGGACGCGCCCGAACGGTTTGGAAATTTCCCGCGTGCGCGTGCCGCTCGGCGTGATCGGCATCATCTACGAGTCGCGGCCGAACGTGACGGCGGATGCCGCCGGCCTTTGCCTGAAATCCGGCAACGCGGCGATCCTCCGCTCCGGCTCCGAAAGTTTTCTCTCCTCGCTCGTCATCGCCAATGCGCTGAGCGAGGCTGCGGTCGATGCCGGCCTGCCGGAGGCGGCGATTCAACTCGTGCCGACCGTCGACCGTTCGGCGGTCGGGCTGATGCTCTCAGGACTCGACGGCGGTATCGATGTGATCGTGCCGCGCGGCGGCAAGGACCTCGTTGCGCGCGTGCAGGCCGAGGCGCGGCTGCCGGTGTTCGCGCATCTCGAAGGCGTCTGCCACGTCTATGTGCATGCAAAGGCCGATCTCGACATGGCGAAGAAGATCGTGCTCAACGCCAAGATGCGGCGCACGGGCATCTGCGGTGCGGCGGAAACGCTCTTGGTCGATCGCGCCGCCGCGCCCACGCATCTTGCGCCCTTGGTCGAGATGCTGATCGAGGCCGGCTGCGAGGTGAGGGGCGATCCGGAAACGCAGCGCGCCGACAGCCGGGTGCGGGCGGCCAGCGAGGAAGATTGGCCGAAGGAATATCTCGACGCCATCATCGCGGTGAAGGTGGTGGACGGAATCGACGAGGCGATCGCGCATATCGCGCGCTCCGGCTCGCAGCATACCGACGCGATCGTGACCGACGACAAAGAGGCAGCGGAGGAGTTCCTGGCGCGCGTTGACAGCGCCATTGTGCTGCACAACGCCTCGACCCAGTTCGCCGACGGCGGTGAGTTCGGCATGGGCGCTGAGATCGGAATTGCCACCGGGCGCTTCCATGCGCGCGGGCCGGTCGGCGTCGAGCAGCTCACGATCTACAAATATGCCGTGCGCGGCAACGGCCAGATCCGGCCTTGATCCGATTTGCTTCAGCCGGCGATTTCACCTCGCGCACTGGGGAGAGGTCGAACGCGAAGCGCTCGGGTGAGGGGGCTCAAATGTCCACGCGGCAGAAATTCCCTCACCCGGCCCGCAGCAAAGCCGCTCGCCACCCTCTCCCCAGCGGGGAGAGGAGAGTTGCCCGCTTGCCGATGGCGGCGGAGGGCATGCGCATCGGGTTGCTTGGCGGCTCATTCGATCCGCCGCATGCGGCGCATCGCGAGATCAGTCTCACCGCGCTCAAGCGGCTCGGACTCGATCAAGTCTGGTGGATGGTCGCGCCCGGCAATCCGCTCAAGGCGCCCGCGAGCGCGGACTTGCGGGAGCGGGTCGAGGCGGCGAAGCGTTTCGCCCGGCATCCGCGCATCGCCGTGACAGGCTTCTCAGGCGCATCGCCCTATACCATCGATCTCTTGCGGGCGCTCAAGCGGCGGTTTGCGGGCGTGCATTTCGTCTGGCTGATGGGCGCCGACAATCTCGCCGAGTTCGATCGCTGGCGCGATTGGGAGTCGATTTTCGCCAGTGTGCCGATCGCCGTGTTCGACCGCCCTGGCTTCAGGCTCAAGGCGCGCGCCGGCAAGGCGGCGCAGCGATTCGCGGCCTATCGCGTCGACGAATCAGACGCGGCAGGGCTTGCGCTGCTCGAACCTCCGGCCTGGACCATCCTCACGCACAAATTGTCGGGCCTGTCCTCGACCGCGCTTCGTGCCAGGGGAGCTGTGAAAAAGGGCTAGGCCCGGACAAGTGGCGCGTGCGCGAATGCGCGCCAATACTAGCTATTGAAATTCCGCCGAGCGGCATACTATGTTTATGCCTGTGAAGCGGCATCCAATGCCTCCGTCATGCGTTGATTACGCACATTGGCTAGACTCGCTTCGTCACGGAGCAATGACAGAAGGACACTCACCACAACATGCGCTCGGCTAGAGAGGGTGCCAGACACGGCACGCCTCCCAACGGAGTCGCGTCACTTGGCGCGCATCCGGATCGTCTC
>DATLXW010000068.1:0-2707 GCA_035575415.1 Methyloceanibacter sp. | reverse complement strand
GATCTTTGTCCCGGAGCGTCCGGGCAAATTCCTCCCGCTGCGCTCGCGCGCGCTCGGTCACATCGACAAGCGCCGCGATTCGATATCTTTCCGTCGAATCCTCGTCTTCGATGACCCCTGCATACACTTCGACAAGGACATGCTTCGGCCTTTCAAGTTGAAAGGTCCCCACATAGTCGTCGCCCGAGAGAAGTGCTTGATCGAGGCTGACCTGAGAATCGTCTTCGTGATGGAAATCCCGGAGCGACGACCAGTCCTCGCCTTTGATCTCGGCGAGCGGCCGGCCCGTCAGCGCCTCAAAGGCCGCATTCGCATAGACGATGCGCTGCGAACCCCGACCAAGCTTTGAGATGATGACGGCAATCGGGAGATGGTCGAGGAAACGTTTGAACTCCTCGAAGTCAACCTCGTTGCCGAGTTCGAATGAATCGAGAAGATCCTTCGGCGGTGCCGGTTCGGGAGTTGATCCGCGCTTTTCGGAGCGTTTATCGCTCATCCGGAGGCCCGTGAGTTAAACCTGGCTTGGCTAAGACGTGGCTTGGCTCCCTCCCCCGTCGTCAAGAGCTAGAGCCTCAATATAGGTTGATTGCGTCGGCGGCAAGTCGGAGGCGCATCACTCGTCAAGGGCCAGAGGCGCCGTGGTCTCGCTGATGACCGGTTTTCCGTCGCGCAGCACGGTGAGAACGCCGGTATAAGGACCTTCGGGCCATCCACCGGCCGGCGCCTTCTTGCCGGCGAACAACATGTATTGCGCCTTATTGCGGTCGAGGGTCTCAGCGTTTTCAACCAGGACTTCCTCGCCGCGCTTGAGCGCAATCTTCATCTCGTCGCCGCCTTGCAGATTGATCGCCCAGGCATAGAGCACGAGAGGCGTGTTTCGCGTGGGCGCGCCAAGGGAAGCGCCGGTTTCGAGTTCTTCGAGAGAAACCGGATGGTCGGCAAATCCGAGGCCGAGCAAGACGCCCTCCCGGTAAGACAGTGCCGCTTTTGCCGCCTCAGACCACAGCATGCCCGACTGCGCGCCGCATGCGGCGTTCGGGTCGGGCAGGAAGGGATCGATCCACTGATCGTCCTTGCTCACCCCAAGATGCACATGCGCGAAGGCCGCCTCGCCCGAATAGCCAATTTCGCCGAGCTTCGTGCCGGCCTTGACCTGCTCTCCCTTCTTGACCGCGACCGAGCCCTGCCGCAGATGGCAATATTGGGTGACCCAGCCGCCCCCGTGATCGATCCTGACGCCGTTGCCGCACTCGATATTGGCGACCGCGTCCCGGTCCTCCTTGGTTCGCACGAGACGATCCGGTATCCCGTCGCGAAGGCCGACGACGGTCCCCGCCGCCGCCGCAAGCACCGCCACGCCCTTCTCCACCTCTGCGGTCGAGCGGAGGCGAATATCGGTGCCGTCGTGCCCGTCATAGGTCTCCCCGCCGCAGGCATAATCCTGCACGCCGGCAGCCTTGTCGCGATCGACATATTGCTGGATGAAACAGTCGGTCCCGACCGCGCAGGCAACCGGCAGTTCGAGCTCGATCGCGGCGGCCGGTCCCGCGGCTAGGCTCAGCGCCAGGATCGCTCGTTTGAGCATGCTGCCTTACTCGAAGGGCTTCGGTTCGGACGATTGGCTGAGAATGGGCTCTCCGCCGCGCAGGACCTTGACCGCGGCGCTGTACTGCCCTTCTGGCCAGCCGCCGGCCGGCACCCCGCCTTTTCCCGCCTGAAGCAGGAGCGGCGCCGCATCCTCGGCCGTTGCCGTGTTGTGCATCAACGGCTGGCCGTCCTTGATCAAGGCGATCTCGACCTCGTCACCCTTCGCAAGCCCCCCGACCAGGACATAGGCAACGCCCGGAGAATTGAAGCGCGGCACGGCAAGCGCCGTTCCCTTTTCCAGCTCCTCCTTGGTGACCGCGTGGTCGGCAAGCCCAAGCGCGAGCACCTTTGGCTCCTCGGCGAATCCAAGACCTGCCGGCCAACAAAGCAACGCCAAGGCGAACAGCGCCCTTGCCAGCATTTCTCACTCCCTTTAGGCACATCCAGGCAACGTAGAATGAGGAACCGCGCGGCCCATGACAACCTACAAACTGCTGCTCCTGCCAGGCGACGGCATCGGCCCCGAAGTGATGGCCGAGGCCGAGCGCATCATCGGCTGGCTCAACGCCAGGGGGCTCGCCTCAATCGAGACCGAGACCGACCTCGTCGGCGGCTGCGCCTACGATGCGCACGGGGAGGCCATCTCCAACGCCACCATGGAGCGCGCGCTTGCCGCCGACGCCGTGATGCTGGGCGCCGTCGGCGGACCGAAATGGGACGGCGTTCCTTACGACAAGCGCCCCGAGGCCGGACTTCTCCGCTTGCGCAAGGATCTCGAGCTGTTCGCCAACCTGCGCCCCGCCATCTGTTATCCCGCCCTCGCCGACGCTTCCTCGCTCAAGCGCGACAAGGTTGACGGGCTCGACATCATGATCGTGCGCGAGCTGACCGGCGGCGTCTATTTTGGCGAGCCGAAAACCATCACCGATCTCGGCAACGGGCAGAAGCGCGCCATCGACACCCAGGTTTACGACACCTACGAGATCGAGCGCATCGCCGCCGTCGCCTTCGAGCTGGCCCGCGAGCGGAAGCGGCTGGTGCATTCCGCCGAGAAACGCAACGTCATGAAAACCGGCGTGCTGTGGAACGAAGTTGTGACTAGGGTGCACAAAGAGCGCTT
>DATLXW010000067.1:0-19444 GCA_035575415.1 Methyloceanibacter sp. | reverse complement strand
GGCGCCGTTTCATGTGGGGACCGCCGCCTTTGTTGCGCTCATCGCGGGTGCCGCTTCCTGGGCCCGCGCGGTCTGCCAGAAAGAGAGGTTCGTAATGGCGAAAGTGATCGGAATCGATCTCGGCACCACCAATTCCTGCGTTGCCGTCATGGAGGGGAAGACCCCCAAGGTCATCGAGAATGCCGAAGGCATGCGTACGACGCCTTCGATGGTGGCCTTCACCGGCGACGGCGAAATCCTCGTAGGCCTTCCGGCAAAGCGCCAGGCCGTCACCAATCCGGAGAATACCTTTTTCGCCATCAAGCGCCTGATCGGCCGGCGCTGGGACGACCCGATGGTCGAAAAGGATAAGAAGCTCGTCCCCTATAAGATCGTCAGGGCCGCGAACGGCGACGCTTGGGTTGAATCCCACGGCAAACAATATTCGCCATCGCAGATCTCCGCCTACATCCTGCAGAAAATGAAGGAGACCGCCGAGTCTTACCTCGGCCAGAAGGTCGAGCAGGCGGTAATCACCGTCCCCGCTTATTTTAATGACGCGCAGCGTCAGGCCACCAAGGATGCCGGCAAGATCGCCGGGCTTGAGGTCCTGCGTATCATCAACGAGCCGACCGCCGCCGCCCTCGCCTACGGCCTCGAGAAGAAGACGGGCGAGACCATCGCCGTCTACGATCTCGGCGGCGGTACGTTCGACATTTCGATTTTGGAGATCGGCGACGGCGTCTTCGAGGTGAAGTCGACGAACGGAGACACCTTCCTCGGCGGGGAAGATTTCGACATGCGCATTGTCGATTACCTCGCCAGCGAGTTCAAGAAGGAGTCGGGCATCGATCTGCGCGGGGACAAGCTTGCCTTGCAACGGTTGAAGGAAGCCGCCGAGAAGGCGAAGATCGAGCTGTCATCGACCATGCAGACCGAGATCAATCTGCCCTTCATCACGGCGGATCAGACCGGGCCGAAGCATCTCACCATGAAGCTCACGCGCGCCAAGCTCGAGAGCCTGGTCGACGATCTCATCCAGAAAACCATCGGCCCGTGCCAGGCCGCGCTTAAGGACGCCGGGCTCAAGCCCGCCGAGATTAACGAAGTGGTTCTCGTCGGCGGCATGACGCGCATGCCGAAAGTGATCGAGACGGTGAAGAATTTCTTCGGCCGCGAGCCGCATAAGGGCGTGAATCCGGACGAAGTGGTGGCGGTCGGCGCCGCCATTCAGGCCGGCGTGTTGCAAGGAGACGTCAAGGACGTGCTTCTGCTCGATGTGACTCCGCTCTCGCTCGGCATCGAAACGCTGGGCGGCGTGTTCACCCGGCTCATCGACCGCAATACCACGATCCCGACCAAGAAGAGCCAGGTCTTCTCCACCGCCGAGGACAATCAGAACGCGGTCACCATCCGCGTATTCCAAGGCGAGCGCGAGATGGCGGCCGACAATAAATTGCTCGGTCAATTCGATCTCGTCGGCATTCCGCCAGCCCCCCGCGGCGTGCCGCAGATCGAGGTGACGTTCGACATCGACGCGAACGGCATCGTCAATGTCTCGGCCACCGACAAGGCGACCGGCAAGGAGCAGTCGATCCGCATCCAGGCCTCCGGCGGCCTCACCGAAGCCGACATCAACCGCATGGTCAAGGAGGCCGAGGCCCACGCCGAGGAGGATAAAAAGCGGCGCGAACTGGTCGAGGTGAAGAACCAGGCCGAGGCGCTCATTCACTCGACCGAGCGGATGCTGAAGGATTATGGCGACAAGGTCGCCGCCGGCGACAAAGCTCTGGTCGAGACCGCGCTTAGCGACCTCAAGTCGGCGGTGCAGGGCTCCGACAAGGACGCCATCAAGCAGAAGACCGACGCGCTGGCGCAAGCGTCGATGAAGCTTGGCGAGGCCATGTATCAGGCGAGCCAAGCGCAA
Organism: Methyloceanibacter sp.; assembly: GCA_035575415.1. Lineage (GTDB taxonomy): Bacteria > Pseudomonadota > Alphaproteobacteria > Rhizobiales > Methyloligellaceae > Methyloceanibacter. The sequence continues at coordinate 17,538 of DATLXW010000067.1, read as the reverse complement.
GCCGCTGCGGGCGGCGGCGCGTCCGCCTCCGCCGGCGGCGGGCGCGACGACAAGGTCGTTGACGTCGACTTCGAGGAAGTCAAGGACGACGACAGCAAGAAGTCGGCATAACCACACTGGCTCCGGCGCCGGGCGTTGCGACCCCGGCGCCAAAGCCCAACAGAAGAGGCTTGCGCGCCGCCTTGAGCGACGGCGGTGTTAAGGGCCGGAGGGGCGATGGCAAAGCGGGACTATTACGACGTTTTAGGCGTTTCGCGCAGCGCTCGCGACAGCGAGATCAAGGCTGCGTTTCGCCGTCTCGCCAAGCAATATCACCCTGACCGGTGCAACGGCGATCCGAAAGCCGAAGAACGCTTCAAGGAAATCAACGAGGCCTACGAGGCGCTGAAGGACCCGCAACGGCGCGCGGCCTACGACCGTTATGGCCATGCCGCCTTCGATCCCGGACTTGGCGCGGGCATGCACGGCTTCGGCGCCGATTTCTCGGCCTCGATGTCGGCGATGTTCGACGATCTGTTCGGCGAGTTCATGGGCGGACGGCGCCCGCGTCAGCGCTCAGGCCGCGAGCGCGGCTCAGACCTACGCTACAATATGGAGATCACGTTGGCCGAGGCCTATTACGGCAAGACGGCGCAAATTCGCGTGCCGACCTCGGTCACCTGCGAGGCCTGTTCCGGTTCGGGCGCAAAGGCCGGCACCTCTCCCACAAGATGCCGCACCTGCGGCGGCATCGGCAAGGTGCGGGCAAGCCAGGGCTTCTTCACCATCGAGCGCACCTGCCCCTCCTGTCAGGGACGCGGAGAGACGATCGAAGCTCCATGTCCTTCCTGCAACGGCGCAGGCCGCGTGACGCGCGAACGCACGCTCTCGGTAACCATCCCGCAAGGCGTGGAGGACGGCACGCGGATCAGGCTTGCGGGCGAAGGCGAGGCCGGCTTGCGCGGCGGACCTCCGGGCGATCTCTATATTTTCCTGTCGATCAAGCCGCACGAGTTCTTCCAGCGCGACGGCGCCGACCTGTTCTGCCGCGTGCCAATTGCCATGACCACGGCTGCGTTGGGGGGCGAGATCGAAGTGCCCACCATCGACGGAGGCCGCACGCGGGTGAAAGTTCCGGAAGGCACCGAGAGCGGCAAGCAGTTCCGGCTCAAGGGCAAAGGCATGCCGGTGCTGCGCTCCAAGCTGCAGGGGGATCTCTATATCCAGGTTGAGGTGGAGACGCCGAAGAACCTGACGCGCAAGCAGCGCGAGTTGCTCAAGGCTTTCGAAGCGGCTTCCAGCGAAAGCACGAGCCCGGCATCCACCGGTTTCTTCGCGCGCGTCAAAGAATTCTTCGAGGGCATGCGCGAGTAGTGTCTACCCTTTACGCGCGGTCTTGACGTAGTGTGGCGGAACTTTCGTCCCGGAGGGAACGACCGACGATGCGTCTCCTCTTCTTCGCCGGCAGCATCCGGCAGGGCTCGTTCAGCAAAAAGCTGGCGGCGCTCGCCCAGCGCGTCGCCGAAGCCAACGGCATCGAGGCCGTGCTAATCGACCTCAAAGACTATCCGATGCCGATCTATAACGGCGACATCGAAGCGGCGGAGGGACCGCCGGAACGCGCGCGCGCCTTCAAGGCGCTGCTCGGCGAGTATCAAGGCATCTTCATTGCCACACCCGAATACAATTCCTCCGTACCGCCGCTGCTCAAGAATACGCTCGACTGGGTGACGCGCGTGCGCGCCAAGGGAGAGACCGGGCTCGAAGTGTTCAAGACGCGCGTTTTTGCCATTTCCGGCGCGTCGCCCGGCTATTACGGCGCAATGCGGAGCCTGTTGCATCTTCGGCAGATTCTGGAGATCGGCATGGGCGCCACCGTCATTCCGCAACAGATCGCGTTGCCGCGTGCGGCCGATGCGTTCGAGGCCGACGGCAGCCTGAAGGACAAGGCGCAGCAGGACCTTTGCAAGAGCGTGGTCGAGGCGCTTGCCGTCGCCGCGCGGAAATTCGCGAGCTGAAAATGCTGCCGCGCGACCGGCTCATTGTGGCTCTCGACGTGCCGAGCGTCGATGAGGCCCTCGCGCTGATCGACACGCTTGGCGACAGCGTCGGCGTCTATAAAATCGGCCTCGAACTCTTGTTCTCCGGCGGCTTCGCGCTGGCGACCGAATTGGCGCAGCGCGGGCATTGCGTGTTCGTTGACGCTAAGCTGCTCGATATCGAAGCCACGGTCGAACGCGCGACAGCGGCGATCGCTTATATGGGGGCAGCCTTTCTCACCGTGCATGCGCTCGACAAGAAGACCTTGGCCGCTGCCGTGCGCGGGCGGGGTGACAGCGCGCTCAACCTGCTCGGAGTCACGGTGCTTACCAACCTCGTCCCCGCCGACATGATCGAGCAGGGCATCGACCATCCCTTGCCTGAGCTTGTCTTGCATCGGGCCAAACTCGCACAAGAGGCGGGCTTCAACGGCGTAGTGGCCTCGGGCCACGAGGCCGCGCAGATCCGCGACGCCGTAGGGCCGGATTTCCTTATCGTGACACCGGGCGTGCGGCCTAAGGGCAGCGCGGCGGAGGACCAGTCACGCGTCGTGACCCCAAGAATGGCGATCGAGGCGGGCGCGAATTATCTTGTGGTCGGGCGCCCGATCACGCGCGCGTCTAACCCGCGCAAGGCGGCAGATTCGATCGTCGCGGAAATGGCGGAGGCACTAGCCGGGTAGCGTAGCAAGCCGCGCCTCGATCAATGGGATCAGCGCCTCGGCGTCGCCTTCGATTAGCACCTGCTTCGTGCGCGATTTGCCGCCTTGCGCAATCGAAACTGAAGAGAGGGGCAGCTTCAACCACTGCGCCACCATGCGCGCGAGTGCCTGATTGGCGCGCCCGGCTTCCGGCAGCGCCCGTACCCGCGCCTTCAACACCGCTTCGCCGCCGATCAGTTCGATGCCAGCGATCTCATCGCGGTTCGATTTCGGGGTAAGGCGGACGGGCAAGACGATGCCGTTCCTGCCGCGCCGCCAGGGGAACTTTGGCGATTGTGCAATCAAAATCCGACTGATGGCTGAAAGGCCGGGAGAACCCAGCCAAGCAGCACCACGTCGCGGATGAACAGAAGCATGAGAATCAGGATCACGGGAGAGATGTCGATCCCGCCGAGATTGGGAATGATCCTGCGGATCGGACGCAGCGCAGGTTCTGTCACCCGGTAAAGCATGTCGGCGACGGTGTAGACGAAGCGGTTCTGCGTGTTGACCACGTTGAAGGCAATCAACCAACTTAGAATCGCTCCGGCGATGACCACCCAGATATAGAGGTCGATGACGAGAACGATGAATCCGATCAATGGCGCCATCGGCGGCCTCCCTGCTTTGGTCCGCGACCATGTAGCGGACAGGTGCGCGTCAGGGCAAGGGCAAGCTGGCGCGCGGGTTGCCCCTTGAAATCTCTCACCCGATACCCGATACCTGACGTCTGGTCCGGGGCCGTAGCTCAGTTGGGAGAGCGCAGCAATCGCACTGCTGAGGTCAGGGGTTCGATCCCCCTCGGCTCCACCAGCCCTCGCAAGCAGTGCGAGAAGCCCGCGCGGCCGAACCCTGCAACGATTGCGCCGAAATCAATCGCCGAGTCTTGCGGCTATTTCGGTGCCTTGCCGAGGCTGCCTTTGTTTGCTTCGAGAACCTTGACGAGAATGTCGAGTTCGTCGTTGCTTGCCAGACGCGCCGAAACTTCGAGCGCACCCGGAACAAGCGCAATACGATAGCCGGTCTGTGCGGCCGTTCCCGAACCCGTTGCGGCCACGCTTTCCTTTGCCGTGTTGCCCTCACTCATGATGCTCATCCTTCGCGCGGAACCGGGGCGAAGTGGTGCGCGAGTATGGTTAACAACGCATGATTGAGGTTTCGCGGTGAGACTTGATCAGGCCGAGAGGCTCGGGCCCTCGCCCGACGTCGCATCGGCGGGGATGCGCCCATTGCCGGCCTTACCGGCGCGCGCAAGCCGCGGCATTTGCAGATTGCCGTCTGCGTCCCGCACCCGGAAGAACCAGCCGACGAGCGGCACCAGCGCAAAGTCCGGCGTGAAGCGGCTCAAGAAGATGCTGATGCGATTGAACCAGCCGGGAACGACGACCTTCTTGCCGCGCATGAATTTGCGGTAACCGATGCGGGCAACCGCTTCCGCGGTCATGACGGGAAAGAGCTGCACGTAGCGGGAATATTCGGCGCCGGCCTTGGCGTGCATCGTGGTCGCGACCGCGCCGGGCGCCAGCGCGCAGACGCGGACATTGGTGCCCATGGTCTCATAGGCGAGCGCGCGGCTGAACGACAGCACGAAGGCTTTCGCCGCGGCATAGGTCGCTTGGTAGGGCACCGGGAAGAAACCTTCGACTGAGGCGACGTTGAGAACCCCGCCGCGCCCGCGGGCGAGCATACCGGGGAGGAAGCGCCGGGTGAGGTCGACCACGGCGCGGACATCGAGATCGACGACCTGCGTCAGTTCCTGCCGGTCGCTATCTTGGAAAAAACCTGCCGTCATGATCGCGGCGTTGTTGACGAGAATATCGGCGTGGAGACCGAAGCGGCGCAAAGCGCCCTCGACATCGGCGCAACCTTCCTCGGTGGAAAGATCGGCGGCTATAAATTGCGTCTCGACGCCGTAATCCTGCGCGAGCGCGCGCGCCGTGGCCGCGAGTTTCGCTTCGTCGCGCGCGACCAGAACGAGCCTATGTCCGGAGCGGGCGAACTCGGCCGCCAGAGCTTTGCCGATTCCCTGGGTGGCCCCGGTGATGACGACCGCTGGCGCGAAAGCCTCGACCTTTATGCTGACATCGTTCATCACCGCACCCAAACGGGCCGTTGCGCCCAGATTCTGACCTAAACAACCGACCCCGAACGAACCCTTAGCATATAAGGGGAGCGGGCACGAGTGCGGCAAGGGCCTGGGAAAGTCCGGTTGCCGCAGGTTAATATGGGAAATTCCGTCCTTTGGCCTCAGCCCGACTTCTAGAGATCCGTCATGAGCCGCAGTTTCCGCCTCGCTGTCAGCTTCCTTTTACTCCAGGTCTTCATGCAAAGCGCCGCAAACGCGGCGGAAAGTCTCGCCGAAGCGGTGAGGAAGCTCGACGCGAAATATCTCAACGGACCGGATTTCAAGGACGTGAACGACGCGCCGACGATCGACGCCGGGAGCGGCGAAGAGGAAGGAAAACCGAAGCCGCAAGAAATTTCCCAAGGCGCCGTACGGGCGACCCTCACCTATCGGGAGGACAAGTCGGAGGAGGATGGAGAAGCAATCTACATCCCGGTGGTAACCGTCTTTGTAGACAGAAAGGAAGTCGCCAAGCTCGAAGGAGAAGATATCGGCTTCGTCGATCCGCCGGTAAGCGTGCAAATCGCCGAAATGGATCCTGGGAACTCGCATCCCGAAGTGGTGGTGTCGTTCTATAGCGGCGGTGCGCATTGCTGCTCCGACACGAGCGTTGCCACCGCGAGCGACGATGGATCGAGCTGGCGCGTGATCGAGGTCGGAGAATTCGATGGAGGACCTTTGCTCGCCTCCGATCTCGACGGAGACGGGCGTTACGAATTCGTTACGCGCGACAATGCCTTCCTCTACGCCTTCGCCTGCTACGCCTGTTCGGAAGCGCCGCTCCAGGTGATCGCCATCGATGACGGCGCGGTGAAGAACGTGACGACGGAGCCGCGCTTCCAACCGGCGCACGGCGCATGGCTCAAGATGATGATTGAGAACGTTCCCGAGGACGACGTGAACGGCTTTCTCGCCGGTTATGTGGGCGAGAAGATCCTGCTCGGAGAAGGAAGATCGGCTTGGGAGCTGATGCTCAACTATTACGACAAGGGCTCGGATTGGGGGCTTGAGACCTGCGATCAGCCCCTGAACGAGAACGGAGAGTGTCCAGGGGAAACGGCCGTCCTCACTTTCCCCGACGCGCTCGAACATATGCTTAAGGAAAATGGTTATAAGGTAGAGAAATAAAGCCCCTGGCGGCGCTTTGGCCGCCCCGGCCTTGGGAGTAAAGAGTATGGCACCCCGCGCCTTCTGGACCGGCCATTTGCGCCTGTCCCTTGTCAATATTCCGGTCAAACTCTATCCCGCCACCACCGCTGAGCGCGCCATCGCCTTCCACCAAATACACGCCCCTTCTGGCCAGCGTATCCGCTATCAGAAGATCGCGCCCGGTGTCGGCCCGGTCGAGAACGAGGAAATCACCAAGGGCTACGAATACGAGAAGGGCAAATACGTCCTGATCGACCAGAAGGAGATCGACGACCTCAAGCTCGAGTCGAAACAGACCATTGAGCTTGCCCGTTTCGTCGACGAGGACGCGATCGATCCGCGCTATTACGAGACGCCCTATTATCTCCTGCCCGACGGCGACATGGCCGACGAGGGCTACAGCATCCTGCAAAAGGCGCTGAAGGACACGAAGAAGATCGGCGTCGGCCAGTTCATCCTGCGCGGACGCGGCAACATCGTCGCGGTCAAGCCGTTCGGCAAGGGCCTTCTGCTCGAAATCTTGCGCCATGCCAACGAGATTCGCGCCGCCGAGCCGATCTTCAAGGAGATCACCGAGGTCAAGGTCGACAAGGAGGCCCTCGATCTCGCCAAGGAGCTGATCAAGCGAAAGAGCGGGAAGTTCGAACCGGAGCAATTCAAGGACGAATATAGCGAGGCGGTGTGGGAGCTGATCAACGCCAAACTCGAGCATCGGAAACCCGAGATCGTCACCGAGGTGCCGACCGCCAAGGTGATCAACATCATGGACGCGCTAAAGAAGAGCGTGCAGCAAGGCAAAGCGGCGCCGGCCAAGTCGGGCGCCAAACGCGCTGCTCCAACCGCGCGCGGCAAGAAGGCGTCGAAGGCCGCGCCGAAGCGAAAGTCTGCCTAAGCCATGGCGCGAACAGCGAGCCGAGACCTGCTTGCCGAATACAAGGCAAAGCGCGATTTCGCCAAAACGCCGGAGCCCGGACCGAAGCGCGGCCGCATCAAAGGGAATAGCTTCGTCATCCAAAAACACGCCGCAAGACGGACGCATTTCGATTTCCGCCTCGAACATGACGGGGTGCTCAAGAGCTGGGCTGTGACCAAGGGTCCGAGCCTCGACCCTAGTCAGAAGCGGCTCGCGGTGATGACCGAGGACCACCCGCTCGAATACGGCAAGTTCGAGGGGGTAATTCCAAAGGGGGAATACGGCGCGGGCCCGGTGATGATCTGGGACGAAGGCACTTGGGAGCCGCTCAACGATCCGGACGAGGGTCTCGCCAAAGGGGATCTTAAGTTTCGCCTGCACGGGCACAGGCTGAATGGCGATTTCGTGCTCGTGCGCATGAAGCCGCGGAAAGAGGATCGCGGCCGGCAGAACTGGCTGCTCATCAAGAAGCGCGACGACTATGCCGGCGACGGCATGGAGCCGGCTGAAGAGTTCGACACGAGCGTCAAGACCGGCCGCACTATGGATCAGATCGAGCACGGGGAAAGCGCCGTTTGGAGTTCAAACAAGGCTCAAAAAAAAACTTCCGTTCCGCGCGCGGCGATGGCAAAGCCCCGGCGCGCAGCAAAACGCGGGCGCTCGCCCCGCACTTTGTAGAGCCCGAGCTTGCGACACTCGGCACCGAGGTTCCCTCCGGGCGCAATTGGCTGCATGAAGTGAAGTATGACGGCTACCGCATCCTTGCGCGGAAGGCCGGCGACGACATCACCCTCTTCAGCCGCAGCGGACTCGATTGGACGGTTCGGTTTCCTGTCATCGCTAAGGCAATGCTTACGCTGCCCGCCGACGTCGCGATGCTCGACGGCGAGGTTGCCTTCGTGCTGCCCTCCGGGCTCACCGATTTCAAATCGCTGCAGGAGCATATCGACAGCCCGCATCCGTCTATCCGCTATTTTGTGTTCGATATTCTGTTTCTCGACGGGAAGGACCTGCGCAAGAAGACCCTGAAGGAGCGCCGGGACATTCTCGCCGGGATGATGTCGGCGAAGACCATCTCCAATTATCTCGTCTATGCCGATTACGTCGAAGGATCGGGCCAAGCATTCTACGATGAGGCTCTCAAGCTCGGGCTCGAAGGCATCATATCAAAGCGAGCCGATCGCCCCTACCTCTCGGGCCGCGGGCGGGATTGGCTCAAGATCAAGTGCAAACAGGAAGAAGAGTTCGTGATCGGCGGCTATAGCCGCTCGGACGTCAGGGGAAAGCCCTTCTCTTCGCTTTTGCTCGGCAGGTTCGACGACGGACGGCTAATCTATTCCGGCAAAGTCGGCACCGGGTTCGACACAAGCGATCTCGCCAAACTCGCGAAGGCATTCAAACCGCTGGAACGCACGCGCTCGCCCTTCGAGGATGTTCCCGTACCGGAACGCAAAGGCGCAGTCTGGCTCGAACCTAAGCTCGTGGCGCAAATTTCGTTTGCCGAGAAGACACGCGACGGCCGGCTCAGGCACCCGAGCTTCAAGGGCTTGCGCGAGGACAAATCCGCGCGCGGCGTACGTGGCGAAGAGGCTTTCGAAGAGGAGGCCGGCATGGCCAAAACGAGCGAGAAGCGAGGCGGAACACTTGTCTTCAACGGGATCGCGCTCTCCAACCCGGACAAAGTGTATTACCCGAATATCGGCCTCACCAAGCTCGGCGTTGCGCAGTATTACGAAACGGTAGCCGAACCCTTGTTGCGTTACACCGCCCGCAGACCGATTAGCCTCGTGCGCTGCCCCGACGGCATCGACGGACAGCGCTTCTTCCAGCGGCATGCCATGAAGGGCATGAGCGAGGCTATCAAGCAGATAGCGATTCCGGGGGGTGAGAGCAATAAGCCCTATCTCTATATCGAGAATGAAAAGGGTCTGTTCGGCCTCGTGCAGATCGGTACGCTCGAAATTCACGACTGGGGCGTGTCGCTCGCTCACATCGACAAGCCCGACCGGATCGTGCTGGATCTTGATCCAGACGAAGACCTTCCGCTTGCCATGCTGAAAGCGGCGACTGTCGAGGTGCGCGATTTTCTCGACGATCTCGGCCTCAAGAGTTTCCTCAAGTCGACCGGCGGTAAAGGCTTGCATGTGGTCGCCCCGCTCACGCCGAAAATCGGCTGGGACGAGGTGAAAGCCTTCGCCAAAGCAATCGCCGATGCGCTCGTTTACGCGCGGCCGGACCGTTACACCGCCAACCCGCTCAAGCGGACTCGCGTGGGCAAGATTTTCGTCGATTATCTGCGCAATCAGCGCGGCGGTTCGGCCATCGTCAATTACTCGACCCGCGCCAAGCCAGGAGCGCCGGTCGCCTGTCCCTTGCGCTGGGACGAATTGAAGGGACTGAAGGCCGCCGCGCCCTATACCGTCAAGACCTTGCCGGCGCGGCTCAAGTCCTTGAAGCGCGACCCTTGGGAGGGATTCTATTCCACCCGGCAATCGATCACGGCAAAAGCGAAGAAGGCGCTCGGACTCAATTAGCAACTAACGTGACTTGCTCCTCGTGCGGCGGGCGGCGAAGATGCCCCATCGAAGCGCAGGAGCACTGATATGCCACGCTGGACGCCGGACCCGACTTTCTATCCATCGCCCCGGCTCGCCGCCAAGGCCCCCGCCGAAGCTTTGGCTTACGTCGCGGCCTTCGCGCCCAATCGAGACGTTCCGGATTCCCTCGCCGTCGTCGATCTCGACCCCTCATCGCCCAGCTACGCCAAGATCGTGGGCGGGGTGGACATGCCGAAGACCGGCGACGAGCTGCACCATTACGGTTGGAACGCGTGCAGCTCCTGCCTCTGTCCCAACGCACCGCACCCGCATGTCGAACGGCGCTACCTCGTGGTTCCGGGCCTTCGGTCCTCGCGCATCTACATCATCGACACCAAGCCGGATCCGAAGAGTCCGCTGATCGTCCGGATCATCGAGCCGGAGGAGCTGATCGAGGCAACGGGCTATAGCCGCCCGCATACGGTGCATTGCGGACCTGACGGGATCTATGTCTCCGCGCTCGGCGACGCCAAAGGCGACGGGCCCGGCGGCGTCTTTCTCATGGATCCCGAAACCTTCGATGTGCTTGGGCGCTGGGAGGTGGAACGCGGGCCGCAACGTCTCGCCTACGATGCCTGGTGGCATCTCGGCTACGACACCATGGTGACGAGCGAATGGGGCACGCCGAACACGGTCGAGAACGGGCTCGTCCCCGAGATTCTGCTCGGCGCACAGTATGGCCGCCGCCTGCATTTCTGGGATTTGCAGAAGCGGCGTCATGTGCAGGAGATCGACTTCGGGCCCGACTATCAGCTCGTGTTCGAACTCAGGCCGGCGCACGACCCGACCAAGGCCTATGGCTTCGTCAATTGCGTGATCAGCCTAAAAGACCTCTCAGCGTCGATCTGGACCTGGTATCGCGAGGGCAATCGCTGGGCAGTCAAGAAAGTGATCGAGATTCCCGCGGAACCGGCTGACCCCGACCTCCTGCCCCCGGTGCTGAAAGGCTTCAAGGCGGTGCCGCCGCTTGTCACCGACATCGATCTCTCCATGGACGACCGCTTTCTCTACGTCGCTTGCTGGGGCACAGGCGACTTACGCCAATACGACGTGAGCGATCCCTTCAATCCGAAGCTCGCCGGCAATGTGCGGATTGGCGGCATCGTTTCGCGCGCTTCGCATCCGGCCGCGAATGGTCCGTTGAACGGTGGACCGCAAATGGTCGAGATCAGCAGGGACGGGCGGCGCGTCTATTTCACCAATTCGCTCTATGGCGCCGTCGATCCGCAATTTTACCCGGAGGGAATCGACGGCTGGATGGTGAAGCTCGATGCCGGCGGAGGCGGCGGCATCGCATTCGATCCGCGCTTCTTCGTGTCGTGGCCCAAGAGCCATCGCCCGCATCAAGTGCGGCTGCAGGGCGGCGACTGTTCGTCCGATTCTTATTGCTATCCGTGATCGCTGCGCGTGACTCTCGATGAGCGTGTCGGCGTGGCTCATCCTGATCGCGTTGGGCGCGTTCCACGGACTCAATCCGGCGATGGGCTGGCTATTCGCCGTCGCGCTCGGGCTCTACCGGCAAAGCCGCCGGGTCGTGCTGGTTTCGCTCATTCCCATCGCGCTCGGCCATGCCGCATCGATCGCACTTGTCGTTTATGCAGCGGTCGTCCTTGGCAGCACAATCGACCCAGCAGCCTTTCGCATCGCATCAGGCGCGTTGCTCGTCGCATGGGGCCTCTACCACCTCTCTTACGGCCATCGGCATCGCCTGCGCATCGGGCTTCGCACGGGCCTGATCGGCCTCTTCGCCTGGTCGTTCGTGATGGCGACGGCGCATGGCGCGGGCGCGATGCTCATTCCCGTCTTGATGCCGCTCACCCATGCAGGCGAGCATGTGCGGCACATGCCGGCAATGGGCTCGCTCCTCATTGCGTCACTCGCCGTGCTGCTGCACAGCCTCGCCATGCTGATCACGACCGGCGCCGTGGCGCTCATCGTCTATCAGTGGGTGGGGCTCGATTTCTTGCGGCGCGGCTGGATCAATCTCGATCGGGTATGGACTGCGGCGCTGATGGGTATGGGTCTTTGGCTCGTGTTGACCTAACGCTCGTTAGGCCTTGAGTGCGCCGTTAAGCTTCATTGAAGGATTGTTCAGACCCTTGGGCCAAGGTTGGGGCCCATGGGGGCACGAGTTCTGTATCTTGGCGCGTGTTTGGCGATCCTGGCATGGGTCGCGGCTTGCGGCGGCGGAGGGATTCCGTACGAGGAGCGGGCGGAATGGCGCGATAGGGCCGAGGCCGCCTGCATCGCCAGCGGGCAAATTCGTGCCACGCCCTATTATCTCGCCGCTGCCCCGGTTAACGGCCCAAGCGCCTGCAGCATCCGCACGCCGATCAAGGTTCTCGCCACCGCCAACGGCCAGGTCAGGGTCTCGCCGCCTGCCACTATAAACTGCCCTTTGACCGTGAGTCTCAATCGCTGGGTGCAAAATTCGGTGCAACGAGCGGCCTATCGCTATTTCGGCAAGCCGGTGGTCGAGATCCGGCAGATCGCCTCTTACGGGTGCCGCGGCCGCAATGGAAGCCATAGGGGACCACTATCGGAGCACGCCTATGGCAACGCGCTCGATATCGCCGGTTTCCGGCTGGCGGGAGGCGAGGAGATCACGGTCGTCAGAGGATGGTGGCGGGGCAGCCCGCGCGAGCGCGCGTTTCTACGCGAGGTCTTCATAGGGGCCTGCGCCGAATTCTACACCGTGCTCGGACCCGGCAGCGACCGCTATCACTACAACCATTTTCACGTCGACCTTCTGGTCAGCAACGCCTCCGGCGGACGCCACTATTGCAGCCCCCGGTTGGGATCCAGCATTCCTGTGGCAGATGCGTACGCCGACCCGAAGGCCACAGCCTCGATCGAACCAATCCCGTTCATGGGCCCGTTGGGCGATTGAAAACTTGCCGACTGTGGCAGCTTGGCAACTTCGCCGGGCGCAAAGGCGAGTATGATCTTGGAGGGGATTCGCACCAGGAGAGCCGGTCGACAAGGCGCAAAACAGCAGCCATGGCCTAGGGGCTTTGAGAATGGAGGGGCGCGATGGCAGCAGAATCGTTGGTGCAGATGCTTGAAGAGATCGCCGTCGGGCTAAAGGCTGGGGACGAGGAGGTCTATGGCTGGCTGCGCGCGCAACTCAAACAATGCGGCGCCAGCGACATCTCGGTCGAACTCGCCATGGGCGTGATCGCGCGACTTCTGCCCGAAGAGGCGCAAGGCCATATCGAGGCGGCGCAGCAATATGCCCGCCGCTGGGCGCATTAATTCGGCCAAGCCGCCTCGGCTGCGAGCCGCAATCCCACGCAGCGCACACGGGTAAACGCCATTTTCTTTCCGAGCAGAAATGGGCGCTCCGCTCACGCTTCTCGCTTTGCTGATTGAGCTTGCGGTCGGCTACCCGCAAAGCCTCGCGCGCGCGCTCGGCCATCCCGTGACGTGGATGGGTAGGCTCATCGACTGGCTTGAGGCGAAGCTCAATCGCCCCGAGACCAGTCCGCAAGCGCGGCGCCGAGCCGGCGCCATCGCCATGCTGGTGCTCACCGCCGCTGTCGGCATTGTTGCCTTCTTGGTTGAATGGACGCTGTTCCATTTGCCCTTCGGGTTGATTTTCGTCGCGCTTGCCGCAAGCACCTTGCTCGCGCAGCGGAGTCTTTTCGAACATGTGGCCGGCGTGGCCGATGCGCTCGATGAGGGAGGTGTCGAGGCGGGGCGCGCGGCGGTGGCGAAGATCGTCGGGCGCGACACAGCCGAGCTCGACGAGGCCGGCGTTGCGCGCGCCGCAATCGAGAGTCTTGCCGAGAGTTTCTCCGACGGCGTGGTCGCGCCCTCCTTCTTCATGGTCCTCGCCGGTCTCACTGGGGCTGCACTCTATAAGGCGGTCAACACGGCTGACAGCATGATCGGTCATCTGAACCCGCGCTATCGCGACTTCGGCCGCAGCGCGGCGAAGCTCGACGACGTGCTCAATTTGCCGGCGTCGCGGCTCTCGGTGCTGCTGATCGCCGGGGCCGCAGCCATGGGCAAGGGAACTTCTGTCGCCGATGCATGGCGGGCGGCTTGGCGCGACGGTCCGAAACATGCTTCCCCCAATGCCGGATACCCTGAAGCGGCGATGGCGGGGGCGCTTGGGCTCAAGCTCGGCGGGCCCCGCGCTTACGAAGGTGCCGCGGTCGACGGCGCCTTCATGGGCGACGGGCGGCGCGAAGCGACGAGTGCCGATATTCGCGCAGCGCTCGTTCTATACAGCCGCGCCGACGGTCTCCTCATCGCCCTTGTCTTCGTGCTTGCCGCGCTCACCGCGCTAGTTTGAGCAGCCGGTCAATCTTGACGTATGCCTCGAGATGGGCGGCGAGCTTGTCGAGCGTCTCTTCGACCAAATGCTCGTAGGCGACGGCCGATTCCGATCCCAGGCGCTTGAGCCAAGCCGCGCGCTGGCGATCATCGGCAAAAAGGCCGTGCAGATAGGTGCCGAACACACGTCCGTCGCGCGATGTGGCACCCTCGGGTGTGCCGTCTTCGAGCTGAGCGAAGGGCCTTCCGCGGTCTGCGCCTTCGGTCAGGCCCATATGCATCTCATAGCCGGAGAGCGGGGCGCCATCGAAGCTCCTCCCGTTCACCTGTTTTAGGCGCTTTTCGTTCGCGAGCGTCGTTTCGACATCGAGAAGGCCAAGTCCTGTGGCCGAGCCGGCGGGGCCTTCGATCCCTTGCGGATCATGAATAGAACGGCCGAGCATCTGATAGCCGCCGCAGAGGCCGAGGACACAGCCGCCGCGGCGCCAATGCGCGGCGATGTCGATATCGAAGCCCGCGCGGCGAAGAGCCGCCAGCCCGGCAATGGTCGCCTTCGATCCCGGCAGAATGACCAGATCGGCGTCGCCCGGCAGCGCTTCCCCAGAATGGACGCGCACGAGGTCGACAGACGGTTCCGCCTCGAGCGGATCGAGATCGTCGAAATTGGCGATATGCGGCAGGATCGGGACCGCGATCTTAATGCGGGCGCCGGCTTTGATGGGGCGCCGACTGTCGAGCGCCAGAGCATCCTCGGCCGGAAGCAGGCGCGCGTCGGGAAAGAAGGGAATGAGCCCGAGCGCCTCCCACCCCGTCGCATGGGCGATCCTGGCCATACCGTCGGCAAACAGGGCCGGGTCGCCGCGGAATTTGTTGACCAAAAACCCTTGGACGAGCGCAGCATCTTCAGCATCGACCACCGCCTTGGTACCGATGAGGCTCGCAATCACCCCGCCGCGATCGATGTCGCCGATCACAATCACGGGCACCTTGGCCGCGCGGGCAAAGCCCATATTGGCGATATCCCCGGCCCGCAGATTGACCTCCGAAGCGCTGCCGGCGCCTTCGACCAGAACCAAATCCGCATCGCGTTTGAGTCTATCAAAACTCTCCAGCACAAATGCCATCAACTCGGGCTTCAGCTTCTGATATTCCGCCGCCGTGGCGCGTTTTTGCACGCGGCCCTGCACCACGATTTGCGCGCCAACCTCGCTCTGCGGCTTGAGCAGGATCGGATTCATGTGCACACTTGTCGGTATACGTGCCGCCCGCGCTTGCAGCGCCTGCGCACGTCCGATCTCGCCACCGTCGTCCGCCACGGCGGCATTGTTGGACATGTTCTGCGGCTTGAACGGCGCAACTTTGAGCCCGCGCCTGGCGAACAAGCGCGCGAGTCCGGCAACGATCAGCGACTTGCCGACATCGGAGCCGGTGCCCTGAAACATGATCGCGCGCGCGGGCATCGGCTCAGAACTCGATGCCTTCCTGCGCCTTCACGCCCGCGGCGAAATGGTGCTTCACCAGAGTCATCTCTGTAACGAGGTCGGCGGCTTCGATCAAAGCAGGCTTGGCGTTGCGGCCGGTGACGACGACATGCAGACCGGCCCTGCGCGTCTTGAGCGCGGCGAGCACCCGGTCGAGATCGAGATAGTCGTAGCGGAGTGCGATGTTGAGTTCGTCGAGAATGACGAGGGCAAAACTCGGATCCGCCATCAGTTCTTCGGCCTTCGCCCAGGCGCGTTCGGCGGCGGCGATGTCTCGCGCAAGGTCCTGCGTCTCCCAGGTGAAGCCCTCGCCCATCGTATGCCAGGAGACCTGATCGCCGAAGCGTGCAAGCGCGTCACGCTCGGCCGAATGCCACGCGCCCTTGATGAATTGCACCACGCCGATGCGCTTGTTGCGTCCCAGCATGCGCAGCGCCAAGCCGAACGCGGCGGTCGATTTGCCCTTGCCGGTTCCGGTGTGGACGATGAGAAGGCCCTTCTCGACCGTCTTGGCGGCAACTTCCTCGTCCTGGCGTGCTTTACGGTTCGCCATCTTGGCGCGATGCCGCTCTGCCGCCTTCTCGTCGATTGGCTTACTCATGGGCTCTTCACGGCGACTGGAATGCCGGCGACCATCATAACGACCCGCTGCGCCTTGGCTGCAATCCGCTGATTGAGCTTGCCTTGCGCATCGCGGAAGCGGCGGGCAAGCTCGTTGTCCGGCACGATGCCGAGTCCCACTTCGTTCGAGACGAGTACGGTCTGACCTAGACGCGCCGCAAATGTATTTTCGAGACGCTCGGTCATGCTCTCCACATCGAAGCTATTATGCATGAGGTTGGAGAGCCAAAGGGTGAGGCAATCCACCATCACCGCCGCATCGCCCGGCACGGACGCGAGCGCTTCGGGAAGCTCATTCGGCGCCTCGATGGTCCGCCAGTCCGGCCCGCGCCTTGCCTTGTGCGCGGCAATTCGATCTGCCATTTCGGCGTCTTTGGCCTCCGCAGTGGCAATATAGATCCAAGGCTTGGGTAAAGTGCCGATCAGCCGCTCGGCATAACGGCTCTTGCCAGAGCGGGCGCCGCCAAGGACGAGGGTGATGAGACCCCCGCCCCCGGCTGCATAAGTATGAATCATCGGCTCAGTTTGTTGTCGGCTCAGTTTGTCCGAATGAAGCGATCCCGGAGATAACCGGCCAGCCCTCCGAGCAGCGCCCAAAACATGAGCGTGGTCAGCACGACCGCCACCACAAAGCTATGATGCAGCTCCTCCGGGATCGGGCTCGTATGGTTCTCCGGCTGGGGCGCGCCGATAATGTGCGGCGCAAGCAGCAACGCGAAGGCGGCGACCACGCCGATCACCGAGCGCTGATAGAAGAGCAACCACAGCGCGATGCCGGCACAGATCACCGTCGCAACCCACCAGACTTGGCGCGCGCCGAGATCTGCGGCCGGCATGGCGGGAAGCTCAGGCGGCAGACCGAGGCCCGGGGCCAAGGTAAACACGACGAAGGCCGCCAAACCCCAAAACACACCCTGTCTCCAGTCCCTGATGCCGCCGAACAGTTCGCTCACAGCGATCAGCAGGAGCGCGAAGCCGACGCCGGTAATGATATTGGCGGCGGCAGTGAAAGTGGCGCGCTCGAACCCGTCCTGCGGCGCCCAGCCTTCCTCCTCAACATGGGCGTTTACCGCGGTATCCCGGTTCGCGCCGTGATCGTGGGGCGCGGCCTCAGCTTGGTTCTCGAAGGTTTCGGCCTTAAGGATCAGCGGTACGGTGGCGAAACTTTGTGCCAAAGTCATGCCGAGCCCAGCGAAAGCGCCGGCGATGAGGGCAACCACAACGATGTTGCGAAAGTAGTCCATGTTGCGCTCTCCCTCGCGTCTAGTGGCAGGGGAAGGCCATGGAATGGCGATAGTCATGCGCGGCGTTGTGCACTGCCTCGATGTGGGAAAAGCCCACACCGCCAACAATGAAAATGCCGAGCAGAGCAGCAAAGAAAATCGGAATGGCGCGTGACAAGGTGAGTTCGTCCGCGGTCTCCGACGGTTTGGTGAAAGAAGTCTGCATTTGTTCCCCCTTCTCGCCCTCCACCCGAGGGCTTGAGGCTAGAGTTTAAGCCGCCGGCAGGTCTCCTGGCTCGCGGGTCCTTGCCTCCCCTCAACCTTCCCGGAGGCTCAAGCCTCCAGTGGCCTGAAGAGGGGCGCTCGCCGCTTACAGTTGCGGGGGCAGCCGCGGAATCGGAAAAATCCCCACCGCGTTCCCTTCTCGCG
>DATLXW010000066.1:0-10465 GCA_035575415.1 Methyloceanibacter sp. | reverse complement strand
CATCATCCTCGTCGACGGCGAAGTTGCCGGCGCCATCAATCGCGTGCCGGCGCCGGACGAGACCCGCTCCAACCTGCATGTCGGCGGCAAGGCGGAGCCTGCGACGCTGACCCGCCGCGACAAGGAAATCTGCGCGCGCCTCGGGC
Organism: Methyloceanibacter sp.; assembly: GCA_035575415.1. GTDB lineage: Bacteria > Pseudomonadota > Alphaproteobacteria > Rhizobiales > Methyloligellaceae > Methyloceanibacter. The sequence continues at coordinate 10,319 of DATLXW010000066.1, read as the reverse complement.
CAGAATTGAAGAAGCGCGGGCTCATCTTCGCCGGCATCGACGTCATCGGCAATTATCTCACCGAGATCAACGTCACCTCGCCGACTGGCATCAGGCAGATCGCCCAGTTCGGCGGCCCTGACATCGCCGCCATGATCTGGGACGTGGTGGAAAAGAAGGTGCAAACGCGGCGGGGGAAGACAAGATCGTACGCGCGATGAGCGGGCGTCGGGCCCGGTTCGGCTAGCTCTTTTCTGATTTCGTTTTGCGCGGCGTGCGCCTGCGCTGCGTCTTCGGCTTGGGAGTTGCCTCGGCGGACTTTGCGGTTGCTGTCTGCGGGGATCCGGGAAGCGGACGCTTCTTGCCGAAGGCGCACCAGCCATGCGCGACGATGCCTGCGCCCCAGCCGAGCGCCACCCAGTAGAACCACCAGACCTTCGGCGTCACAGTGAGATTGACGAAGAACAGGATCAGCACCGTGGCGAGATAGGCGAAGAGATGGACGGCGAAGCTTCGCGTTTTTCTATCAATGAAGATGCGCTCGCGCCGGCGCGTCCGGCGCAGGAGCAGCGCGAAAGCGTGGGTTGCGACCGCGGCGCCCCAGCCGATCAGCACCCACCCCCACCAGGGGTAGCGAGGCGAGATCCAGAGATTGAGTCCGGCAAGTAGGACGGTGAGGACGATGAATGCCACAAGGTGGGCGAGAAAAACCCGCATCTCGAGATCTCTGAACACGTCCTTGAACATGGCAGCGGTTCCATCTGCTCCGCTCGAACAGCTTAGGTTATGCTTGCGACGGCTTCCTTGATCGAGAACAAGGGCGGCAAAGGGCCGGTTCCACATTCTGGGGACGCGCATGCAGACTTGGGGATTGCTGCTCCTCGTTATCGGCGTTTTCGTCGCCAACCTGCCCGCCGTGGCGCAGCAATGGAGAACAGACCGGCAGGGCTTCATCAAAACGCTTTGGCTAATAGGCGTTTACGCGCTCTATGTCGCGCTCGGCCTCGCGCTGCTGCTGATGCTTCTGCCGGGGCGGCAAGGCGGCGAAGAAAGCGCGCTCTTGCTCACCGGCGTTGTCACGGGCTGGATCTTCTACGGCGCGCTGACTTTGATGCGGGTCGTGCCGCGTTACCGCGAGCCGCCGGCTTGGTTGATGCGGTTCGGCATCGCCGACATTCTCATCCTCGGCATGCTGTTCGGGTGCCTTGCGACTTATCTCTGGGGTTGATGTGTGTTCGCTAATTGTTCTTGCGCTCGGTTGCATCCACCGCTAGAGTGAGCGGGAGCCGGAAAACGGGGGAGTTTCCATGTTTGCGCGGGTCACGACGGTCGCGTTCGAAGGGATCGAGGCCCGCGCCGTCGACGTGCAGGTGCAGATCGGACCCGGCCTGCCGCATTTCGCCATTGTCGGCCTCCCCGACAAGGCGGTGGCCGAGAGCAAGGAGCGTGTCCGCGGCGCCCTCAACGCGATCGGGCTCGCGCTGCCGCCGAAGCGTATTACCGTCAATCTCGCTCCCGCCGATCTGCCGAAAGAGGGCAGCCATTATGACCTTCCCGTCGCGCTGGGGCTGATGGCCGCGGTCGGAGCGATCGCGCGCGACGCCATCGAAGGCTTCTGCGTGATCGGCGAATTGTCGCTCGACGGTTCTATCGCCACCGTCGCCGGCGCGCTGCCCGCCGCAATCGGGGCGAATGCGCTCGGTAAAAGCCTGATCTGTCCCGCAACCTGTGGCGCGGAAGCGGCTTGGGCCGCCTCCGACATGACCATCCTCGCGCCGCAGGACCTGCTTCAGCTTATCAATCACTTCAAGGGTTTGCAGAGTCTACGCCGGCCCGAACCGACGGCCGATCCCGGCGACGAGGCGATGCCCGACCTCAAAGACATCAAGGGTCAGGAGACGGCAAAGCGCGCTCTCGAAGTCGCTGCCGCCGGAGGGCATCACCTTCTGCTGATCGGGCCGCCGGGCGCCGGGAAATCGATGCTGGCGCGGCGGCTCCCCTCGATCCTTCCGCCGCTTGAGCCTGCCGAGATTCTCGAAGTGAGCATGATCCGAAGCCTCGCCGGAGACCTTGCCGGAGGCCGCATCGGCAGGTCGCGGCCTTTCCGCGCCCCGCATCATTCGGCGAGCATGGCTGCTCTCGTCGGCGGCGGCACAAAGCCGCGGCCAGGCGAAGCGGCGCTCGCCCATCTTGGGGTGCTCTTCCTTGACGAACTGCCGGAATTCAATCCGCAGGTGCTCGACGCGCTGCGCCAGCCTCTCGAAACCGGCGAAACGGTGATCGCGCGAGCCAATCACCGCATCGCATATCCCTCACGCATTCAACTGATCGCCGCGATGAATCCCTGCCGCTGCGGGCGTGCGGGCGAACCGGGTTATGTTTGCCGCCAAGGTCGCTCTTGCGCCGAGCGCTATCAGGCGCGCATCTCGGGTCCAATGCTCGACCGCATCGACCTTCAGATCGAGGTGCCTGCCGTCTCCGCGGCGGACCTCGTGCTGCCCGCGCCGTCAGAAGGAAGCGCCGACGTGAGAGCCCGCGTCACCGCCGCCCGCCGCATTCAGTTCGAACGTTACGCCCAGCTTGGGCTCAAACGCATCCGCACCAACGCCGAATGCGACGGCGCCATGCTTGAAGAAGTGGCGGCGCCGGATCGCGCGGGCCTTACGTTGCTGCGCGAGGCGGCGGAGGCGCTTTCCCTCAGCGCCCGCGGCTATCACCGCACGCTCAGGGTCGCGCGTACGCTGGCAGACCTCGACGGCGAGGAAAAGATCGCCCGCATCCATATCGCCGAGGCCTTGAGCTATCGCGGCGAAACGTTGCGGCGGGCGCAGGCCGCGGCCTAACCTGCTAATCCTAAGGCTTTTTCAAGCATTCTCCTGTTCTTTGCCGCGCTAGAACACTTGCGGGCGGAGAAAACCGCCCCACAGGTTGATGAGAGCGGGCGTCAGGCAATGGAGCAGGACCGGCAGAACGGCGCGGTTCACGACGAGCAGGCGCGGAACGCCTGCATGATTGAAAGCGCCATCAATCCAGGCGCGCGGGGCGTGGTCGTTTGGCGGCTCGGGCTCGTGCTCCTGGTCTCGGCGTTGACGGCAGCCACGTGGTTTGGGCTCGGCGGCGAAACCACTCCCAAGCTTGCCGTGCTCGTACTGGCCACGGCGGTCATTGCTCTCCTCAACATCAATCTCGACCGGCGCCGCGCGCGCGCCGAAGCCAAGCGTCTTGCCGAGCGCTTGGACGCTTCGGTCGAGTCGCTGAAAGATTTGCAATGGGAAGTGCGGGAGCGCGAGGCACGCTATCGCGATCTGCTCGATCATCAAGACGATGTCATTGTGCGCCGCGACGCAGCCGGACGGCTGAGCTTCGTTAACGACGCCTTCTGCCGAACTTTCGCTCGCTCGCGCGAGGAGGTCCTCGGCCAAGTTTTCGAGCTTCCAATCGTCGCCGCCGAAGGCGAGTCCCCAAGCGTAATGCCCAAGGCCGGGGAAACGCGGCGGAGCGCCATTGTCGAACTCTCAACTGCGCATGGACGGCGCTGGTTTGTGTGGGAGGACTTCGTCATCGCAGGCGTGGACGGCCGCATGAACGAAGTGCAAAGCGTCGGCCGCGACATCACCGACCAACGCGCGGCCGAACTTGCGCTCGCCGAGGCCCGGGATCAGGCATTGGAGGCGAATAAGGCCAAATCGCGTTTTCTCGCCACCATGAGTCACGAAATTAGAACGCCGATGAACGGCATTCTCGGCATGACGGGGCTTCTGCTCGATACCAAGCTTACACCGGAGCAGCGCACCTATGCCCGCGCCATTTCCACTTCGGCCAAGACGCTGCTCGCGCTGATCGATGAAGTGCTCGACTTCTCCAAAATCGAGGCCGGCAAGATCGAGCTGAAGCCGGCGCCTTTCGATATTGCCGACGCGATGCAGGGAGTGGTCGAGCTTCTTGCGCCGCGGGCGCGCGACAAGGGTCTCGAAATCGGCTGGTTCGTCGCTCCGGACCTGCCGAAGTCGGTGATCGGCGACGAGATGCGCATTCGCCAGATTCTGATGAATCTGCTCGGCAACGCCATCAAGTTTACGGAAACCGGCGGCGTGGCGCTGACCTTGCGGCGCGCGCCGATTACGGTCGAGGACGCAAATCAGATCATGCTCCGCTTCTCTGTGCGCGATACCGGGCCTGGTATCCCGCCGAAGGCTGCCGAGCGCATCTTCGCTGAGTTCGAGCAGGCGGAGGGAGGCCCAGCGCGGAGGCACGGCTGGACAGGGCTTGGACTCGCTATTTCCAGACGGCTCGTGGACGAAATGGGCGGCAGCATCGGCGTTGTAAGCATCCCAGGCGCGGGCGCCACTTTCACCGCCGATCTTCCCTTTGCAACATTGCCCAAGGCCGGCTCGATCGGCTCGGCTTGGCCGAGGCCGAAAGCGCAGTCACGCGTGCTTCTTGTGCTCAATGGCGCGATCGAGGCCGACCTGATCAGCGATCTCATCGTGGCGATGGGGGCTTCCGTCGCCCGCGTACGCCTTAAGGACGCTGAGCGCGTTGCTGCGAGTGCCGTTGCCAGTGGCCGGCCCTTTACCGCTTTGCTCACCGACCGCGCCGCCGTGCAGTCGGGGGCGGCCCGGCTGATCGGGCTGATTGAGGCGCCGTTCGATGCCGGCACCTTGCGCGCAAGCGTGCTGATCGACCCGGCCGATCGGGCCGATATTCCAGATTTTCGCGCCGAGGGCTTTCCCTACTATCTCGTCCGTCCGGTCCGACCGCAATCACTCTTGACGCAACTGTTCGGCGACCCTGACGGCGCAGCGGGCAGGGTGGCCGAAGAGACAAGCGCCACGCGGACAAATTTCACGGCCGCAGAGCCGGGCGCTGACGGCGCTTTCGTGCTTCTGGCCGAAGACAACGACATCAACGCCCTCCTCGCTTGCACAGTGCTGGAAAAGTCCGGGGCGCGGGTCGTGCGGGTCAGGAACGGCGCCGAGGCTGTCGCAAGGGCGCGAAGCGCGCTCGCCGAACGAGGCGGTTTCGATCTCGTATTGATGGATATTCACATGCCCGATATGGACGGGCTCGAGGCGGCAAGGCGCATCCGGGCACTTTATCCGGCCGATGCGCGTCCGCCCGCAGGCCGCCCGCCAATCGTCGCTCTCACCGCGAACGCCTTCGCAGAGGATCGCGACGCCTATCTCGAAGGCGGCCTCGACGACTATCTGGCCAAGCCATTCGAGAAGGCGGATCTCGAAACTCTTTTTACCCGCTGGCGCCAGCCACTACGCGGTCAAGCGAGCCGGAAGGGCAGGGGTGCGGCCTGAAAAATTCCGCCCGCATGCGCGGAAGTGGCGGCTTTCCCCAGATTGTCACAACACGTTCGAATTGGTTTGCTAACCGGCCTTTGTTGTGGCCGAATCGCAGGCGTTTACGGGGCGGAAGGTAAAAGTCCCCCGGAAATCTCCCCGAGCGTAATGCCGATGAAGCCAAGGTCAGAACGCCTCGCAGGCAAATCTCGCGGTAGGACCATGTTTCCAGGATTGACGTTCAGACCGGCTCAAGCTGTACCCTTCCTGGGACGCCGCCGTTTCGGCGTCGGCCCCTTTCGCCGCTTTCAGCCCCCGAAAATCTATGGCCGCATCGGTTCTCTCGAGGTCAGGCTCGCGCGCAAGAAGAGCGAGATCAGGCGGGCACAGCGCCTACGCTACAAGGTGTTCTACGAGGAAATGTCGGCGAGGCCTGGCGCTCTTGCCATCTTATCGCGCCGCGACGAGGATGCCTTTGATCGAATTTTCGACCATCTCCTCGTCGTCGATCACGGCGATACACAGACCGGGCGGCGCTGGCGGCGCTCCAAGGTGGTCGGCACTTATCGCGTCCTGCGCCAGGAGGTCGCGGATTTCTACGACGGTTTCTATACCCAGGGCGAATACGACATCGCCCCGCTGATCCAGGCGAAGCCCGATTACCACTTCATGGAGCTTGGTCGCTCTTGCGTGCTGAAGCCCTACCGCAACAAGCGCACGCTCGAACTGCTATGGCAGGGCGTGTGGTCCTATGTGCGCGAGCATGGCGTCGATGTGATGATCGGCTGCGCGAGTTTCGAGGGCACCGATCCCGCGGTCCATGCCGAGGCGTTAAGCTTTCTCTACCACCAAGCCCTCGCACCCGAGGAGTGGCGCGTCAGAGCGCACGAGCATCTCCGTATCGACATGAATATGATGCCGGCAGAAGCGGTCTCGCCGCGCGCAGCGCTCAAGTCTCTACCGCCGCTGATCAAGGGCTATATCCGCCTCGGCGCCTATGTTGGCGACGGCGCCGTCATCGACCATCAGTTCGGCACCACGGACGTGCTCATCATCCTGCCGGTAGAAGCGATCCGAACCCGCTATTTCGCCCATTTCGGCAGTCCCGACGAGCTCGCCGCGCCACTTGCCTCCGAGGCGGAGTACGCGCCGATCAATTAAGCGCATTTGACCGGCCGCGGCGGCCCTCCTAAATTTGTCGTTATGCGTCACACCGATCCCAACGAGGCCAAAGCAGCGGCAGAGGCCGCCCTCGGCCTACGGCAACTCAACGAGCGCTCGCGCGAGATCTTCAAGCGCATCGTGGAGACTTATCTTGCGACCGGCGAGCCCGTCGGCTCGCGCAATTTGAGCCGCTCGCTGCCGATGACGCTGTCGCCGGCCTCGGTGCGCAACGTCATGTCAGACCTCGAGGCGCTCGGCCTCATCTATGCGCCGCACACGAGCGCGGGACGGTTGCCCACACAGAGCGGCCTGCGGCTCTTTATCGACGGCCTGCTCGAGCTCGGCGACATCAGCGTCGAGGAACGCAGCCAGATCGAGAGCCGCATCGCCGGCAGCGCCAAACGCCGCGCTTTCGAAGATTTGGTCGGCGAAGCCGGCGAGCTGCTCTCCGGGCTGTCGCGCTGCGCCGGCGTGGTCCTTGTCGACAAGCAGAGCAAGACTCTCAAGCAGGTCGAATTTGTGCATCTCGGTCATCGCCGCGCCTTGGCCGTGCTGGTGAGCGAAGACGGCGACGTCGAGAATCGCATTATCACCCTTCCCGAAGGGCTGCCGCTCTCCTCGCTGCAAGAAGCCTCGAACTATCTCAACGCCCGTATCGGCGGACTGACGCTGGCCGAGGCGCGCGCGCGCATCGAGAAAGAGATCGAGGAGCGGCGGGCGCAGCTCGATGAGCTGACGGCGAAGATCATCACCGAGGGTCTCGCCACTTGGTCCGGCGACGAGGCGGAGCGGAAGAGCCTCATCGTTTGCGGACGCGCTCATCTCCTCGAGGACGTGAAGGCGATGGAGGACCTGGAGCGGGTGCGCCTCCTGTTCGAGGATCTCGATACCAAGACCGACTTGATTCAACTCCTCGGTCTCGCCGAAGGCGCCGAGGGCGTGCGCATATTCATCGGCTCGGAGAACAAGCTGTTCTCACTTTCCGGCTCTGCCCTAATCGTCTCGCCGTTCAAGGATACTGAGCAAAAGATCGTCGGGGTGCTTGGGGTGATCGGCCCCACCCGCCTCAATTACGCGCGCATCATTCCCATGGTCGACTACACGGCAAAACTGCTTGGGCGGCTGATCCCTTGATTTTTGCCGTCTAACGGTCGATATCCCTGACACTTTCCGACTTCGCCGAGGCTTTGCCAATGCCCGACGACAAGACCGATCCGCGTGGGGCCAACGAGGATCAGGCCAAGGCCGCCGACTCCTCGCAGCCCAACGACCAGGGGGCGCCCCAGCCCACGGCCCCGCAACCTGAAGCCGAACTCGACGCCTTGCGCGCCGAAAACGCCGACATGCGCGACCGGCTTCTCCGCGTCATGGCGGAGATGGAGAATCTGCGCCGGCGCACCGAGCGAGAGAAGGCCGATACCGCCCGCTATGCCATCTCCAACTTCGCGCGCGACGTGCTCACGGTCGGCGACAACTTGCAGCGTACGATCGACCACGTCCCGGCCGAGGCTGCCGCGCAAGACCCCGCCTTGAAGACCTTTCTCGAAGGCGTGCAATTGACAGAGCGCGAGCTTTTGAACGTGCTCGAGAGGCATGGGGTGACGCGCATCGAGCCGCTAGGGCAGCGCTTCGACCCGAACTGCCACCAGGCCATGTACGAGGTGCAGAATCCCGAGGTGCCGGAGGGCACCGTGGTCGAGGTCATGCAGTCAGGCTATACGATCGGCGACCGTTGCTTGCGGCCCGCGCTTGTCGCCGTCGCCAAGGGCGGCGCCAAGACGGCCGCGGCTGCGGGCCACGCCACCCCCAAGGGACCCGTCGCGGCCAACAACAATCGGCCGGCCCGAGATGGAGACGGTTCCTCCGCGGAAGAAACGCAAGGGGCCGATCCGCGGCGGCACGAGCGCTAAGGCCGAACGCATGCTGGCTTCGTCACCCGGCGCAGAGTGAGATTGAAACGACCGCCTTCTTCAAGAAGAGCAGAAGTGCCAGGCAGGATGCGGTCGATGCCGTGGTAAGCGAGCCTGTCCTCTCCGCCGAGCACAAAGACATCGCCTGACTTGAGCTCGTATGTCTCCGTCGGGTGTTTGCGGGTCGTCCCCCCGACGCGAAAGATGCCGGTGTCGCCGAGCGAGACCGAAAGCACGGGTGCAGAGAACTCCTCTTCGTCTCTGTCCTGGTGCATCCCCATCTTGGCGTTGCCGGCGTAATAGTTGACCAGACAGGCCTGGGGCGGATGGGGATAGAGGCTTAACTCCTCCCATAGCTTGAGCAGCAATTGCGGAATGGGTGGCCAGGGGTTTCCCGTCACCGGATGGGCCGCTTGATAGCGATAGCCGCGTTCCTTGTCCGTCACCCAGCCGAGAGGGCCGCAATTCGTCATCCGCACGGACATGGGATGGCCCGAGCGGGGCATCGCCGGCGTGAACAGCGGCGCTTGGGCGATAACCTGTCTCACGGCCGCAAGAAGAGCAATTTGGGCGGGAAGGTCGAGACGTTGCGGAAAATAACGCATGCCGCCTTTGCTTGGTCTTGTGACTGCTCTACCTTTCCTCATATAGCCCAGCGGCGGCGAAGAGGAGTCGGCTTTTGGCGGCACAAGCGCGCAAGACCAATCCCGACGGCTACGTGCATGCGCGCGATCCTGACGAATATCAGCGGCTGCGCGCACAGGCGCTGCTTTGGCAGCAGGCAAGCGAGGCATTACTCGATCAAATCGGCCTGAAGCCGGGGATGAACTGTCTCGAGCTCGGCGCCGGCACAGGCGCGGTGATGCGTCTCATGGGCGACCGCGTCGGACCGGAAGGCCGCGTGGTCGGTGTCGAGATTGATGGCATGCTCGGCCGCCAAGCTCTGGCCGACCTCCAGACGCAAGGCGGCGCCCATTTCGAGATGATCCAGGCCGATGTGCGCGCGCTCGAGGAGGTTCCCGGCGCTCCCTTCGATCTGACCTATTGCCGCCTGTTCCTGATGCACATGCCAGACCCGGTGGCGGTTCTAGAAAAGATGATGCTTTGGACCAAGCCGGGCGGAGTCTTGGCGGCGCAGGAATTCGACTTCGGGGCCATCGCCGTCGAGCCGCTATGCCCGCCGATGGCTGAATTCAATCGCTTGTTCGAAGGCGTGTTCAGGGGCTATGGCCGCAATCTGCGCGCTGGACGTCAATTACCCGCTCAATTTGAGGCGGCAGGGCTCGGCCTTCCCGACGGCACCAGCGCCGAGGTGAAATACTTGCCACTCAAGCAGATCGGCCCAATGTTGATCGGAGTGTATCAGGGTCTGTTCGCAGCCGCCGCCGAACTCGGGCTCGCCGACTCCGCGCGAGCGGAAGCGTTCGAGCAAGACATGACGGAAGCCAGCGCGGATGGGCGCTATTACTGTCTAACCCCGATTCTCATCGCGGCTTGGAAGCGGCTTGACTGACGGATGCAGTCGCCTCCTCCGCCGCCGTCGCCCCCCTCGCCCCGCAACTACCGGAATCGCCATCGCCGGCGGATCGCCCTTCCTCGATGTCGAAGGAGACGTCGCCCCCGTCGCCCTTCCCGCCAGTCCCTTGGAGTCTGCGGCGTGCCCGCATACTGCGCACCGCGCCAAGAAGGTTGCCCATTAGCGCCAAGGCGATGACGGCCATAATGAGGTCGGATCGATCAAACGGTGGCGGCATCGCACTCCTGTCCGTCGCGTGGCTTGAAAGCAACATAGCCGTGGCACGATCAACAATCCCTTATCCTTGCGGGCCATAGGCTTGCCTCCTATATAACCGCGGAACCCCGCCGGATGAGTCGGCGGGCGCCGTTTCATGTGGGGACCGCCGCCTTTGTTGCGCTCATCGCGGGTGCCGCTTCCTGGGCCCGCGCGGTCTGCCAGAAAGAGAGGTTCGTAATG
>DATLXW010000065.1:0-9121 GCA_035575415.1 Methyloceanibacter sp. | reverse complement strand
CCCGGCACGACGAAATCTGGATCGACCCCGCGCTCGAAGCGGTAGCGCGCATCGGATTGAATGTTGAGCTTCCGTCCCGTGCGGGCCGTGCGCTTGGGATCGAAATAGGCCGACTCGATGAAGACATTGGTGGTCGCCTCGTTGACGCCGGTCTCCTCGCCGCCGATCACGCCGCCGAGCCCGAGCACGCCGCGTTCATCGGCGATCACGCACATGTCGTCGTCGACCGCGTAGGTCTTGCCGTCGAGAGCGAGAAATGTTTCGCCCTTGCGGCCAAGCCGCGCACGGATCGCACCAGAAAGCTTGTCGGCATCATAGACATGCAACGGGCGCCCGCGGTCGTAAGCGATGTAATTGGTAATATCGACGAGCGCGTTGATCGGCCGCAGGCCGATCGCCTTCAGTCGCCGTTGCAGCCAGTCTGGGGAAGGGCCGTTCCTGACGTTGCGGATGAGCCGCCCCGCGAAGATCGGACAAGCGTCGCCCGTCTCCTTGTCGAATTCGAGTTCGATCGGAACCGGATTGGGAAAGCGGCCTTTGACCGGCGCAAACCTGTCCTTCTTCAATTTGCCGAGGCCTGCGGCGGCGAGGTCGCGGGCGATACCGCGCACACCGAGGCAATCCGGACGGTTCGGCGTGATCGCGACCTCGATCACCGCATCGTCGAGACCAAGCGCCGCAGCGGCCGGGCTTCCCACTTTCGCCTTTGGGTCGAGTTCGATGATGCCGGTATGCTCGTCGGACAATTCGAGCTCGCGTTCCGAAAGCAGCATGCCGCTCGATTCGACCCCCCTGATCTTCGCCTTGGTGAGGGTGAGGTCGATGCCGGGCACGTAGGAGCCGACCGGCGCGAACACGCCCTTGAGCCCCACGCGTGCATTCGGCGCGCCGCAGACGACCTGAAGTCTTTCCTTGCCGGTGTCGACCTCACAGACGGAAAGTTTGTCGGCGTTCGGGTGTTTCTCGCACTTCATCACCTCCGCCACGATGAACGGCGCGAGCTTGACCGCGGGATCGAACACGTCCTCGACCTCCAGCCCGATGCGGGTGAGCGTGCCCGCGATCTCGTCCACCTTCGCCTTGGTGTCGAGATGCTCCTTCAGCCATGCCAGCGTGAACTTCATGGTTTGGCCCTGCTCTCTTGGATCGAGCAAGCCGCAAAGACGGTAGGGAAGGGGGTAAACCGCAAACTCTGAGTCCGCGAGTAACCTCCTTCCGCTCGGGTTTTGCCCGAGCGTGCTCCCCCACAAGGGGGGAACGGGGGGACTTGTCTGCGAAAGCCTAGTCCGCCGAAACGATGCGCGCGGAGAGCATACCAAAGCCTGCGCTCGGCCTTGGTCATTTCTCTCCGAAATGACTTTGCTCGGCACTTGATGCCTTCTGAGATGTGTGCGTGCGGCATCGGACTAAGACAAGCCGGAGGCAAGGGTGGGGATGGCGAGGGGCGCAAAACCGTAATGCTTGAGCCAGCGAAGATCGCCGGCAAAGAAGGCGCGCAGGTCGGGCATGCCGTATTTCAGCATGGCGATGCGGTCGATGCCCAAGCCGAAGGCAAAGCCCTGATAGCGGTCGGGATCGAGCCCTACATTCTTCAGCACGTTGGGGTGGACCATGCCGCAGCCGAGAATCTCGAGCCACCGATCGCCCTCGCCGACCCTGATCTCGTCGCCGACTTTGGCGTAGCCGATATCCACTTCCATCGACGGCTCGGTGAAGGGGAAGTGGCTAGCGCGGAAGCGCATCTTCACTTGCGGCACTTCGAAAAAGGCCTTGCAGAACTCTTCGAGCACCCATTTCAGATGGCCGAGATGCGTCTCCTCGTCGACGGCCAGTCCCTCGACTTGATGGAACATCGGCGTGTGGGTCTGATCCGAATCGCAGCGATAGACGCGGCCCGGCGCGATGATGCGCAATGGGGGCTTCTGCTGGAGCATGGCTCTGATCTGCACCGGGCTCGTATGCGTTCGCAGCAGCGCCCGCGTTCCGTCGGCACCGGGCGGGAAATAGAAGGTATCGTGATCCTGCCGCGCCGGATGCTCGGGCGGAATGTTGAGGGCGGTGAAATTGTTGAAATCGGTTTCGATGTCGGGCCCTTCGGCGATCGAAAAGCCCAGATCGGCGAAAATTTCGCCGATCTCATCCATCACCTGGCTGACGGGATGGACGCGGCCTTCTTGCAGCGGGCCTTCGCGCACAGGCAGGGTCACGTCGGCGCGCTCCTGCGCGAGCCGTTCCATGGTGGCCGCGCGCGACAATTCCTGCCGCCGCGCTTCGAGCGCCGCGCCGACGCTCTCCTTCAAGCTGTTGACCACCTGGCCGTAGGCCTTGCGCTCGTCAGGCGGCAGCGAGCCGAGCGCCTGCATCAGTTCGGAGATGCGGCCCTTGCGGCCGAGCGCGGCAATGCGGACCTCTTCCAGCTTGTCGAGGTCCGGCGCCGTCTCGATTGCGCGCAGCAATTCGGTTTTGAGGCTGTAAAGCTCAAGCGCGCTCATGGCTCAAGCCTCCCTCCCGGGCAAGCTCGCCGCACGGGACTTTAGCCCCGCGCGGCAGCCGATGCAGCCTCGACCAATCCCTTAAAGGTAGCGGGTTCATGCACGGCGATGTCGGCGAGCACCTTGCGGTCGAGCTCTATGCCGGCCTTCTTCAGCCCATCGATCAGACGCCCGTAGGTGAGGCCGTTTTCGCGCGCCGCGGCATTGATGCGTTGGATCCACAGCGCCCGGAAACTGCGCTTTCTCACCTTGCGGTCGCGATAGGCGTATTGGCCGGCCTTGTCGACCGCCTGCTTGGCGACGCGGATGGTATTCTTGCGGCGGCCGTAATAGCCCTTGGCCTGCTTGATCACCTTGCGGTGGCGGGCATGGGAGGTAACGCCGCGTTTGACACGGGACATGACGGTGCTCCTTCGGAGTTTGACCCTGAAAGCCTTAGCGGCCGTAGGGGAGGAAATGCTTCTTCACGATCTTGGCGTCTTCGTCCGACAGCACCATCATCCCGCGCGCGTTGCGAATGAACTTGTTGGGACGCTGGATCATGCCGTGACGCTTGCGCGAGGCCTGACATTTGACCTTGCCGCTTGCGGTGATCTTGAAGCGCTTCTTGGCACCGCTCTTGGACTTGAGCTTGGGCATTTGGCTTCCTCTGGTTGTGGCCCATCTTCCGGTCAACCCCTAAGGGCGGAGAGTTTGGGCGGTTGCATCGATCGGAAAGCATGCGAGCCGCCACGGCATGCCCCGCCGGGCGGCTCCTTCGAAAGCGCTTATAGGGCGGAAAGCCGCTCAATTGCAAGGGTTCCGCCGTACGACCGGCGAAAGCGACGCTCTCTCAACCATCCGGCTTAACGCTTGTTTTCGGGCTTGGCGCTAACATTGCGGGCATGCCCGCTGCCGCCCCATTTCGCACATTTTCGGCCTGGTTCGCGCGGCAGAGCCGCGTGACGAAGGACCTTCTCGTCATTGCCGCGGTCACGCTCCCGCTTTATGTGTCCGCCGTCTGGTACGAGGCGCTCGATCTCTTCTTCGAGCTCACCCGCACGCACCAAAACCACGCTTTCGACTGGCTGCTGCTGCTCGTCATCTTCGCCGGCGTTGCCGCCAAGATCTTTTCGATCCGCCGTGTAATCGATCTGCGCCGCGAGGTTGCGGCACGCCGCAAGACCGAGGCCGATGCGTATCAGCTCGCCCGTCATGACGTTCTGACGGGACTTCCGAACCGCCGCTGGTTTATCGAGGACTTCGATCGCTGGGCGACTAAATTGCCGGAGGGAGAGGCCTGCGCCCTCTTCGTCGTGGATCTCGATAATTTCAAACCGATCAACGACGTTTACGGCCACCGCTTGGGCGATGAAGTGCTCAAAGTGGTGGCCAAGCGGCTGACGCGCATTGCCGAAGGGGGATCGGTGGCGCGCCTCGGCGGCGACGAATTCGGCATCATTCTGCGCTACCGTCTCGGCAGCGACTCGCTCGAGCGCATGGCGCGCCGCATCGTCCATGAGATTCCAAAGCCGATCTCTCTCGCCGCGCTCTCCCTCCAGGTGGGCGTCAGCGTTGGCATCTCAACCGGCCTACCGCAGGAGACCGCATCGAATGTGGCCATGGCCGCGCGCGACGGCGGCCGGGTCGAAACCGCCCTGCGCCAAGCCGATATGGCGATGTATTGGGCGAAAAAAGAAGGCCGCGGCCGCTACTGCTTTTTCGACCGGTCGATGGACGAAAAATTGCAGGAGCGAGTTCAACTTGAGGCCGAGATCAGAGGCGCCATCGCCGCCGGCCAGATCGTTCCCTATTATCAGTCGATCGTCGAGCTCGACACGTCAAGCACGGTCGCCGTCGAGGTCCTCGCGCGCTGGGAGCACCCCGTCCGTGGCACTATTCTGCCGGATGTCTTCATTCCGATTGCCGAGGACACCGGCACGATCGGGGAATTGACGGAGTACCTGCTGGAACGCGCGATGCACGATGCCAAGGATTGGCCCGCCCGCGTCAGGCTTTCCTTTAATCTTTCGCCGCGCCAGATCTCGGACCAGCATCTCGCCGCCAAAATCCTCGATCTCCTCGGCAAAATTCCCTTTCCACCCCATCGCTTGGAGATCGAAATCACCGAAGGCGCGCTGCTGTCGCGTCTCGAGGAGGCGAAAGCCGTGCTCAAAGCGCTGCGGCATGTGGGCGTGCGCGTTGCCCTCGACGATTTCGGCACCGGCTATTCCGGGCTTCGTCATTTGCGCGAGCTCGATATCGACACGCTTAAGATCGACCGCTCGTTCGTCGGGCAGATGCTGACCAAACCAGAGGAAGCGCGCATCGTGAAGGCGATGCTGTCGCTCGGCCGCGCGCTCGGCCTTACGACCACGGCCGAAGGCATCGAAAACAAAGAAGTTTTGGAGCACCTCATGAAGCTCGGTTGCGATGCGGGTCAAGGTTATCTGTTCGGCAAGCCTCAAACCGCCGCCGTCGTGGCCGAAACGCTTGCCAAAGAAGCGGGGCGCACCCCCAAGCCGCACCAGGAAGGAGCGCGTCCGCGCCGGATCGCCTAGCGCGGCGCCAGCACCATTACCATCTGCCGGCCTTCCAGCCTCGGCTCGGATTCCACCTTGGCGATGGTCGAAGTGTCCTGCTTCACCCGGTCGAGCAATTGCGCGCCAAGCTCCTGGTGCGCCATCTCGCGTCCCCTGAAGCGCAACGTCACCTTGACCTTGTCGCCCTCCTCGAAGAAGCGGCGAATCGAGCGCATCTTCACGTCGTAGTCGTGCGTGTCGATGTTCGGCCGCATCTTGATTTCTTTGATCTCGACGGTGCGCTGCTTCTTGCGCGCCTCGGCGGCTTTTTTCTGTGCTTGGTATTTATATTTGCCGTAGTCGAGGATTTTGCACACCGGAGGCTGCGAGTTGGGCGCAATCTCGACCAGGTCGAGGCCCGCTTCGGCCGCGCGCGCGAGCCCCTCGGCAATGGAGACCACGCCGACATTGTGGCCGGTGGCGTCGATGAGCTGAATTTTCGGAGAATCGATAGCCTCGTTGATGCGAGGACCTCCCCTGTCGGGGGCAAGCTTCGTCGGCCGCCTTACGATGGCTCTCTCTCCTTGTTTCCGGCTCGCGGCAACCATCCCCCCTGTAACTGGCGAGAGAGCGCCGCCGGCCGCAATTGCTGACTGCCGCAGTTCTACAAGAAGCAAAACGCGGCTGACAAGTCTGGGCCAACGTCCACCGCATAGTCAACAAAGTCTTCACGGCGGAATCGTAAGGCCTTCCATCCTCGCTTGTGACTTTTTTGCGACTGTCACGGCAAGTGCGGCGAGCGGTAGGCGTCGAAGCGATTCGCAAGCTGCGTCGCCAGCAGCTCGTCATAGACCGCGAGCGTCGCCCGCTGCATGCGCTGAAGGGTGAACTTGCCCGCCACATTGCGCCGCGCGCGCCAGCCTATGGCGGCGCGTTCCTCCTGGGTAAGGGCAAGCGCCGCGGCGATCCGCTCGGCGATGGCATTGGCGTCGTTTGCCGGAACCGTCCAGCCGGTGAAATGCGCGCCCTCCGCGACCACGGTTTCCGGCGCCGCGCCGATGGCGCTGACGATGACGGGGCAGCCCATGGCTTGCGCCTCGATGCTGGTGCGGCCGAAGGTTTCGGCGCTGGTCGAGGCGATGACGGCGGCGCGTGCGAGCGCGAACGCGGCCGGCATGTCGTCGCAGTGCCCGACCAGCTTGACGCGGTCGACGACTCCAAGACGGCGGATCAGCTTTTCCAACTCCTTTTGATAGGCGCCGCGACCTTGCGCGTCTCCGGCCATGACGATGACGGCGTCGCCGAGCCGGCCCTCGGCGAGCAAGCGATGCGCCGCCTCGATAACGAGAGTCTGTCCCTTCCAAGCCGTGAGGCGCGCGGCCTGGATCACCACCGGCTGTTCCCTGCCGATCCCCCACAACGCGCGCAGCCTGCCCGTGCGGTTCTCGCTGACCTGGTCGAGGGAGAAGCGCGACATGTCCACGCCGCGATAGATGACGCGGATGCGCTCGCGCGGGAGCTTGTGCCGCGCCATGATCAGCTTCGCCGTGAATTGAGAATTGGCGATCACGACATCGCCGCGCGCCATGACGCTGTTATACCAATTCTTGAATGGGCCTGGGCTTGCGTAGGAGCCGTGATAGGTGGTGACGAAGGGCTTCCGCGTGCGTCTCGCCGCTAGAAGCGCGCTCCAGGCGGGTGCCCGGCTGCGGGCGTGCAGGAGATCGACCTTGTGGTCGTTGACCGCGCGCGCAAGCCGGCGCGCATTGGCGAGAATGGCGAGGGGATTTTTGCTCGCCACCGGCAAGGGCAGAATTTCGCCGCCTGCCTCCGCCAAGGCGGTTGCCATGCGCCCCCCTTCGGTGGCAACGAGGGCGCGCGCGCCGGCCTGGACCAGGGCATCGGCAATTTCGATTGCCGCCTGTTCGCTGCCTCCTGCCTCGAGCCGCGGCACGACCTGCAAGATGGTCCGTTTCGTCATTGATGAAAGTTCTTAAGGTGAGCGCCTCCGAACCGCAATTCCTGGAAGTGGGCAAGGCGGGCCATCGCCGCCGCATCGCCTATCGGTTCGAGGAGGCCGGGGGCGACGCTCTAGCCTTGTTTTGGCTTTGCGGCTTTCTCTCCGATATGGCGGGCGAAAAGGCCTCCATGCTTGCCGAATGGGCGAGGGGACAGGGGCTTGCCATGCTTCGCTTCGACTATTCCGGGCACGGGCGCTCCGAAGGCGATCTGCTCAAGGCGGCGATTGGCGATTGGCTAGAAGAAGCTCGGGCCATGCTCGATCTATTGCAAGGACGCAAGACCGTCGTGGTCGGATCCTCGCTCGGCGGATGGATCGCGCTGCTTCTCGCGCGCAAGCTCGCCGGCGAGGGCGCGCTCGAGCGCCTCGGCGGCCTCGTGCTGATTGCGCCCGCTTGGGACATGACCGAGCGGCTGATGTGGCACCGGATGACACCGGAGATGAAGGCGACCGTCGAGCGTGACGGCGTCTATTTCGAACCCGCCCTTTACGGCCAGACCTATCCTATCACCAAGCGTCTGATCGAGGAGGGCCGCAACCATCTCCTCGCCGAAGACCTTCTGCACCTCGATGTGCCTGTGCGTATCCTGCAAGGCATGTGCGATCCCGACGTGCCTTGGGGCCATGCGCTCGATCTCGTCGACCTTCTTAGCGGCGACGACGTCGAGTTGACGCTGATCAAGGATTGCGGCCACCGCCACTCCCGCCCGCAAGATCTGCGCCGGCTCCTGGATACTGTGGCTGCGCTCGTCGAGAAGGTTCAAACCGCTTCCTAAAGGTCATCGTCCCCGTTTGATCGGAAATTACGCTCATCGACGCTGCGACACGATCGGGCAGCCGAGCGTCTTCTCCAGCGCCTGCATCAATTCGTCCTCCGTCTCCACGGTGAGGTAAAGGCCGCGATTGCGCTCGGCGAGGCATTTGGTCTCGACCACGCTTTGCTCTCCGGTCCAGGTATAGCCCTTCACGCGCAGGCCGATGACGTGGATCGTGAGTTGGGCCGCATCGCGCCTGAGCGCCTCTCCGAGCGCGCAAGGCGAGCCGCCGCAGGTTTCCTCCCCGTCGGTCACGACCACGATCAGGCCAGGCTTGGTGCGGTAGTCCAGGACCTCCGCAGCCTGCGCCACCGCCGCGGTCAGCGGCGTCCTGCCGGCGGGACTGAGCGCATCGATCGCCGCCATGATTTGCGCCGCGGCATTCGGCATTGGGGCAAGGTCGAGGCGGACATTGCATTGGTTCCACACGCCCGGCCCGTAAGTGATGAGTCCGACGCGGCGCGTGCGCGTCACCTTGGGGAGGATCTTGGCAAAGGTCGCCCGCACCTTGTCGATGCGGCTCACCATGCCGCGCGTCTCGCTGCCATAGCCCCAGCCGTTGCCGGACATCGAGCCGGAAGCGTCGAACACGATCATCGCGTCTTCGGTGCACGGCGTGTCTTCCTTGGCATACGCGCTGCCCACGCCGAAGGCCGCGCCTATAAGCCAGGCAGTCGCAGCGGCGGCACCAAAGCGGAAAAGAAAATGCATCAGGACGAAGCTTATATCCGTCCCCTGGAAAGGGGGAGGGTGGCGCACTTGGTGCACCAAGTGGGGACCACAAGCGAGGTGATGTCAGCCCCCCAACCCGGCCGCCCTTAGAGGCGCAGGGAGGAGAGAAGCGAGGCCTTCGCGGTAGGTGGGATAGCGCAGCGTCACGCCGAGTTCTGACTTGATGCGGGCATTGACGATGCGGCGGCTTCCCTCATAAAAGCTGCGGGCCATCGGGCTCATATCCGCCTCCTCGAAAGAGACTTCGGGCGGCGCCGGCAGACCAAGCAGTTCGGCCGCATAGGCGACGACGTCGCCGGGCGCGGCCGGCTCGTCGTCGGCGACGTTATAAATCGCGCCGGCCCGCGGGCGCGCCATCGAAGCTTCGAGCACGGTGGCGATGTCCTCGACGTGAATGCGGCTGAACACCTGCCCGTCCTTTCTGATGCGTCGCGCCGTCCCGGCCTTGAGCTTGTCGAATACGCTGCGGCCGGGGCCGTAGATACCGGCGAGACGGAAGATCTGCACCGGCACGCCGGTTTCCTCGCCGAAGGCGAGCCAGGCGCGTTCGGCCTCAACCCG
>DATLXW010000064.1:0-25446 GCA_035575415.1 Methyloceanibacter sp. | reverse complement strand
AGCTGGAGAAGGCGTTGCGCCAGGTCATGGACTTGAGCCCGCGCGGCATTAGAGAGCACCTCAAGCTTTCGCGGCCGATCTACGAACGGACGAGCGCTTACGGCCATTTCGGGCGTCAACCCGACAATGACGGCGGCTTCTCCTGGGAGCGGCTTGACCTCGTCGAGCCGATCCGCGCGGAATTGAGCTAGGCGATTGGCCGCCGGTTTCCGTCGTCGCGCAGCTTGACCGGACGACCCGGTCACTGCAGTCCTTTCGCTCACGAACGCCAGAGGTTGGTCAATGTCCGCTTGTGCGGGCATGCCATGGGTTGAGGCGCAATGACCGAGGCTCGGCCGCTCAGGTCTTATGGCAGGCGCAAGGGCAAGCCGCTCAGCGCGCGCAAAGAGCGACTCATCGACGAGCTTCTCCCCGAGCTGAAACTTGACCTGAAAAAACCTGCTCCCGTTCCGGTCACCCAACTGTTCGAAACGCCGGTGGACGCGATCTGGCTCGAGATCGGTTTCGGGTCGGGAGAGCACCTGCTTTGGCAGGCCGAGCGCCATCCCCAGATCGGCTTTATCGGCTGCGAGCCGTTTATCAACGGTGTCGCCAGTTTACTCGGCGCCATCGAGGATCGCGGCCTCAAGACGATCCGCCTGCATGCCGGAGATGCGCGCGAGGTCCTCCCCTGGCTGCCGGAGGGGTCGATCGAGCGCGTCTTTCTGCTATTTCCCGATCCGTGGCCAAAGAAGCGCCACCTGAAGCGCCGACTGCTGGCGCCTGACTTTGCGCGCGCGCTTGCGCGCGTGATCTGTCCCGGAGGCGAATTTCGTTTCGCCTCCGACGATTCCGATTATGCCGCGCAAGCAATGGTGCTGATGCGCGAGAGCGGCGCCTTCAGGACCCCCATTGGGCGCGAGCATGAGCGTCCCCGCAATTGGCCGGAGACCCGCTACGAGCGCAAAGCCCTCAATGCGGGCCGGAACCCGACCTATCTGGTTTTTCAGCGTCTTGAGGGCGCTTGAAAAGCCGCGCAAAGCTCGTATATTAGCGGGGAACTCATGATTGATTTTTAATCAGGAGTGGGCCTCGGCCCGCTCCTTTTTGTTAGGCTCAACGGCCTCGTTCATCCGGACGAGGCGCGCTGCCCGGTCACATATGTCGAGCCCCGCCAACACAGACAGGAGATTCGTGCGGGAAAGCAGCGTCGAGCGGCAGATCGCCGATCTCGCCGAGCCCGTACTCGAGGAACTCGGCTTTCGGCTGGTCAGGGTGAAAGTTTCGGGCCGCGATGGCGGCACGGTGCAGATCATGGCCGAGCGGCCTAACGGAGCGATGTCGGTGGAGGATTGCGCGGCCATCAGCCGGAGGCTGTCGCCACTACTCGACGCTTACGACCCTCTGCCCGGCGCCTACCGGCTCGAGGTGTCCTCGCCAGGCATCGACCGG
The DNA here is from genome assembly GCA_035575415.1 of Methyloceanibacter sp. GTDB lineage: Bacteria > Pseudomonadota > Alphaproteobacteria > Rhizobiales > Methyloligellaceae > Methyloceanibacter. The sequence goes on along the minus strand of DATLXW010000064.1, from coordinate 24,015 downwards.
CCGCTGGTCCGCCCGAGCGACTTCGCGTTATGGGCCGGTCATGAAGCGAAGATAGAGCTGAAGGAGCCCGTCGACGGACGGAAGCGCTTCAAAGGCGAGATCGAAGGTGTCGAGGACGAGGAGGTACGCCTGAAGATCGAGCTCGAAGGCAAGGCCGAACCGGCGGTCATCGGCCTTCCCTTTGCGCTCATTGGCGAGGCGAAACTCGTGGCGGATCTTGCGAGCTTCAAGGCGGATCTTTCGGGCAAGAAGGCCGGCTAGGAGATGTTCGATGGCTCAACGAACAGGTCATGGACAACAGTTTTCAAGTCAGCCGCCCTCGGAAGCCCGGCTCAGGACGGGCATGACGCGGGTGATGGAGGAATAGAGAGATGGCTCAGGCAGGCGTAAGCGCCAACAGGCTCGAGCTTTTGCAAATTGCCGACGCCGTCGCGCGCGAAAAGGCGATCGACCGTCAGGTGGTCATCAGCGCCATGGAAGACGCAATCCAGAAGGCCGCGAAATCGCGCTACGGCAGCGAGAACGAGATCAAGGCCGAGGTCGATCCCAAGACCGGAGAGATCAGGCTCGCGCGCCTGCTCGAAGTGGTCGAGGACGTGACCATGGAGGCGACGCAGATTTCGCTCGAAGAGGCGCGGCGCCGTAATCCGGCGGCCCAGGTCGGCGACTTCATCGCCGAGGAGCTGCCGCCGCTCGATTTCGGCCGCGTGGCGGCGCAGAACGCGAAACAGGTCATCGTGCAGAAAGTGCGCGAAGCCGAGCGTGAGCGTCAATACGAAGAATACAAGGATCGCGTCGGCGAGATCGTCAACGGCATCGTCAAGCGGGTCGAATACGGCAACGTCATCGTCGATCTCGGCCGCGCTGAGGCGATCGTGCGCCGGGACGAGACATTGCCGCGGGAGAATTTCCGCTATGGCGACCGCATTCGCGCCTATGTCTACGACGTGCGCCGCGAGCAGCGCGGACCGCAGATTTTCCTGTCGCGGACGCATCCGGAGTTCATGGCCAAGCTGTTCGCGCAGGAGGTGCCCGAGGTCTATGAGGGCATCGTGCAGATCAAGTCGGTGGCCCGCGATCCCGGCAGCCGCGCCAAGATCGCAGTGGTGTCGAAGGATTCGTCGATAGATCCGGTCGGCGCCTGCGTCGGCATGCGCGGCAGCCGCGTGCAGGCGGTGGTGAACGAGCTCCAGGGCGAGAAGATCGACATCATTCAATGGTCGCCCGACGCGGCGACCTTCATCGTCAACGCGTTGGCGCCGGCGGAGGTGGTCAAGGTCGTGCTCGACGAAGATGCCCAGCGCATCGAGGTCGTCGTGCCGGACCAGCAGCTTTCGCTCGCAATCGGCCGCAAAGGGCAGAATGTCCGGTTGGCCTCGCAGCTCACCGGCTGGGACATCGACATCATGACGGAGGCGGCGGAGTCGGAGCGCCGGCAGGCCGAGTTCGCCGAACGCTCGCAGATGTTCATGGAGGCGCTCGACGTCGACGAAGTGATTGCGCAACTTCTGGCCTCGGAGGGCTTCTCCTCGGTCGAGGAAGTGGCTTTTGTCGAACCGCAGGAGATCGCTTCGATCGAAGGCTTCGACGAGAACACGGCCAACGAGATCCAGACCCGCGCGCGCGAGCATCTGGAGAAGATCGAGGCCGAGCTCGAGGCCAAGCGCAAGGCGCTCGGCGTGGCCGACGAACTTGCCGAGGTGCCGGGCGTGACGGCGGCAATGCTGGTCAAACTCGGCGAGAACGGTATCAAGACGGTCGAGGATCTCGCCGATTGCGCCACCGACGATCTCACCGGCTGGAACGAACGCAAGGAGAAGGAGAAGGAAACCATCCACCACGATGGCTTCCTCGAAGGCTTCGGCCTGAGCAAGACACAAGCCGAAGAGTTGATCCTGGCGGCGCGCGTCAAGGCCGGGTGGATCGCCGAGAGCGATCTTGCCTCGGAGAGCGCGCAAGACGCGGACGCCCCCGATGGAGAGAGCGCGGAGACCGGCGACGCCTCCGGCACGAGCGCGTCATGAGGCGGCAGGGAGACAAATCTTGCGTCCGGCGGCGGCTGAGCATGAGCGGAGAAGGCGGGATGAGACCGTCCGCGCCTGCGCACTCACCCGTGCGCGGAGGCCTAAGGACGAGCTGATCCGCTTCGTCCTCGGTCCCGGCGGCGTGGTCGTCGCGGACCTCAAGGAGAGGCTGCCCGGCCGCGGCGTCTGGCTTACGGCCGCAAAAGACGTGGTCGCCGAGGCGGCCAAGCGCAACGTCTTCGCCCGCGCCCTCAAAACCGAAGCTAAAGCGCCTGAAAACCTGGCCGAAGAGGTGGAACAGCGTCTGCTTCAAGCGGCCGTGTCGGCGCTCTCCCTCGCCAACAAGGCGGGCGAAGTCGTATTCGGCAACGCCAAAGTGGAAGAGGCCGTCGCCAAGGAGCGGGTCCTTGCCCTGATTCACGCCAAGGAGGCCGCCGAGGACGGATGCCGCAAACTTGACGGCAAAGCGCGGGGAATGAAGGGCGGACGGCCGATTCCCGCGATCCGCAGCTTTAACGCCGATGAATTGAGTTTGGCATCGGGGCGGACAAATGTGATACATGCTGCCCTCATTCAGGGCGGAGCGGCTCGAAACGTCCTGGCGGCAGCCTCGCGCTTGGAGCGCTACCGCCGTGGCCGGAGCGCATTCGCAACCCAGAACGGATCGGATACGAATAAGAATGAGTGAAACCAACGAGACTGAAGGCAAATCCGCTCGCGGAGCGCGCAAAATGACGCTCAACGTGCGCCGGACGGTGGAATCCGGCCATGTGCGGCAGAGCTTCAGCCATGGGCGCTCGAAATCCGTGCTGGTGGAGAAGAAGAAGCGCCGTTCGATCGGCTCCCAACCGGCCGAGGAGGTGGCGAAGCCAAGGCCAACCCCCCCTGCCCCCCCGCCCGCGGCCGCGGCGGCCGAAAAGCCGAAGCCGGAGCCTACCGCGGCACGGCGACCCGGCGTGGTGTTGCGGCAACTGTCCGACGAGGAAAAGGACGCGCGCCAGCGCGCGCTTCAAGACGCCCGCCAGCGCGAGGCCGAGGAGCGCGAGAAGGCGAAGGAATTGGCAGCGCTTCAGGCTCTGGCGGAAAAGCAGCGCGAGAAAGAACGCCAGGAAGCGGCCGAGCGCAAGCGCAAAGAGGATGAGCGCCACGAAGCCGAAGCCAAAGCGCGCAAGGTGGGCGAAGAGACGGCCCGCAAGCACCTTCTCAAAGAGGAGGTCGAGGAGACACCGCGCGGGGGACAGGAAGCGCGGCACAAAAAGAGCGCCGCCGCGCCAAGACGCGGCGAGGAACGCAGAGTTAGAGGCCGGCTCACCATCATCAACGCGCTCGACGAGGAGCAGCGCCAGCGCAGCCTCGCTTCGTTGAAGCGGCGTCAAGAGCGCCAGAAGAAGCAGATTTCCGGCCCGCAGACGCAAGCCAAGATTCAGCGCGAGGTGGTCATTCCCGAGGCGATCACCATTCAGGAGCTTGCCAATCGCATGGCGGAACGCGGCGTCGACGTCATCAAGCGCCTGATGCGTGACGGCGCCATGCACAAGATTACCGACGTGATCGATGGCGACACGGCCCAGCTCGTGGCCGAGGATTTCGGCCATATTGTGCGCCGCGTTGCCGAGGCCGATGTCGAGGAGGGCTTCATTGGCGCCGAAGACAGGCTCGAAGACCTTAAGCCGCGGGCGCCGATCGTGACCATTATGGGCCATGTCGACCACGGCAAGACCTCGCTGCTCGATGCCATTCGCGCGACCAACGTCGTCGCACAGGAAGCCGGCGGCATTACCCAACATATCGGCGCATATCAAGTCGAGGTGCCGTCGGGGCAGAAGGTAACCTTCATCGATACGCCCGGCCATGAGGCCTTTACCGCCATGCGCGCGCGCGGCGCCAAGGTCACGGATATAGTCGTCCTGGTGGTTGCCGCCGACGACGGCGTGAAGCCGCAGACGGTCGAGGCGATCAACCACGCCAAGGCGGCCGGCGTTCCCATCATCGTCGCCATCAACAAGATCGACAAACCAGGCGCCGATCCGCAGCGGGTCCGCACCGAGCTTCTGAGCCACGAGATCGTGGTGGAGAGCTTGGGCGGGGACACGCTCGAAGTCGACGTTTCGGCGTTGAAAAAGATCGGTCTCGACAAGCTGCTCGAAGCGATTTTGCTGCAAGCCGAAGTGCTCGATCTCAAAGCCAATCCGGATCGCCCCGCCGAAGGCGTCATCGTCGAGGCGAAGCTCGAGCGAGGGCGGGGTCCGGTCGGCACGGCGCTCATTCAGCGCGGCACGCTGCATGTCGGCGATCTCATCGTCGCGGGTTCGGCTTGGGGCCGGGTTCGGGCTCTGATCAACGATCGCGGCGAGCAAGTGCAGCGCGCGGGTCCGTCGGTTCCGGTCGAGGTGCTCGGCTTCGATTCCGCGCCCGAGGCCGGCGACCAGTTCGCCGTAGTCGAAAACGAGGCGCGCGCGCGCGAGATTACCGATTATCGCCTTCGCTCGCGGCGCAGGCGCCTGGCCGTGGCGGGCGCGCGCGGCACGCTGGAACAGATGATGAGCCAGCTCAAAGAGGCCGGCGTCAAAGAATTCCCCCTCGTCGTCAAGGGCGACGTGCAGGGTTCGGTCGAGGCCATTACCACGGCGCTGAGCAAGCTCGGCACTGACGAAGTGCGCGCGCGCATTATCCATGCGGGAGTGGGCGGCATCACCGAGTCCGACGTATCGCTAGCCGCAACTTCGGGCGCCGTGATCCTCGGGTTCAATGTCCGCGCCAACGTTCAGGCGCGGGAAGCGGCGGAGCGCACCGGCGCCGAGATTCGCTATTACTCGGTGATCTACGATCTCGTCGACGACGTTAAGCAAGCCATGAGCGGCCTGCTTGCGCCGAGTGTGCGCGAGACCTTCCTCGGTAACGCCGAGGTGCTCGAAGTCTTCACGATCTCCAAGGTGGGCAAGGTGGCCGGCTGCCGCGTGACCGAAGGCAAGGTCGAGCGCGGGGCTCAGGTTCGGCTGATCCGCGACAACGTCGTGGTGCACGAAGGCAAGCTCTCTTCGCTCAAGCGCTTCAAGGACGAGGTGCGCGAGGTAGTCGCCGGCCAGGAATGCGGCATGGCCTTCGAGGGCTATCAGGACATGCGGCCGGGCGACATCATCGAGTGCTTCCAGATCGAGCGCGTTCAGCGCAGCCTGTAACCTTACCCGTCATGGTGGAGTGCCGGGGCGTCTTCGTCCTCCCTCCGCCCGCACCTCAAGATGACGGCGGGGCTCTCCGACCCCGCCTCCACCCAGGATCGAGAACATGAGCCATCGCGAGGGCAAAGCGCCATCCCAACGGCAATTGAAAGTCGGCGAGACGATCCGGCATGCGCTCGCAGAGATCTTCGCCCGCGGCGAGATCGACGACGAGATCCTGCAACGGCACTCTCTTACCGTATCGGAGGTGCGAATGAGCGCGGATTTGCGGCTCGCCACCGTCTACGTGCTGCCGCTCGGCGGCAGCGAAGCGGAAGAAGCGGTCGCGCATCTCGAGCAGCATAAGCGGTATTTGCGCGGGCTGCTGGCGAAGCGGGTGAGTTTGAAGTTCATGCCTGAGCTGCGGTTCAAAGTGGATACTTCCTTCGAGACCTCGGCCAGGATCGACGCGTTGCTGGCGCGGCCGGAGGTCGCCCGCGATCTGGAAGAAGACTAAGGCGAGCAGGCGGGAAATATGGCGCGGCGCAAAGCCTTACCTGTCCACGGCTGGCTCGTCTTCGACAAGCCGCAAGGCATGACCTCGACCAAGGCGGTGTCGCGCATCCGGCATCTGTTCGAGGCGGAGAAAGCGGGTCATGCCGGCACGCTCGATCCGCTTGCCACCGGCGTTTTGCCGATCGCGCTTGGGGAAGCGACCAAGACCGTCCCTTTCGCCGTCGAGGGGGTGAAGGAGTACCGCTTCACGGTCCGCTTCGGCGCGGAAACCGACACCGACGATGCGGAAGGCAAAGTCTTGGCGCAAAGCGACAAGCGCCCGACGCGGGAAGAGATCGAAGCCAAGCTGCCGGACTTCACCGGTGAAATAAAGCAGGTGCCGCCGCGCTATTCCGCGGTAAGGGTCGAGGGCGCACGCGCCTACGACCTTGCCCGCGACGAGGAGGCGTTCGAGCTTGCGCCTCGCATCGTATCGATCGAGCGGCTCGTTCTCGTCGCGCAGCCGGACCGGGATCGCTGCGTTCTGGAAGCGCGTTGCGGCAAAGGCACTTATGTGCGCGCGCTTGCCCGCGACCTCGGCCGCGCGCTCGGCGCTTACGGCCATGTCGAGGCTCTGCGCCGAACGCGGGTCGGAGCCTTCGCCGAAGAGCGCTCGGTTCCGCTCGAGAAGATCGAGGCGCTTGCCGCAAGCGGCGGCCACGCGGCCCTGCTGAGCCTTCTCGAGCCGGTCGAAACGCCGCTCGGCGCCCTGCCCGGCCTCACGTTGTCGGGCCCCGACGCCGACAGACTCCGCCGAGGCCAAGCAGTATTGTTGCGCGGGCGGGACGCACCGATCGTCGAGGGCACGGTCTACGCCATTTGCCGCGGCAAGCTCGTCGCGCTCGGAGAGGTGCATCGCGGCGAGCTCAAGCCCAAGCGCATTTTCAATCTGCCGCGCTGAGCGGGGCATGCGGGAGGTGCTTATGACCAGAGTCTTGACCGGTTTAGCGTTACTCCTGCTGTCTTCGTGCCCGGCAGCGGCGGAGGAGCGTTGCTACGTCACAGATCCAACCGGCACCCCGCTCAACGTGCGCGACAGCCCCAACGGAAGGATCATCGGCACTCTTCCCGATGGGAAGTTCGTATCGGTCATCAAGAAGGCCAAGGCGGCGAATGGAAAGCCTTGGGCATTGGTGGCTGAACTTGACACGAAAGAGCGGATCGGCTGGGTCTTTTACCTTTATCTTTCCTGTTCTTGAACCGATGTGACGCAAATTCTTCTGGCCTCCAGACGGATTATCCCTATATTGCAGCCATTCGCGCCAGGGCGCCGCCCATATGCGCGTTGAGCCGACCGTGCTGGACGACATCCCGGCTCGGCCTTGTCTAAACCCTGAAACTTGAAGGAACATTCGATGTCGATCAGCGCTGAGCGCAAGCAAGAGCTCATCAAGGAATATGCGACCAAAGCCGGCGATACCGGTTCGCCCGAGGTTCAGGTCGCCATTCTGACCGAGCGGATCACCAATCTGACCGATCATTTCAAGACGCATACCAAAGACAATCATTCGCGGCGCGGCCTGCTCAAACTGGTGAGCCAGCGGCGCCGGCTGCTCGATTACGTCAAGGCGACGGACGAGGACCGTTACCAGAAGCTCATCAACCGGCTGGGCATCCGCCGGTGACGCCTATGATTGCGGCGAACCAAAAACCGGTTGCGCCTGCACAAGAGATGATTTTGCCGGCCTTCGCGCCTAGAGCGGGAGGAGCGGCTTCCCACCCGACCAATCCATTGGAACAGCATTATGTTCGATAAGCACATCGTAGAAATCGAGTGGGGCAAGCGCCCCCTCAGGCTCGAGACCGGCCGCATCGCGCGACAAGCCGATGGCGCCGTACTTGCCACCTACGGCGAGACCTCGGTGCTCGCCACCGTCGTCGCCATGAAGGAAGAGCGCCCTGGCGTCGACTTCTTTCCGCTCACTGTGAATTACCAGGAAAAGACCTTCGCCGCCGGCAAGATTCCCGGCGGTTATTTCAAACGCGAAGGCCGTCCGACCGAAAAGGAGACGCTGACCTCGCGCCTGATCGATCGGCCAATCAGGCCCCTCTTCGCTGAAGGCTTCAAGAACGAAACCCAGATCATCGTCACCGTGCTCTCGCACGACATGGAGAACGACCCCGATATCGTGGCCATGGTCGCAACCTCGGCTGCGCTTACCCTGTCGGGCGTGCCCTTCCTCGGCCCCATCGGCGCCGCACGCGTCGGCTATATCGGCGGCCAATACATCCTCAATCCGATGATCGACGAAATGGCGGAGACCGCGCTCGATCTCGTGGTCGCCGGAACCAAGGACGCAGTTCTGATGGTTGAGTCGGAAGCCAAGGAACTTGCCGAAGAGGTTATGCTCGGCGCGGTGATGTTCGGGCACAAGCACTTCCAGCCGGTGATCGACGCCATCATCAAGCTGGCCGAACGCGCGGCCAAGGAGCCGTGGGAGCTGAAGGCCAAGGAAGAAGCCGGGCTCGTGGCGCGCGTGCGCGAGATTGCCGAGGCGGAACTGCGCGAAGCCTACAGCATCGCCTTGAAACAGGAGCGGCGCGATCGTGTCGCCGCAGTTAAAGAGAAGGTGGCGGCGGCGCTCGTGCCGGCCGGCGACGACGGCACGCAGGCGGCGCAGATCGCAAACGCCTTCAAGGAGGCTGAGAAGGAGATCGTGCGCAGCAATATTCTGAATACAGGCACGCGCATCGACGGGCGAGATCTCACCTCCATCAGGCCGATTTCCTGCGAGGTCGGGGTCCTGCCGCGGACTCACGGAAGCGCGCTGTTCACGCGCGGGGAGACGCAAGCGCTCGCCGTCGCCACCCTCGGCACCGGCGAAGACGAGCAATATGTCGACGCCTTGCAGGGCACCTATAAAGAAACCTTCATGCTGCACTACAACTTTCCACCTTATTCGGTGGGCGAAGTCGGCCGCCTCGGTTCGCCCGGCAGGCGCGAGATCGGCCACGGCAAGCTCGCTTGGCGGGCCATCCACCCTGTGCTCCCGGACCGCGAGAGTTTCCCCTATACCATCCGTGTGGTCTCCGAGATCACCGAGTCGAACGGCTCCTCGTCGATGGCCACCGTATGCGGCTCTTCGCTCGCGATGATGGACGCCGGCATCCCCATCAAACGGCCCGTGGCGGGAATCGCCATGGGGCTAATCAAGGAGGGGGAGCGCTTCGCCGTTCTCTCCGACATCCTCGGCGACGAAGACCATCTCGGCGACATGGACTTCAAGGTTGCCGGCACCTCGGAGGGCGTTACCTCACTGCAGATGGACATCAAGATCACTGGCATCACCGAGGAGATCATGAAGGTTGCGCTCGATCAGGCGCGGGCGGGACGCATGCATATCCTTTCGGAGATGAACAAGGCGATCAATGCCGCCCGGCCAGAGCTCGGCGAATACGCGCCGCGCATCGAAACCATCCATATTCCGGTGGATAAGATCAGAGAGGTGATCGGCTCTGGCGGCTCGGTGATCCGCGAGATCGTCGCGGAGTCGGGCGCCAAGATCGACATCTCCGACGACGGCACAGTAAAGATCGCCTCGGCCAAGGCCGAGTCCATTCGCACCGCCATCCAGCGCATCAAGGCGATCGCCGCCGAACCTGAAGTGGGCGAGATCTACCGCGGCAAGGTGGTGAAGGTGATGGAATTCGGCGCATTTGTGAATTTCTTCGGCGCGCGCGACGGCCTCGTGCATATCTCGCAATTGGCGGAAGGCAGGCCGAAGCAGGTCACCGACGTGGTCAAGGAAGGCGATCAGGTCTGGGTGAAGCTGCTCGGCTTCGACGAGCGCGGCAAGGTGAGGCTGTCGATGAAAGTCGTCGATCAGGCGACCGGCAAGGAAAAGGAACGCGACAAGTCCGAACGGGAGAAAGCCGAAGCGAGCTAATCCGTTTCGGCGAGCGATGTTTCGTTGGGGCCGCCGGCTTTCAGGCGCGCGGCTCTAACTTTTTTTCATCACGCAGCGCCAGCCGATCACGAAATACTGGTTGTTCTTTTCCTGCCACTCGTTCGCCTTATCGCCTCCCTGCTTGATGCAGCTCACGACATCGCCGGTGCTGGCGCCCGGCACCGTATGTTCTGAGCACTGCTCCGGCGCCGTCAGCAGGCACACCATGACTACAAGCTCGGCCATCGCCTTTTCTCCACTTACGCAATCGATCGCAGATCCGGAATGCGATTATTGCGCCGCTTCGCGCGGCGCCTTTTCCACCGGAGCCTCTGCCTCGTCGATCTGCTCAAAGGCCTTGAGCGTCGCAAGATTCGGCATGGCGATGGTCGAATAGCCGCAATCCACGAAATGCACTTCGCCGGTGACCGCACCGGACAGGTCGGACAGAAGATAGAGCGCGGCGCCACCGACCTCGTCGAGCGTGGGCGAGCGGCGCATCGGCGCATTGCGCTGCTGGAAATGGAACAGCGTGCGGGCGTCGGAAATGCCGGCCCCGGCCAACGTCCGCATCGGACCAGCCGACAAGGCGTTGACCCTGATCCCCTGCGGGCCGAAATCGGAGGCGAGGTAGCGCACCGAGGCTTCGAGCGCAGCCTTGGCCACCCCCATGACGTTGTAGCACGGCACCACCCGCGTCGACCCGCCATAGGTCAACGTTAAGAGCGAGCCGCCATTCGGCATCAGTTCCGACGCGAGCTTGCAGATCTCGGTGAAGGAGAAGCACGAGATCACCATCGTGTGGACGAAGTTCTTGCGGGTCGTGTCGCAATAACGTCCCTTCAGCTCGTTACGGTCGGAGAAGGCAAGCGCGTGCACGACGAAATCGAGCGAACCCCACTCTTTGCGGATTGCCTCGAACACGCGCTCGACACTTTGCAGATCCTCGACATCGGCCTCGACGACAATTTTGGCGCCGATCGACTGGGCAAGCGGCACGGCGCGGCGGCCGAAGGCGCCGCCCTGGTACGAGAAGGCCAGTTCCGCGCCCTGCCCGTGCAAGACGCGGGCGATGCCCCAGGCGATGGACCGGTCATTGGCGACGCCCATGACCAATCCCCTCTTTCCCGCCATTAACGGACCTGGCTTGGCAATATCCGTTGTTGTTGTCATCACCCTTACTCTTGTTGTGGGTTGATCTGGCTTCGTCCTCTCAACCGTCCAGACGGCGGAACACCAATGTGGCGTTGGTGCCGCCAAAGCCGAAGCTATTCGACATTACTGTGTTAATGGCGATGTTATCCTGCCGCTTGCGCACGATCGGCATGTCGGCAACGGCAGGATCGATGGTCTCGATATTCGCCGATTCGCAAATGAAGCCGTTATTCATCATGAGAAGGGAGTAAATGGCTTCATGCACGCCCGCGGCGCCGAGGGAATGGCCGGTAAGCGATTTTGTGGCGCTGATCGGCGGGCACTTGTCGCCGAAAACTTCGCGGATCGCCTCGATCTCCTTGAGATCGCCGATCGGCGTCGAGGTGGCGTGCGGATTGATGTAGTCGATCTCGTCGACGCCTTTCATCGCCATGCGCATGCACCGCGCCGCGCCCTCTCCGGAGGGCTGGACCATATCGTAGCCGTCTGAGGTTGCGCCGTAGCCGACGAGCTCGCCGTAAATGCGCGCGCCGCGCGCCTTGGCGTGATCGAGTTCTTCCAGCACAACAACGCCGGCGCCGCCGGCGATGACGAAGCCGTCGCGGGCGGCGTCATAGGCGCGGCTCGCAACCTCGGGCCTGTCGTTGAAATCGGACGAGAGCGCATTCATCGCGTCGAATAGCACGGTCAAGGTCCAATCGAGTTCCTCTCCCCCGCCGGCAAAGACGATGTCCTGTTTGCCGAGCTGGATGAGCTCGGCCCCGTTGCCGATGCAATGCGCCGAGGTCGCGCAAGCCGAGGAGATCGAGTAGCTCACCCCCTTAATGTGATATGGCGTGGCGAGCGTGGCGGAGTTGGTGGAGCACATCGCCTTGGGCACCTCGAACGGCCCGACCTTCTTGGGGCCTTTCGTCCGCGTGGTTTCGGCGGCCTGCACGATGGCCCTGGTCGAGGGGCCGCCAGAGCCCATGATGAGCCCGGTGCGTTCGTTGGAGACGTCTTCTTCTTCGAGGCCCGAATCGCGGATCGCCTGCTCCATGGCGATGTAATTCCAGGCGGCGCCGGCTCCCATGAACCGGCGCACCTTGCGATCGATCATTTCCTCCCAGTCGAGCTTCGGCGCGCCATGGACCTGGCAGCGAAAGCCCAGTTCGGCGTAAATCTCCGACTTGACGATGCCGGACTTCGCCTCGCGCAAAGAGGCGAGCACCTCCTGGGCGCTATTGCCGATCGAGGACACAATGCCCATACCGGTCACGACCACACGTCTCATCAGGTCAGGTCCTAGGAGGCCGAATGCCGTTTCGGTTCGAGGTCAGACACCGGCGGGCGCGGCCTCGCCCGCCTGAAACAGACCGACACGCAAATCCTTGGCTGTATAAATGGTCGCTCCGTCGGCCTTGAGCCAGCCATCGCCCGTGCCAAGCGTAAATTTTCGCCGGATCACGCGCTTCAGCTCGACGATATATTCGAGCTTTTTCATGGTCGGCAGCACCATGCCGGAAAATTTCACCTCGCCCACGCTCAAGGCGCGTCCCCTGCCCGGGGCGCCGAGCCAGCCCAAGAAGAAGCCGAGCAATTGCCATAGCGCGTCGAGGCCGAGGCAGCCGGGCATCACCGGATCGCCCTTAAAATGGCAGGGAAAGAACCAGAGATCCGGCTTCACGTCGAGTTCGGCAACGATGCGGCCCTGGCCGTGCTCCCCGCCATCCTCTTCCACCTTGGAGATGCGATCGAACATCAACATCGGCGGGAGCGGAAGTTGAGCATTTCCGGGGCCGAATAATTCGCCACGCGCACAGGCGAGCAAGTCTTCATACTCGAAACGGTCTCGCCGATCAGACATCTCTTTCGTCACGACCTCCGGGCCAGGTGAATTCGGCTGGTTACCTAACACAGACGCAAGCGCACCAAAAGCCTGCGAAAAGCCCCCCGTTAGGGCCGATCTCTGCCTAACGGAGGGCGCCGGTCGTCCAACGGGTAGAGTTAGGTTACCTTGGGACCTGTTGGGACAGGATGCATCTATTGCCCGTCCAGGTTCCGCCACGCTTCTTGCAAATGTCGGCCTGGCTCAGGCACTTCTTGCCATCCCACACGCCACCCCTCTTCCGGCACATGTCGGCCGGGTTGAGCGAGGGGGTTACGGGCGCCTTGCAGCGCTTACCATCCCAGATCCAGCCCTTCTTCTTGCACTCGTCAGCCGGATTCACCGGGGGCTTGCAGGTCTTGCCGTCCCACACCCAACCCTTCTTCCTGCATTCTTCTGCCGGCGTTAGCGGAGGCGTGCAGGACTTGCGCTTGTCATTCCAAATCCAGCCCTTCTTCTTGCACTCGTCGGCCGGATTCGTCGGCGGTACGCAGCGCTCTCCGGTCCAGATCCAACCCTTCTTCCTGCATTCATCCGCCGGGTTGGCGGGCGGCAGGCAACGCTGGCCGTCCCAGGTCCAGCCCTTTTCCCTGCATTCGAACGCCGGATTGATGCAACGTCCGTTTTTGTCCCGCACGAAGCCTTGCTTGCAGACGCATTGGCCTTGGGCATTGCGCACTTCGTTCGGACCGCAAGCTTCAGGCGGAGTCGGCTCGGTGGGCTTGACGCAGCGCCCGCTCTTGTCGCGCACGAAGCCTTCTTTGCAGAGGCATTGGCCCTGCGCATTGCGCACTTCGTTCGGACCGCAGGCTTCCGGCGGGGTCGGCGGCGCGACGCAGCGCCCGCTCTTGTCGCGCACGAAGCCTTCTTTGCAGACGCACTGGCCCTGCTCGTTACGCTCTTCGTTGGGGCCAGGCTCGCAGAGCTGCGGAGCCTCAGGGCAGCGTCCGCTCTTCGGCACGGGCTTGCCGTCAGGGCAAAGGCGCGGGCCACCGATACTGACGCACATTCCTTTCGCGTCACGGAGATAGCCCGACTTGCAGACACAGGCGCCGCTTTCGCTGCGGAACTCGTTCTCCTTCGGCTCGCATTGCGGCCGCTCGGGCTCGACGCATTGCTTCGACGGAATCTTGGCGAAGGCCGAGGCTGCGTCGTCGCCGCCATCACGGTTGAACCGCGTATTGGCGTGCGGGAAGGTCATGACGGCGCTGTTCTTGAGCTTGCACTGCTTGCCCTCCGGGACCGTTACCGTCACGGTGAGCTCGACGCTTTCGCCCTTCTTCAGCTCGAGGCTTGGATGCGTGCAGGTGAAGCTTGCGCCGCCGCCCGTGCAGCCCCAAGGCGCGGAGAAGACGACCGAACTCGGCGCAAAGCCGAACGTGTCGTCCACCACGATCGGACCCTTGTACGGGTCCGGACCCATATTGGTGACGGTGACGACGTATTCACCGCGGAACCCGCCTTCCGCAGCCACGAAGTCGCCCTTTGCGACTTTGGTGGTCTTCAGATTGGTCGGATCGCAGGTGACGAGCAGAGTGCCGTCGGGCAGCACCCATTCGAGCCAGGCATCGGCTGCGACGGTGCTCGTGTCGTCCGGAGCGAAGAAGTTCGGATCGGTGCCGGCCGCGGGCACGGTCAACGTCGCCGTGTTCGGCAGCGTGCAGCCCGCAATCTCGAGCGGGAGGAGCGGAATCGAGAGGCTCACCGGCACGGTGATGGAGCCGCCGGCCGGGATTGCGGCCGCGGCGAGCGTGCAGGTCAATGGCGGACCGAAGACGCAAGCCCAACCTGCCGGGAAGGGAGCCACCAGCGTCGCCGCCGGCGGGAACCAATCGTCGAAGGTCAGTGGACCGGCATAGGGCGACGGACCGTCATTGATGATCTCGATCTCGTAGTCGCAGCGAATGTCGACGGCGCCCTTGTAGCAGGAGCCGCCCCACAGGGCCGTTTTCACCACCCTGATATTGCTCAGGGGCGCGGGCGCGCCAACCGGAACCCAGGCGCAGCTCACGGTCGGGCTGGTGGCGCCCGGCGCAAGCGGCAATGCCGGAGGCACGGCCCCAGGCGCCGAGACGGCAAAGCAGTTCTGGGCCCAATAGGCAGGGGGCGCCACCGGCATGGTCACGGTGATGTCGAAGGAGATCGAGGCGCCGGGACCAAGTGTGAGCGGTGCCGTGCAGGAGAAGGCAAGCCCCGCGGGGGCCGGCGCGCAGCCAAGATCGGGCACGATCCCGGCGATCGGCGGCAGCAGCGCCGCGCCCGAAGGCAGGAACATGGCGTCGGTGAACTGCACCGGGCCGCTAAAGCCCTGCGGGCCGGTATTGGTGATGGTCACCGTAAAGGTGCAAGCGCCTCCGGGCAGACAGGCCGCCGGCGCGGTCTTTTCCACCACAATGTCGGTACCGCCGTCGTCGCAGGCGTAATCGGTCCAAGGCCAGCCGAGGCTCGCACAGTTACGGAAGCCGAAATTGCCGGCGCCGAAAAGCGGGCCCGTGTCGATTGAGACGTCGATCGAGCGAGTTGCGCCGGGAAGAAGCGCGCCCGGCGGCAGGCTGCACCAAAGATCCGGCGTCGGCGTCGGCGCGCAGATCCAGTCAGGTCCGTCCGGAGTTACACCGGTGACGATGACGGCTCCGCCCGCGCCGGGACCGGTGAGGATCGTGGCAGCGTCCCAAATGTCGACGGGGCCTGACAGCGTGGTGCCGATATTGGTGACGGTGATGATGCAATGGATCACTTCACCGAAAATGCCGGGATAACAGACCTTGTCGATATAGATGCCGGGAGCGGTAGGCGGCACTGGCTCGGGTAGCGGAGGATAATAGGGCACCGGCAGCGGATAAGGCAGTGGCTCGGGCTCGGCGACGGTCCGCTTGTCGCACGGGGCGAAAATGGCGACGTCGCCGACATGGCCGTAAACGTGGGCGTCGAGGTAGAGCCCGTCATTGTCGATAAACCAGGTCTCGAACGGCGGCACATTCGCCGGGCGGACCTTGTCCTTGTAATTGCCTTGGAGCCCGTGGACGATGCGGGCGCCACCCTGATAAACGCGCTCGCTTTCCTCACCCTCGCGCAGATGTTCCCCTGTCGTCCACAGCGTCGCGCGACATTGACTGTAGTCGATGTCGCCATCGGGATCATAGCCGTAGTTCAGTGCGATGCCGCCTTCGGTCGAACGATGCGGCGGCTTCAGCCCGATGGCGAATTCGCCGGCAGGCTCGGTCCAGCGATTGGCTGTCTCGTCCCAGATATAACGCAGGACGGCCGACTCTTCCGGCTTGGCGAAGACGCTATAGTCGTAACTGCCGACGACCTCCCCGCGTTGGGCGAGAAAGAGCGTGCCAGGCCCATCGAACAAGATGTCGGTGACGACATTGCCTTTCGGCGTACCGTTGACGTCAATTTCGAGCCGCACGTCGTCGGAAAAGCTGCCGTCTGAATTGAGGCCGACTGACCAGATTTGCAGAGGCTCGGCCACCGAGTAATAGAGCCGGCCCTCCTGCACCGCGACGGCGAACACCATTCGGCGCTTGTCGGCGAAGCCCCAGCTCACCGGCTTTTCGACGTCGAAGCTCGGGCTTTCGATATTCATGCGCCTGGAAGCGTCGTAAGCCACGGCGTCGAGGCCCGCCTTGGGACGTCCGGCCAGACCATGATCGAAAACACCAAGATCGCTCCCGTCGAGACCGAGGCGATGGATTAGGCCGGTCTCGAGATCGCTGACGAAAAACTGGTGCGTGACCGGATCGTAGGCGATGTCGCCCAGTCCGGGGCCGGCATTGTCCTTGCCGTCATGCTTGATATTGGCAAAGAGCGAGATCACACCCGTTACCCCGTCGATCTTCCAGACCGAACCCGGAGTTCCGCCTTTATCGAGGCCGAATTGGCCGGGCATCCAGCGGGCGCCAGGCTCGCCTTTGACTAAGCGATCCCCTTCCGCGCTCACGATCTGCAAACCAAACAGCGAGGTCGCGGTAAGGTAGATGTTCGGCGTGGCATTGGCCGTGTCGCCGTCGAGCGTCACGCCGAAGACCTGGCCGATCTCCCCTGCCGTCGCTTCGAACTTTACCGGCGCATCGGCGATCTGCCCGGTTGGTGCGCCGCCTAATCGCGTCAGATCGAAGACGCGCAAAGTCGCGCCGCTCGGATCGATGAAGGTGCGATCCAGGGGATGCAGGTCGGGCGGAACCGGACCGAACAACTTCGCCCCGGAAAAGGCGGTGACGGCCGCATCGCCGCGCGAGAGGACGGCGGTATCCTGTGCGCTTGCGGTTAGCGGCAGCGCAACGGCGGCAGCGAAAGCGAGAAATGCCGCGCCAAGCCATCGGGCGAACCTTGGCCGGACCCAAAGCTTTGCGCAGTGGCCCATCGACACACCAAGCCCTGGATAAGAGGACGTGAAAGGTGCAGGCGCTGTCTCTACGGGGACTATACACTCTTTGGTCGCGGCGCGGGGCGCATTTGTCATGGCAGTCAGTCTCCTGTTGGCCTCGATCGGCCCGATACATCCTCGCCTTGGTCGCGGTAACCCCGGCGCAGGGTTCAAAACTGCGCCGTCGTGCCAGCACGCTATTGATTTTGTTAATGAATTTTTGTGAGAAGGGCGGCTGGTCAGAGCCGCGCCTATTTTTTTGCGGACCGATCTGGCACTCTCTTTTGACGATGCCGCCTGCCCTTTGAACCTCTTGGCTGGCCCCGGCGTCCAAGGTTTCGCGAGCGGCGATATGGAAGCGCATGCCGAAGAGCGAGCCCTGCTTCAGGCCATCGCGGCCGGCGACGCAAAGGCATTGGAGCGTCTCTTCGCGCGCGCGCAGGCCCGCATCTTCCGCTTTCTGATGCGGATGATGAAGAACCCAACTGTAGCAGAGGACATCTTGAACGAAGTGTTCCTAAGCGTTTGGCAGAACGCGCATCGCTATGAGGGACGGTCCGAGCCGATGACCTGGATTTTGTCGATCGCCCACAACAAGGCCATAAGCGCCATGCGCAAGAAGACGGAGGTTCTCGGCCTCGACGAGGAAGCGGCGCAGGACGTTGCAGCGGAGGACGACACGCCTGACGCCACGGTGCAGAAGCAGGACAAGAGCGCGAAGATCAGGGCCTGCATCGCCGAGCTGTCGCCGGATCACCGCACCATCCTCGATCTCGTCTATTACCAAGAACAGTCGGTGGCGGAGGCCGCCGAGATTCTCGGTATTCCGGAAGCTACGGTTAAGACGCGCATGTTCTACGCGCGGAAGAAACTGTCGGAGCTCTTGCGCGCGCGGGGCATCGATAGAGGATGGCCGTGATGACGAATAACCAGCATGAGAGGCTGAGCGAGCGCGACGAGATCGAAGCGCTATTGCCCTGGTATGTCACCGGCAGGCTCGATGCCCGCGAGCGAGCGCGGGTGGAAAGATATGTGCAAGCGCACCCAGAGATGCGCGCTCATGTTGCCTTCGCCAGCGAAGAGAACGAGGCGACGGTCGCGGCGAACGAAGCCATTCCCGCGCCAGGACCACGGGCTCTCGAGCGTTTGCGGAGCAGCATCGCCGCTGCGCCGCGGGGCGCGCCGGCGAGCGCTTTCGCCCAACTCACAGAAAGATTGAGGGAGTGGATCGAAGGTCTGACGCCACCGCAATTTGCTTTTGCCGCGGCGATTGCGGCGCTGCTGATCCTCACCCAGGCCGCCACCATTGGCGCCCTCGTGTTTGAGGGCCTCAGGACGCCGACTTATCAAACGGCGGGCGACGAGGATACGACCGGCCAGGGTTTCGAACTGCTTGTGGCCTTTTCGGAGACGGCGACCATCGGCGAAATCGAAGCGCTGCTGAAACGCATCGACGCGGTCGTGGTCGATGGACCTAGAGCGGGGCTTTATCGCCTGCGGCTTCCAGATCAGGGCGATGCGGGCAACAAAGCCACGATCGAGACCTTGCGACAGTCGGGGATCGTGACGACCGTGCTGCCAAAGCCGTGAGAGGAGCGATGCGCTTAATCCGCGCCTTGTTGATCAGCCTTTTCGCCGTCGTTTTGGCCGGAGCCGCGACTGCGGGAGAGCGCAAGACGCAAACTTGGACCAAGCCCAGCGGCCAAAGCCTCATTCCGCGATCTGGGGGCGGAGCAGGACTCTCGATCGCCGCGCCACCGACGATATTGCCCCCAAGCACACGCTCCTGCCCAAAGGGCATGACGGGGAAATGGCCTAATTGCGTCAGCGTTGGCGGGAAGAAATGCCCAGCAAATACCACCGGAAAATGGCCGAATTGCCGCGCAATGGCGCGGAATTGTCCGCAAGGCACGATCGGCACCTGGCCCGACTGCCGCACGCCCGCAAAACCGAAATGTCCGCAAGGGACGAGCGGCAAATGGCCGAACTGTGTCGAGACGGTCAAGCCGGCTGACCAGGCCTGCGCCGAGGGCCAGGTCCGCAAAGGCAAGCGCTGCGTGGCAGTGACCCAAGGAGGCGACTCCGGAGCCGCCAAGCCGCCAAGCACACAGAAGACCAAATCAAAGGAGACAATTCCGCCGGAGATCGCCGCGCTCATCGCCGGGCGCCCGCATCGTCCGCGCGAGGTGCTCGTTCTCCTCGACGCAACGCGGGCGAGCGAAATCGCAACGAGGCTCGAGCGCCAATACAATGTCGACGCCGATCCGCGCGCGATCCTGCCGCTCCTCGACGGCGCCGCCGCGCGGCTCAAGCTCAAGGACAATCGCTCGCTGGAGTCGCTGCTCGCGGCGCTCAGCAGCGATCCGGACGTAAAGCTCAGCCAGCCGAACTACGACTATGGGGTGAGCAAGGACTCCGCGCTTCCGAAGTCCGTCCCGCAATATGCCGGCGAGAAGATCGGGCTCGAAGAAGCGCACCGCCTCGCACGCGGCAAAGGTGTGATGGTCGCCGTGGTCGATACGGCGATCGAAGCCTCGCACCCGGAACTCGCGGGCGCCATAGCCGGCGTCTTCGATGCGCTCGACGGAGGCCCATCGCAAGCCGAGAAGCACGGTACGGAAATTGCCGGCATTCTCGCCGCGCGTGCGAAGCTGACGGGGGTGGCGCCAGAAGCGGCGCTGCTCAGTGTGCGTGCATTTCGCGGCGCAGGCGGAAAACCGGCGCAATCGACGACGCTGCAACTCCTGAAAGGAATCGATTGGGCTTACGAGGCGGGCGCCAAGGTCGTGAATATGAGTTTCGCCGGGCCCAAGGACCCCCTGCTCGAGCGCATCATCAAGGCGGCGGCAGATAAGGGCGTGATCTTCGTCGCGGCCGCCGGCAATAACGGACCGAAGGCGCCCCCGGTCTACCCTGCGGCCTATCCCGACGTTATCGCCGTCACTGCCACTGACGACGAGGACAAGCTTTATAGCAAGGCCAATCGCGGCAATTACATCGCAATCGCCGCGCCTGGCGTCGACATTCTCGCGCCCGCACCGAAAGGACGCTACGAGATTTCGTCCGGCACGTCGATGGCGGCGGCGCATGTTTCCGGCGCGGTCGCGCTTCTGCTTGAACGCGACGCAAAGCTCAATGCTGCGCAGGTGCGCGACATCTTGGCGGCGACCGCGCGCAAGCCGGACACAGCGGAGCAAAACGGCTTCGGGGCCGGAATTATCGATGCGGCAAAGGCGCTCGGCGAGGATAGCAAAGGCGAGGCGTCGGCCGCTCCCATCTTGGAACCGGCCGGCGCGCAAGGCCGCTAGTTTGCGGCGGCAGTCGCTGTGCCGGGGAGGAGAAAAGGTGGAAACCCGCGCGTGCTTCGCGCGTCGCCCCCCGAGAATGCGGTAAGCCGGTTGGGCCTGCGTCGCCTTTCCAAGACGCTGATTTGGGTCAGAAGGAGGCGGCGTTGCGGTTCAGCCGTTTTTCATCTTATATTTCCGGCTGATTGGATCCGGTCGAAAACGATGCATAGGCCATCCCCCGGCCCGCAAAAGACGCTTAGCGAAACGAGCCTTGCCGAGGCGGCCAAGCTGCTACGGAAGGCCGGATTGCGGCCGACCCGGCAGCGGGCGGCACTCGCCTATCTTCTGTTCGCCGAAGGCGACCGGCACGTGACGGCGGAGACGCTGCATGAGGAGGCGTTGGCGCGCAAAGTGCCGGTGTCGCTCGCCACGGTCTATAACACGCTGCACCAGTTCACCGCGGCCGGGCTATTGCGCGAAGTCGCGGTCGAAGGCGCCAAAACCTATTTCGACACCAACACCTCGAACCACTATCACTTCTTCTGCGAGCAGTCGGGTAAGCTGATGGACATTCAGACCGGATCGATCCGCATCGAGGGTCTTCCCGAGGCGCCAGAGGGCATGGCCATCTCCCGCGTCGATGTGCTCGTGCGCCTGGTCGAGAAGGGCTGAGATCAAAGCGCGTTATTTCACTTCCTCGCCCTTATAGACGCCCCAGAGCTTGTCCTGCTCGACATAGCCGGAATAGTCGTCGACGGAGACGTGGCACCACTCGCCGTCGCACTCCATCACATTGCCGAGTACACCGGCTTGCAGCTGCGCCACCGCACGCGAGCCGGTCGACTTCGAGCTGTAGAGAGGAACCCTCTCGTCTCCCTTCGCCCAAGGTATCACCAGGACGGTGCGCCGCGCACTCAAGAGGCTGTGGAATACCCAGCCGTCGGCGCCTTCGCTGTCGCGCACGCGCCGCCAATTGTCCGACTCGGCGATCACCTCGACCGGGAGGCCGGCGCGGGAGAACACCCAGACGATGGCCTGATCCGTGCTCGGACCTTTGCGCACATTGACCTTGTCGGATTTCAGGCTGACGAAGCGGGGGACGGGAAGCGCGGCCTTGCCCTTGGGCTCGACCGCGGCCTGCTTGACCCCCTCTTCCGCGGCGGCGCCCCCTAGGCCCCAGGCGGCGACGGCCGCAACCAGCAGGATTTGAACCGGAAAGCGAATTGACACCTGTCCATCCCCGCTTTGGCACAGTTCCATTGCCCAATGAACAGGCACAACCCCGAATCGGGCAGTGCCAGATGGGTTCTGGATGGCTTAGAAAAGTGAAAGGATCGTGGCTCCGGGCCAAGATGACGCTTTATCTCGCAAAGGCGCTTCTGTTAGAGAAGGCGGCGCGCGAGAAGCGCCGAAAATCGTTGCGGGAGGCTAACTCCTTCCGCCCCAATCCCAATTGGACGGGCAATGGCTGAGAGACCCCTGGTTATCGTCACGCGTAAGCTCCCCGATGTGGTGGAAACCCGGCTACGGGAGCTGTTCGACGCAAAACTTAATCTCGACGACAAGCCGTTCACGCGCGAAGAGCTGATCAACGCCGTAAAAACGGCCGATGTGCTGGTGCCGACGGTCACCGACCGCATCGATCGCGGCATTCTGAGCCAGGCGGGTCCCAACCTCAAACTGATCGCGCAGTTCGGCACCGGCGTCGACAATATAGACCTCGAAACGGCACGGAACCGGTCGATCATCGTCACCAACACGCCCGGCGTGCTCACCGAAGACACGGCCGACATGACCATGGCGCTGATCATCGCCGTGCCCCGCAGGCTTACCGAAGGCGCCACACTGCTTAAGAGCGGCGCCGACGCATGGCAAGGCTGGTCGCCGACTTGGATGCTTGGACACCGCATCTACGGCAAACGGCTCGGCATTGTCGGTATGGGCCGCGTGGGGCAGGCCGTGGCGCGCCGCGCCAAGGCCTTCGGTCTGCAGATTCATTACCATAACCGCAGGCGCGTCGCCCCAGACATCGAGAAAGCGCTCGAGGCGACCTACTGGGACAGCCTCGATCAGATGCTCGCCCGCATGGACATCATCTCGATCAACTGCCCGCACACGCCGGCGACGTATCACCTGCTTTCAGCGCGCAGGCTCGCGCTGATGAAGCCGACGGCCTATATCGTCAACACCGCGCGCGGCGAGGTGATCGACGAGAACGCGCTCGCGCGCATGATCGAGAATAACGAGCTTGCCGGCGCCGGCCTCGACGTATTCGAGCATGAGCCCGCAGTGAATCCGAAGCTGCTCAAGAGCAGCAAAGTGGTTGTGCTACCGCATATGGGCTCGGCCACGCTCGAGGGCCGCATCGACATGGGCGAGAAGGTCATCATCAACATCAAGACCTTCCTCGACGGGCATGCGCCGCCCGACCGCGTCCACCCCGCAATGTTCTGATCGGAAGTCAGAAGCCAGACGTCGGAGGTCGGAATTCTAATTTCTGGCTTCTGGCGTCTGGTCTCTGATTTCTGACGCAACGTGTTCCGGCCTAAAGCCCATGCCGATCAGCCGCGCGGGAATGCGGCGGAGAAATGGCAAGCGGTTGAACAGGGTGAGGACGAAGGGCGGGCGCGGCGCATTCGTCAGGCTCAGAACGTTGCTGATGACGCGCTTCTGCACGAAGAGCTGCACCGCCTGGGTCATCTCCGTCGGCCATTGCCGCCGCTTCTGCACTTCGGCAAGCACGCTCTCCGGCACAGGCCCTTTGCGCAGCGGCTCCCACAGGATATTCGCGGCGGCGACCGCATCCTGAATGGCGAGATTGATGCCGACGCCTCCGACTGGCGACATCGCATGCGCCGCATCGCCGATGCAGAGCAGCCCAGGCCGATACCAGCGCTTCAGCCGGTCGACCCGCACGGTGAGTAACTTAACGTCGTCCCATGACGCAATCTCCTGCACGCGGTCTTCCAACCTCGGGTTGAGCGCCACAAGGTTGGCGCGAAACGCCTCGATTCCTTGCGCGCGCAGCCGGTCGAAGCCGCCCTTGGGAATGACATAGGCGCATTGCCAATAATCGCCCCGATCGAGCATGACGAAGAGACGTCCCGCCTGTATGCGGCCGAGCGTCTGCGACCCGTCGCCGGGCCGCTTGGAGAGTCGCATCCACAACACGTCCATGGGCGCACCGAGATCCTCGATGTCGAGCTTGGCACGTTCGCGCACTGTGGAGTGCCGCCCGTCGGCGCCAACGACGAGATCGGCCCTGATTTCGAGCGTACCGTCGGGCAGTTTCGCTGCGAGGCCGATCACCTTGCCGTCTTCCCAGATGAGATCGTCCACTTCGGCCTGCATCCGTAGGTGGAAGCCCGGATAGCGTTTGCCCTGGCCGGCGAGAAAATCGAGGAAGTCCCATTGCGGGATGAAGGCGACGAACCTGCAATGGGTGGGGAGATGGGTGAAATCGGCGAAGGTGACCGTCTCATCGCCGACTATGCCGCCGATCTCGCGCACTTTCGAATGCGGAAGTTCGAGAAATGCATCGAGCAGCCCAAGCTCGTACATAACTTCGAGGGTGGATGGGTGGATCGTGTCGCCGCGGAAGTCGCGGAGAAAATCCCCGTGCTTCTCCAGCACCACCACCTCCACGCCGGCGCGGGCGAGGAGAAAGCCGAGCATCATGCCGGCGGGTCCACCGCCGGCGATGGCGCAGC
>DATLXW010000063.1:0-3005 GCA_035575415.1 Methyloceanibacter sp. | reverse complement strand
ATCACGCGGTCAAGGCCGCCATGGGCATCCGCGCTTATTAGCAAAAAGCGGCCCGCGCCTCGATTGAGGAGCGGGCCTGCCGCTGCACGGCTGTCAATGCCCGGCTTATCCGGAGTGCTTCTTGTAGTAGGCCTCCGCCTTAGCAAGGTTGCCATCGGGATCTTTCATGAACTCGGCCTTGGCCTCCTCATTGCCGAAGCAATAGGTCTTGCCCTTGTAGGTCGTGTTCACTGAGCAGTCGGTCTTGACCTCTTTGCCCATGGCGAGTCCTTGCGTGCACATATTGTCGAACTCGCCGGTGACAGCGAGAGCACCGGTAGCTTGACCAAGCAGCAGAGCGCCTGTGAAAGCGGCTATCAGGGTTTTACGCATCTCTTCACCTCCTGGTGGAATTTAAACCCCGCCCCTGATCTCATATAGACGCGCGCGCGCGCCATTTCTGTGACTCAGGTCACCGGGCTCAGGATTCGCTCGCTGCGCAATAGCCGCTGTTCGGGAGCCTGCGGAAAAGCGCCTGCGGCCGCTTGTGCGGAAGTCTACAAGTCGTTATTTGACGCTTGAATTGTCGGCGTTTTTCCAAAATCTGCGCGGAATACGGCTCGACAGGCTGGAAATTGCGGTTTTCCGGTGAGAATCGCCCTATTTCCAGCAGAACCTCAGGTTTTTGGGGGACGGAGATGGCCGAAGCCCTGACGCAAAGTCGGGCCTTACCCGAAGCGACCCACAACGACATGGCGAACGCGATCCGCGCGCTCGCCATGGACGCGGTGCAAAAGGCCGATTCCGGCCACCCCGGCATGCCGATGGGCATGGCCGATGTGGCCACGGTGCTGTTCACCCGCTTCCTGAAATTCGACCCGTCCCATCCGGACTGGCCTGATCGCGACCGCTTCGTACTTTCGGCAGGTCATGGCTCGATGCTGCTTTATGCGCTTCTCCACCTCACCGGCTATGCCGACATGACGGTCGAGGAGCTCAAGAATTTCCGCCAACTTCATTCGCGCACGCCGGGCCACCCCGAATATGGCCATGCGCCGGGCATCGAAACCACCACCGGCCCGCTCGGGCAGGGGCTCGGCAATGCCGTCGGCATGGCGCTCGCCGAGCGCATCTTGAATGCCCGCTATGGCGACGAGATCGTCAACCATTTCACTTACTGCCTCGCCGGCGACGGCTGCCTCATGGAGGGCATCAGCCATGAGGCGATCTCCCTTGCCGGCCACTTGAAGCTCGGCAAGCTGATCGTGCTGTTCGACGACAATCAGGTCTCGATCGACGGCCCGACCAGCCTTGCCGTCTCCGACGATCAGATCGAGCGCTTCCGCGCCTCGCATTGGCACACCGCACGCGTCGATGGCCACGATCCCGAAGCCGTCGCGCTTGCGATCGAGAATGCGCGCTCGGTCACCGACCGGCCTTCGCTGATCGCCTGCCGCACAGTGATCGGCTATGGCGCGCCGAAGAAGGCGGGCACCGCCGCCACCCACGGCGCCCCGCTCGGCGAAGAGGAGATTGCCGGCGCCCGCGAGAAGCTCGGCTGGAAGCATGCGCCTTTCGAAGTGCCGAAGCCGGTGCTGGCAAGCTGGCGCGCGGTTGGATCGCGCCATCGCGCCGCCTACGAGGCTTGGACCCAAACCGCGCAACGGCTTAGTCCCGAGGCCCGCGCTCACCTGACCGACCCGGTCGACGCCGAGGTTCGCGCCGCGATCGCCGCCGCGATCGCAGCCGTCAAGGCCGAGTTCGCCCGCGAAGGGGCGAAGCTCGCCACCCGCCAATCCTCGCAAAAGGTGCTGGAGAAGCTTCTTCCCGTCGTGCCGGGCCTCATCGGCGGCTCTGCCGATCTCACCGGCTCGAACGGCACGCTCGCCAAACAGAGCGTCGTCATCAAGCCTGGCGAGTATGGCGGCAATTACATCCATTACGGCGTGCGCGAGCATGCCATGGCGGCGGCGATGAACGGGCTTGCGCTGCATGGCGGCATCGTCCCTTACGGCGGCTCCTTCCTCGTCTTCACCGATTATTGCCGCCCCTCGATCCGGCTGTCGGCGCTGATGGGGAAACGCGTGATCTATGTCATGACCCACGACTCGATCGGGCTTGGCGAGGACGGCCCCACGCATCAGCCGGTCGAGCATCTGGCTGCGCTTCGCGCCATTCCGAACCTCCAGGTCTTGCGCCCGGCTGACTCGGTCGAATGCGCCGAGTGCTGGGAGATCGCCCTTTACGCCAAGTCGACGCCGACGATCCTGGCGTTGACCCGCCAAGGCCTGCCGCCGCTCCGCAAGGAGCCAGGCAAGGAGAATCTCTGCGCCAAGGGCGCCTACGTTCTGATCGAGCCGGAAGGGCGCCGCGATGTGACCTTGATCGGCACGGGGTCGGAAGTCTCGCTCGCCGTCCAGGCGGCCAAGCTGCTCGAAGGGGAGGGGATCCGTGCCGCCGTCGTCTCCATGCCTTCCTGGGAGCTATTCAGTGCCCAAGGTGAGGCCTATCGCGCCAAGGTGCTGGGTTCCGCCCCCCGCGTCGCGGTCGAAGCCGCGGTCGGACTCGGGTGGGAGCGCTGGATCGGTCCCGACGGCGCTTTCATCGGCATGCGCGGATTTGGCGCTTCAGCCCCCGGGCCGGACCTTTATAAGCATTTTGGCATCACGGCGGAGGCGGTCGCAGCCGCTGCCCGTGATCTCGCGTTGAAAGGTAAAAGGTAAGGAGCAATGGCTAACAAGCGGGTCGCCATCAACGGGTTTGGCCGGATCGGCCGTCTCACCTTCAGAGCCTTCCTGGAGGCTGGGCGGAAAGATCTCGATTTCGTCGCTATCAACGATCTCGGTTCGCCGGAGATGAACGCCCACCTGCTCGAGTTCGACAGTGTGCACGGGCGCTTCCCCGGCAAGATCAGCGTCGCCGACCGTAGGCTCAAGGCCGACGGCCAGGATGTGCTCGTTCTCGCCGAGGCGACCCCGGAGAAGCTTCCCTGGCGCGATCTCGGCATCGACATCGTGATGGAATGC
>DATLXW010000062.1:0-7347 GCA_035575415.1 Methyloceanibacter sp. | reverse complement strand
CAGCTATAGCTTCCCGCGGCAAAGGCCCGCAATCGAGTCGCGGTCTCGAACGCAAGCGCGCCCTTGCGGTACGGGCACTTGCCGACCTAGACCGCTGGCTCGCCCATCCGGCCACGGCGGCGGCGGAATGAGCCTGCCTTGCTGAAGCCGTTTTGTAATGAGGAGTGGTGTAGTCTCACCCCTCTGGGAGCAGATTCGTATGCTTAAATTTGACTTGATGGCTTGCGCCGATTCGCGGCGGCTTCATTTGCTGATCGTTCCTCAATGACGGTCGAAGAAGACTTTCCCCGAGCGGCCCACGCAGTGTTCCCGGCGGCAAGGCCAAGAGGCGGGAAGCTATCTCACATCCTCGATGCCGTGGCTAAGGACGAGAAGCGGGAATACGTGTCCATAGCCGATCTGTTCGAAGTGATGCGGGATCGCGCCTTCGGGGCGTTGATGCTGATCTTCGCCGCTCCAAACGTCCTGCCGCTGCCGCCCGGCTCCTCCGCCATTCTCGGCGCGCCGCTGATTTTTCTTGCGGCACAGCTTACGCTTGCGCGGCAGAAGCCGTGGCTGCCAAAGGTAATGGCCGAGCGCT
Organism: Methyloceanibacter sp.; assembly: GCA_035575415.1. Classification (GTDB taxonomy): domain Bacteria; phylum Pseudomonadota; class Alphaproteobacteria; order Rhizobiales; family Methyloligellaceae; genus Methyloceanibacter. Next base: position 6,767 of record DATLXW010000062.1, on the reverse strand, counting down.
CGATCCCGCGGACGGACTTTGCCGCCACCGTAGGCAAGGCCGCTCCCTGGCTCGCGAAGGCCGAGAAATTTTTGCGGCCGCGGCTCAGCTTTCTCACCCGGCCGCCATTCGAGCAGGCGATCGGGCTCGTCTGCCTCATCCTTGCGATCATGCTCTTTCTGCCCATTCCTCTGGGCAACATGCCACCCGCGCTCGCGATCTGCCTGTTCTCCCTCGCCCTACTCGAACGCGACGGTGTGGTTGCCGTCCTCGGCGCCATCGTCGCCGCCATCTCGGTCGCCATCGTCTGGACGGTGCTCTATGCGCTCATCAAGAGCGCGGTCTTCGTGCTCAGCAACGCATTGGCGCTATAGCCGGGTCCGCAAGTTTATGGCTGCCAACGGGTCACGCGCCACAGGCGCAAGAGCGGATTGATCGCGACGACCTCGCGCAGCGGATCGTGCGTCCGTTCGAGCGCTGCGAGATAGGGCTCGACCAGACCGAGCGGCAGAAAGGCGACTTGGACGGAGGGGTCTAGTGCCGCGACTTCTCTGCGCGCTTCGCCCAGCGCTTTGCCTGCCTTTGCCCGCATGCCGGCGAGTGCCGCGTACAGGCCTTCGCTCGCCGTTCGCGCGAGGACCGTTTCCGGGGAGATGCCATGAGCGCGGAGCAGATCTGCGGGAAGCAGCACGCGCCCCTGCGAGGTGTGCCTAGGGAGAGCGCGCATCAAACCCGTCAAGCCATAGGCGATGCCGGCCTTGTGCGCGGCCGAGGCGAGCCGCGCTTCATCCGCCCCAAGGCGCAGGCCAGCGAGAGCGAACAAGGCGCCTGACGTGCCGGCGAGATAAGTCTCAAGCGAAGGCCAATCCATCACGATCTTCACGGCAACATCGAAGCTGCGCGCGTCGATCATGGCTTCTAGGCGCTCGCGCGAGAGCCTGCGCTGCGCGAGCGGCCCTGAAAGCGCATCGACAACCGGGTGGCCCGTCCGCTCGCCCTTCGCGGCCTTCACAAGCGCGTCGCGCCACCATTGCAGGCGGATGGCGCCAAGCTCCGGTTCAGTCACGCGTTCGGGGATGCCGGATAACTCGACATTGAAGGCGATCAGCGCATAAAGATCGGGGCGGGCTTCGCGCGGAGCGAACAGCGCGGCGAGGAAGCGGTCGGGATCGCCTTTCCGCGCAATCTGCCTTACCGTCTCCTCGCGCTCTCGCTCATCCAAGATGCGCCTCAGATGCGGGCCGCCGCGGCTCCCCTGCCCTTTGCCGCCGGCGCCGGGGCTGCGCTCCAGGCCTCGCGCCGCACGCCGAGAATGAGTTGCAGCGGCGATGCCACGAAGATCGAGGAATAGGCGCCGATGACGATGCCCCAGCACATGGCGAGGGCAAAGCCGAAGATTGCCTCGCCGCCGAAGAACAGGAACGGAAGCATGGCCAGAAAGGTTGTGACGTGTGTCAGAACCGCGCGCGACAAGGTTTCGTTGATCGATAGGTCGAGCAATTGCACCAACGGCATGCGCTTGTATTTGCGCAAATTTTCGCGAATGCGGTCAAAGATCACCACCTTGTCGTTAAGCGAATAACCGATGATGGTGAGAATGGCGGCGATGCTCGACACGTTGAATTCGAGCTGGAACAGGGAGTAGAGGCCGATCGTGCCGGTCACGTCGTGAATGAGCGAGGCGATGGCGGCGACGGCGAATTGCCACTCGAAGCGGAACCAAACGTAAATGAGGATGCCCACGAGCGCGACAACCACAGCGACGGTGCCGCTGGCGATCAATTCGCTGGAGATCGTGGGCCCCACGATCTCGACGCGCCGGTACTCGACGCTGTCGCCGAGCGCCTCCTTTACCTTGGCGATCGACTGCTGTTGCTCCTGCTCGGTCGGCTGCGAAGCAATGCGGATCAGCACCGCGTCCGGCGCGCCGAATTCCTGAATTTGAACTTCGCCGAGACCGAGTCCGTTCACTTTGGCGCGGATCGCGGCAAGATCGGCCGGGCTCTCCTTGGTCTTGATCTCGATGAGCGTGCCGCCCTGGAAATCGATGCCCATATTGAGCCCGACGGTCGCGACAAGGATCAGCGGCACCACGGTCAGCAGCGCCGAGACGATCCAAGAAATCGTGCGCAGACCGACGAAGTCGATCTTGGTATCGGGCGGAACGAAATGAAAGCCACGGAACATCGGCGCATCCTCAAATCGGAATGACCTGCGGCCGCGCCCAGCGCAGCCAATAGGTGACCATGAGCCTTGTGAGTGTGACGGCGGTGAACATCGACGCCAGCACGCCGATGGTGAGAGTGACGGCAAAACCGCGAACCGGGCCCGTTCCCAGCCAGAACAGTACCAGCACCGCGATCAGGGTGGTGACGTTTGAGTCGATAATCGTGATAAGCGCCCGCGAATAGCCTGAATCGACGGCGGCATAGGGCGATTTTCCGGCTCGGATCTCCTCGCGAATACGCTCGTTGATCAGCACGTTGGCGTCCACCGCGATGCCGATGACGAGCACGATGCCGGCGATGCCGGGCAGCGTCAGCGTCGCGCCCAAGAGCGACAGCGCGGCGAAGATCAGCACGATATTGACCAGCACGGCGATATTGGCGAAGAGGCCGAACAGGCCGTAGCCGGCGAGCATGAAGAGACCCACCAAGAGCAAGCCGACGATCGCCGCCTTCTTGCCCGACTCGATGGAATCGGCGCCGAGGCTCGCGCCGACGGTCCGTTCCTCGATCACGCTCAACTTGGCGGGCAGCGCGCCGGAGCGGAGCAGTACGGCGAGATCGTTGGCTTCCTGCACGGTGAAATTGCCGCTGATCTGCCCGGTGCCGCCCAGAATTGGCTCGCGAATGACCGGCGCCGAGATGACCTTGTCATCGAGGACGATGGCGAAAGGCAGCCCCACATTCTCCTGCGTCACCTTGGCGAAGCGCTTGGCGCCGGCGGCGTCGAAGCGGAAGGTGACGATCGGCTCTCCCGTGCGGCTATCGAAGCCGGGCTGGGCGTCCACGAGATTTTGGCCGCTCACCAGCACCTGGTCCTTGAGCACATAGGGAATGGGCGGCGTGTCGTTGGAATAGACCAGCACGTCGCCGGGCGGCACCTGCTTGGTCAGCGCGGCTTGCTGGGCGTCCACACCCGGGTCGACGAGCTTGAATTCGAGCTTGCCCGTCTCGCCGATCAAATTCTTGAGGCGCTCGACGTCGGTGATGCCGGGCACCTGGACGAGTACGCGGCTCCTTCCCTCGCGCTGAATACTCGGCTCGGTCGTACCGAAGGCGTCGACGCGGCGCCGGATGGTCTCGATCGAGGCTTGGATCGCCGAGGTTAAGCGATGAGCGAGGCCGGCGTCGGTGATCGTGAGGGTGATGCGGTTTCCGGGGGCGCTTTTCACTTCGAGGTCGGTGCCGGAAAAGCCACCGAACACGTCGCTGCCCACGGGAAGCGCGAGCTTCTTGAGTTCGGTCAAGGCCGTTTCGAACTCGCTATTTTCGCGGATCGTCACCGAAACCGAGCGGCTTGCCACGTCCTGGGTCAAGTCGGAATAGCCGATGCGGGCGCGGCGCAAAGTCTCGCGCACATCGCCGCGAATATTCTTCAGCCAGTCCTCGATCATCTCCTTCTCGTCGATCTGATAGAGGAGATGCGCGCCGCCTTGCAAATCGAGGCCGAGATTGACCTGCTGATGGGGAATCCAGCGCGGCAATCCTTCAAGCGAGGACTTGGGGAAGACGTTGGGAAGCGCGAGCAGAGTGCCTGCGATCACCACCGTCAGCACCAGGATCAGCTTCCACCTTGGAAAATGCAGCATTGCGGCTCTCGAACTTGGTCAGGCTGGCGGCGATACGGACGGCATGTCGGGGCTACGATGCGGCTTTGGCTGCAGGAGCGGCTTCCGCTTTGCCGCGAACTTCGGAGATGGTCGAGCGCACCACCTTGATCTTGACCCCTTCGGCGATCTCCACCTGGAGCTCCTGGTCCTCGACCTTGGTCACCTTGCCGACGATGCCTCCCGAGGTCACCACGGTATCGCCGCGGCGGATCGACGCGATCATTTCCCGGTGCTCTCTCAGCCGCTTCTGCTGCGGCCGGATCATCAGGAAATACATGATCCCGATGATTAGCATGGTGGGGATGATCAGGCTATTCAGCATATCGAAGGCGCCGGGGGCGGCTTGAGCGTAAGTGAATCCTTGCATTGCTCCTGTCCTTTGCCTGGCTTAAGGATGCCGCCCTCGAGCGGTTTTAAGGCCCTTTTGCGCTTTGCGGCGACGGGCTTAATCCTTACGAAGGTGGCGCGACTATAACGGCCAAAATGGCCTTTGCAACGGGCGCGAGATGAACTTTCAGGAACCTGTCTCAGGCCTGCTCGAGCGGATTGCCCGGGCGATCGAGCGGCTCGGACCATGCAATCCTCCGAGGCCCGATTTCGAGGCGGGCGACGCCTTCGTCTGGGAGGCCGCGGCAGAGACCTTTATGCCGGTTCGAGAGGTCAACCGCTTGCCGCTTGCGCTCCTCAAGGGCATCGACTTCGCCCGCGAGACGCTGCTCGAGAACACTCGCCGATTTGCCTCCGGGCTCCCCGCCAACAATGCGCTGCTGTGGGGTGCACGCGGCATGGGCAAGAGCTCGCTGGTGAAGGCGGTGCATGGCGAATTCCCCGGCCTCAAGCTTGTCGAGATCCATCGCGAGGACATCGCCTCCCTGCCCTCTCTGCTTCACTACTTACGCGCGGCACCACAGCACCGCTTCATTCTGTTCTGCGACGATCTGTCCTTCGAAGCGCAGGACACCTCCTACAAATCGCTGAAGGCGGTGCTCGAAGGCGGTATCGAAGGCCGGCCCGACAATGTCCTTTTCTACGCCACTTCCAACCGCCGCCATCTGATGCCGCGCGACATGGTCGAGAACGAGCGGGCGACCGCAATCAACCCGGGCGAGGCGGTGGAAGAGAAACTGTCACTTTCGGATCGCTTCGGACTGTGGATCGGCTTCCACAATTGCAGCCAGGACGAATTTCTCGCCATGGTGCGCGGCTATGCCGAGCATTACCGGCTCGATATCGACGAGACAATGCTCTGCACGGAAGCCCTGGCCTGGGCGCGCGGGCGCGGCAGCCGCTCCGGCCGCGTCGCCTGGCAATTTATTCAGGACCTCGCCGGGCGGCTCGGCACGCGGATTCAGTCGAATTCGTAAGTTTGATCTCGTCGTGCCTGGGCTTGACCCGGGATATCCAGGGCCGCTTGCTGCGAGCATACGGCACCGGATTGCAGGCGTCGTACGCACGCCAGCCGCTCGCTAGCGATCAGCGGTTCGGCCCGCCCATGGTGGCGTCGGTTATTCCGCGCTGGCGGTAGCGTCGCTCATATATTTTGTGGGATCGACCGGACGCGAGCCCTTGCGCAGCTCGAAATGCACGAGCGGCTGGCTCACCGAGCCGGTGGCGCCGGCTTTGGCGATCACCTGCCCGCGCTTCACCTTGTCACCGCGCTTGACGAGAAGCTCCTCGTTATGCGCGTAGGCCGAAACCCAATTGTTGGCGTGCCGGATCAAGACGAGATTGCCGTAGCCCTTGAGCTCGCTGCCGGCATAGGCGACGACGCCGTTCTCCGCGGCTTGCACCGGTGTGCCTTGCGGCACGGCGACGTCGATGCCGTCGTTATGCCGGCCGTCGGCGCGGGTGCCGAATTGCGAGATGATGCGGCCCTTGACCGGCCAGCGGAAGCTGTTGCCGGACATGGGGTCGGGGTTCGGAAGCTGCTCGACGCTTGCGATTTGCTTGCCGCCTTCGCCGGTGACGTCGGGTGAAGCCCCTTCACCCGCCTTGCCCGCGGCGTCGCTCGCCTCTTCCTCCGCAAGCGAGCTTGCGCCGGGCGGGAGAATGGTCGTCGTCTTCACCACACGCACGTCGGGCGTTCCGTCCTGCTTGGGGGCGGCTTCGGCCGTTTCGGTTTTCGGCGCGGCCTCCGAGGCCGGTTCGTTGGCCGCGGCGTCGGCGGGTTTGGTCGCGGGCGCCGGCGAGGAAGCGGGCGCTGGCTTCGGTTCGGCCTTGGCCACGTGCGGCTTCGGCGCCGAGGCGCCCGGGATGACGATCTCCTGACCGGCGCTCAGCCTGCCGTCGGGAAGGTTGTTGGCGGCCATGATGGCTTCGACCGAAACCCCATAGCGGCGCGAGAGCATGGAGAGCGTCTCGCCCTTTTCGACCTTGTGGTGCGCGCCCGAGACCTTCTTCGGCGTCCACACCGCTGGTTCAGGAGCGGGATGAGCTGGCGCCGGATAATTGGCTTGCGGGGCGCGCATACGGCCGGAGGGCGCGGGCGAATAGGCCGCCTGGCGCGGCTGCGGCGAATAGGAGGCCGGCGGCAGGCTCGCCTGCTGCACTCCGGCAGACGTCCCGCTGGCGTACACCGATTCTTGCGGTAGAACCGGAGGCAAGGCTGAAGTGGTCGCGTAATCGGCGGTCTGGTTTTCCGTGTCGGCGCTGGCGAAGAGCGGCGCATCGAAACGCGAGACGTTGGCGCTACAGCCCGAAAGGACAAGCCCGAGCACCGCCCCTAAAGCCGCGCACGCGCCGCCACGGCCGGAGACAAAGCAGAATATCTGCCTACGCATCCCTCTACGCCCTCAACTCCCACCCGTGGGATCGAGTAAAGCGCGGATGCGGTTAACAAGCTGTTAGCCCTTGTCGCGGCGGCGAAAAGATTCGCGCCAAGCGCCTATCCGTCGTCGGCCGTTCCTTCACGTGCGCCCTTGCGGCGGGCGGCGGCGCCGGCGCGGCCATGCAC
>DATLXW010000061.1:0-2622 GCA_035575415.1 Methyloceanibacter sp. | reverse complement strand
CCCTCTGGCCCGCCGCGATCGCGGCGCCCCGCGCCGGGTAATTTGCGGAGGTCGCGCACTTTCTGGCGCGCCTCAGCGAGATGGGCTTCAAAGCGCTTCGGCTCCCACATCTGAAATTTTTCGCCAAGACCGACGAAGGTGATGTGGCTGGTAATGCCCGCGTGTTCGCGCAAGCGCTCAGGAAGGATCGTGCGTCCATCTTGGTCGATGGTGAGAATTTCGCTGGTGCCGAACAGCGCGGTCGCGAGCTGGTCCTTCTCGTCGGAATAAGGGGCGAGGTCCTCAACCAGCGCGTTGATCTTGTCGACCAGACGCTGGCCGCCGGCGTCGAGAGCGGGAGCATCAAGCGATGGATAGCAATAGATGCCGTCGAGCCCGTCTTTGGCGAGGACCGTGCGGAAAGAAGCCGGGACCGAAACGCGGCCTTTGGTGTCGATCTTGTTGGTGAAAGTCGAGACAAACTGGTCCATCTCCCCCTCACGCACCAAAGCCGCCGCGGAACGAGTTCAAAGCTTGAGGTGCAGGCCGACGCCCAAAAATGGTGGGAGAGGCGGCGCAGATCCCCCCGTGGCCTCTAGAGAGCGCAGCCAGCCTCTCCCACTTACTCACCGAACGGGCGATTATGGGATAACATGGGATTATATGGGCGTCAATGGAGAGGGACGGAATGCGCACGCTCGTCCACGGGAAACTGCCGCAAAACGCCCAAATCTGTTTTGACTATTGGTTAACAGGTTCGATTGCCGGGGCCGGAGGAAGCGGGCTAGAAGGCAACGAATCATGGTCTTGCGTTTCCGCTACTGATTCGCGGGCGCGAGGAGCCGCAAGGCGGAAGAGCTGACACTTTCGTTTTGCGTCAAACCGAGGGGACCGCGGGTCTGCTGGCGATCATGGGGAAAGGAACGCTTGCCGCGACGCTTTGCCTTGGCGCCGTCCTGCTTTCGCTCGGGGCGTGCGGGCTGAGCGCGGGAGACTTTTTCGAGGGGCCCTATGCGCGGCTTGGCCCTCCCGACGCCGAGGTCAAATTATTCTATCGCGAGGCGGGCAACGGCCCTCCCCTCCTCCTCATTCACGGCTTCGGCGCCAGCAGCTTTACCTGGCGCAGAGTGGCGCCCACCCTCGCCGAAACGAACCGCGTGATCGCCGTCGATCTCAAAGGCTTCGGCCAATCGGACAAGCCGTTCGACGAGCGCTACTCGGTGTTCGATCAGGCCGAGCTGTTGGCCGAGCTGATCGAAGAGAAGGATCTGCGCGACCTTACGCTGGTCGGCCATTCGTTCGGCGGCGGGGTGGCGCTTCTGCTCGCGCTGCAAGCAAAGGAGCGTCTGCAAGGGCGCATCGCCCGGCTCGTGCTGATCGACTCGATCGGCTTCCCGCAGAACGTGCCGGTGTTCTTCCGCATGCTCGACGTGCCGGTCGTCTCGCAACTCGGCATTCGCATGGTGCCGCCCGAGGTGCAGGCGAGGCTCGCGCTGCAAATCGCCTATTTCGACGACAGCAAGATCGAGGCGGAGGAGATCGAGGCCTATGCGGCGCCGCTCAAGACCGCGGCGGGGAAGCACGCCATCATCTATAGCGCGCGCCAGATCGTGCCGGAGGACATCGACAGCCTGTCCGAGCGCTACAAGACGATCGCGCTGCCCACCTTGATCCTGTGGTGCGACCACGACCGCATCGTGCCGCTCGACGTCGGCATCAAGCTCAGGCAGACGCTGCCGAACTCCACGCTCAAGCTCATCGACGCTTGCGGGCACATGCCGCAAGAGGAGCAGCCGGAGGCGACGCTGCTCTTATTGCAGGATTTCCTGGCGCAAGGGCCGCGCAAAGATAAGCCGAGCTTATCGGCCCGATAGGCAAATTCGATTTGCCCTTATTGTGCGCCGCACGCACAGTCGCCCCTCCGGGACAACGACCCATTTCACAACAACGAGTGGATCCATGGACGCAAAAGTCGACGACACGGGCAAATGCCCGGTCAGGCACACGGCCGGCGCGCGGTCGAACCGCGACTGGTGGCCGAACCAGCTCAATCTCAAAATCCTCCACCAGCATTCCTCCTTGTCCAATCCGATGGGCGAGCGCTTCAACTACGCAGAGGAATTCAAGACGCTCGACTATCAGGCGCTGAAGCGCGACCTCTACGCGCTGATGACCGACTCGCAGGACTGGTGGCCGGCCGATTTCGGCCATTACGGCCCGCTCTTCATCCGCATGGCCTGGCATAGCGCCGGCACCTACCGCACCGGCGACGGCCGCGGCGGCGCGGGCAAAGGCCAGCAGCGTTTCGCGCCCCTCAACAGCTGGCCGGACAACGCCAATCTCGACAAGGCGCGGCGGCTGCTCTGGCCGATCAAGCAGAAATACGGCAACAAGATTTCCTGGGCCGATCTGATGATCCTCGCCGGCAATTGCGCGCTCGAGTCGATGGGCTTCAAGACCTTCGGCTTCGGCGGCGGCCGCGAGGACAGTTGGGAGCCCGAAGAGGACATCTATTGGGGCGCCGAGGACACTTGGCTCGGCGACAAGCGCTACACCGGCGACCGCCAGCTCGAGAACCCGCTCGCCGCCGTGCAGATGGGCCTGATCTACGTGAACCCGGAAGGACCGAACGGCAAGCCCGAC
>DATLXW010000060.1:0-32438 GCA_035575415.1 Methyloceanibacter sp. | reverse complement strand
GAGGGGAGGGCGGGGGATAATCCGTCCACAACGCACTTGGCTCCTTTGGGAGCCTGACGGTGGCGAGGCCGCAACGCGAGCCCGGACGTACATGGCAAAGGACGAGGGTGACAGACTCTCGAATTTGATCGGCGGGATCTATGACGCGGCGCTCGACCCCTCGCTTTGGCCGCAGGTTCTCAAACAGAGCGCCCGATTCGTGCGCGGCTGTTCAGCTCGACGTGAACGGGGACAAGAAGGCGGACTTCGCCATCGCTCTCGCCGGCCAGCACAATCTTACAGACGGAGATTTTGTCCTTTAGCGAGAACGATTAGGTCGCGCGCGGGGCCTGTCTGGCATGGGCCTGGCGCAGCTCTTTCTTCGACAGCTTGCCGACCATTGTCTTCGGCAGCTCGTCGCGGAACTCGATCTCGGCCGGAAGCTCGATCTTCGAGAGTTTTCCGCGCAGAAAATCGAGGAGTTCTTCCACCGTGGCCTCCTTGCCTTCCTTCAGCTTGACGAAGGCCTTGGGCGCCTCGCCGCGATATTCGTCGGGAATGCCGATCACCGTAACCTCGGCCACGGCGCCATGCTCGTAGAGAGCGTCCTCGATCCGGCGCGGATAGATTTTGAAGCCCGAGGCGTTGATCATGTCCTTGATGCGATCGACGATGAAGACATAGCCGTCCTCGTCCATATAGCCGACATCGCCGGTGCGGAAGAAACGGCCGATGAAGCTCGCCTCCGTCTCCTGCGGCTTGTTCCAATAGCCCTTCATCACCTGCGGGCCCGCGATGCAGATTTCGCCGGGCTCGCCAAGCTTCATTTCCTTGGTCGGGTCTTCGAGCGAGCGGATGGAGATCTCTGTGCCGGGAAGCGGCAAGCCGATCGACCCTTCTCTCACGGCGCCGACCGGATTGCAGCAGGCGACGGGCGAGGTCTCGCTCAAACCATAGCCCTCCACCACGCCGCAGCCCGAGATGTTCTCGAAGCCATGCTTCACCTCCATGGGCAGCGCCGCGCCCCCGGCGATGCAATATTCAAGCGAGGAGAGATCGTATTTCTTGACATGCGGGTGCCGCAGCACGGCGTTGAAAAGGGTGGGGACGCCGGGCATCATCGTCGGACGCAGCCTGTGGATCAGCCTCAGCGTCTCGATCAGATCGAATTTGGGTACGAGAACCATCTCCATGCCGCGGGCGATGCTGAGATTCATCACCACCGTCATGGCGAAGACGTGGAATAGCGGCAGAATACCGAGAATACGATCATGATCGGTGGTATGCCGATTCTGCCAAAGCTGCACCTGCTGCACGTTGATGGTCAGATTGGCATGGCTGAGCATGGCGCCCTTGGGCGTGCCGGTCGTGCCGCCGGTGTACTGCAATACGGCGATCGAGTCCGGCGTGATCGCCGGCCGCGCATAGCGCCCGTCATTGGCGAGTAAAAGTTCCTCCGGCACGATTTTCTCATGCGCCGGGGAGAGGTCGGGACGGGCAAGCTTGGTGCGCTTCAAAAGCTTGAATCCGACCGATTTAAGCGGCGGTAAGAGCGATGCAAAGCTTGCCACGACGGCCTTTTCCAACACGCCGCGGCGGAGCATCGCTTCGACCTTGTCGAAGGTTAGGGCGAGATCGTGCGTCACCATGATGCTGGCGCCGCTGTCGCGAATCTGGAACTCGATCTCTTCCAGGCTGTAGAGCGGATTGAAATTGACGACGGCGCCGCCGGCCTTAAGCACACCGTAATAGAAGATGACGAACGTGGGCGAGTTGGGGAGAAACAAGCCCACCTTGACGCCCTCGCGTACGCCGATCGTGCTTAAGCCCTTGGCGGCGCGGTCGGACAAGGCCGCCACCTCCGCAAAGCTCAACCGCCTCCCCATAAAATAGGTGCAGGGTCTCGAGCCGTAACATTGCGCGGCGCGGTCCATCAAGTCGCCGACCAGTCCGGGCTTTAACTTTGCCGCCCAGTCTATGCCTTCGGGATAGGATTGGAGCCAAGGCCGGCTGGCGGGAGTTGGCGCCCCCGTCGCGTCGTCCTCGGATGAGAGTTTGGGCATCCTTGTCATGGCGCTCGCTTTGCGCTTGCTTTACCGCCGCTTAACCCCGGTCCAAGATCTCCTGAGTGTCTATTGGCCGCAGGTCGGCCTCTCTCACTATATAGTAACACCCTCGTCCTATTCTGCATGGCGGAAGGCGGCTTTTCGTAGAGGGAATATGCTGAAACCGTGGCGCTGCGAGGCGCAAAAACGCCAATTTTGTTGGCGAAGAGAGCGCCGGGCAGCCAATTGATCGGGGCAGGAAGCCGGGTAGACTCGACAGGTTTTTAAGTCTATTCCAATGCCTGACTTGCCCTGAAATTAGCTATGATTTAGCCAGGGACGATAGACGGACCCCCTCAACGGGGCAGGGAGACGAAATATGGACGAGGTGGCTACCAAGATCATTGAGATTCTGCGTAAGAACATGAAGGACCCTTCGAAGTCCGTCACGCTCGAAACGCCTCTCAGTGAACTCGAGATCGAATCGCTCGACCTCGCCGTCATCGTGTTCGACATTGAGGATACTTTTGGGATCGAAATCCCTTATAATGCCAATGAAGAGGTGGAAGCGTTCGCGACGGTGGGTTCCGTCGTTGACCGGGTGAAGGGCATCATCGCAGAGACGAAGGCTTCCGGCGCAGCAGCTTGAACCAGCCATTTTCCGCCAGGCGGCCTTCCCGGGACGTCGACCAGGCTTGGAGTTACGGCTTAAAAATACATGACACACACTGACGGGCGCAGACGCGTCGTGGTCACAGGCCAGGGCGTCGTCACACCTTTGGGCACTGGCGTGGAGAAATTCTGGGCCGCACTCAAAAAGGGCGAGTGCGGAATACGCCAGGTACAGGGCTTCCCCACCGAGGACCTCTATATCACCATCGCCGGTGAGGTCCCCGATTTCGATCCGAACGAGCAGAAGCTGAGCAAGTCGCTGCTGCTCGCCGACAAATATTCGCAATTCGCGGGCTGCGCGGCCAAGGAAGCCGTCGCTCAATCGGGCCTCGAAGTGCCGCTAAAGGGCAATGACGGCTACCGTACCGCCTGTATCATCGGCTCGGGCGTCGGCGGTCTCACCACGCTCGAATTCTCCTATAAGATGCTGTTCAAGGAGAACAAGCGGGCGACGCATCCCCTGACTCTGCTCAAGGCCATCGGCAGTTCCGCCTCGGCCCATGTCAGCATCGACTATGGCATCACCGGCCCCACCTTCGGCGTGGTGAGCGCGTGTTCCACCGCCACCCACGCAATCGGCCTCGTCTACCGCATGATTCGCGAAGGTTTGGTCGATCGAGGCCTCGCCGGCGCGGCCGAAGCGTCGCTCAATTGGGGCGCGACAAGGGCTTGGCAAGCCATGCGCGTGCTAAGCCCCGACGGGCTATGGCCCTTCGCCAAAAAGCGCAACGGCACCGTGCTTGCAGAAGGCGGCGGGGTGCTGATGCTCGAGGAACTGGAACATGCCAAGGCGCGCGGCGCCAAGATTCTCGCCGAAGTGATGGGATACGGCATGACCGCTGATGCGGCCGACATGGTCAATCCGTCAATCGACGGCGCGTCGATGGCAATGCAAATGGCGCTTGACGACGCCCGCCTTTCCCCAAGCGACATCGACTATATCAACGCGCACGGAACCGCGACCGCGGTCAACGACGTCAACGAAACCCGCGCCATCAAGCGTGTGTTCGGCAACGCCGCCAACAAGGTGTCGATTTCGTCCACCAAGTCGATGCACGGCCATTGCCTCGGCGGCGGCGGCGCCATTGAGGCCGTCGCCACCATCAAGGCAATTGAGGAAAAATTCGTTCCGGCCACCCTCGGCCTCGACGAGCCGGACCCCGAATGCGACCTCGACTACACGCCCAATATGGGCAAGAAGCGCGAGGTCAATTACGCGATGTCGAACTCCTTCGCCTTCGGCGGTCTGAACGCCGTGCTCGTGTTCGGCCCGGCCCCGGCTTGATCTCCTCCACGGGTCTGCGTAGCCTTTCCGGCATAAATAACCGCTTTGGCCACGCCTACTCGGAGCGGCGTCAGTCTTAAATCAGCCCCAAGCCGCGCAGGCTGGCGTGTCCTTGCTTGCCGACGATGATATGGTCGTGCACCACGACCCCGAGCGGCTTCGCCGCCGCCACGATCTGCCTGGTCATCTCGATATCGGCGCGGGAGGGGGTCGGATCCCCGGAAGGGTGATTGTGCACCAGCACGATGGCGGTTGCCGACAGCTCTAGCGCCCGCTTCACCACCTCCCGCACATAGACGGGAGTATGATCGACGGTGCCGGTCTGCTGCACCTCGTCGGCGATGATTTGATTGCGTTTGTCGAGGAAGAGAATGCGGAATTGCTCTTTGCTCGCAAATCCCATCGAGGCGCGGCAATAGTCGAGCACCTGGGACCAGGAGGAGAGCACCGGCCGTTCCAGCACCTCGCCGCGCATCAGCCGGAGCGCCGCCGCGCGCACGAGCTTAAGCTCAGTGATCGCCGCGTCCCCAATCCCCGGGACTTCGCGCAGCAGCTCGTCCGGGGCGTTCAAGGTCTCCGCGAAAGTGCCGAAGCGGGACAAGAGCGCCTTGGCGAGCGGCTTGGTGTCGCGCCGAGGCATTGCGCGGAAAAGGACAAGTTCTAATAGCTCGTAATCGGGGAGGGCGTCGGGTCCCGCCTCCCGGAAGCGCTTTCTCAGCCGCTCGCGGTGGCCGAAATAATGTGGCTTGGCCCCGTCCTTGAAGCCCATTCAGCCTGCGCTCACTGGCGTTGGTAGGGAGGCCGGTCCAAACCGCGCGGCGACAGAGTGAAGACCTCGCATCCCGTCTCGGTGACCCCCACCGTGTGCTCGAATTGAGCCGATAGCGAACGGTCGCGCGTGACCGCGGTCCAACCGTCGGACAAAATTTTCACGTGCGGCTTGCCGAGATTGATCATCGGCTCGATGGTGAACAGCATGCCGGGCTTGAGCTGAAGCCCTTCGCCCGGCTCGCCGTAATGCAGAATATTGGGCCGGTCGTGGAATACCCTGCCGAGCCCGTGACCGCAAAAATCGCGCACCACGCTGCAGCGTTCGCCTTCGGCATAAGTCTGGATGGCGTGGCCGATGTCGCCTGTAGTGGCGCCTGGCCTGACCGCGGCCACGCCCCGCATCAGCGCATTATAAGTGACGTCGAGCAGGCGCTCGGCGGCGCGGGAGATCTTGCCGACGGCGTACATGCGGCTCGAATCGCCGTGCCAGCCGTCGAGGATCAGCGTCACGTCGATATTGAGGATATCGCCTTCCTTGAGCACGCGAGGGCCGGGAATGCCGTGGCACACGACGTGATTGAGCGAGGTGCAAATCGACTTGGGGAAGCCCCGGTAATTGAGGGGGGCGGGGACGGCGCCGTGGTCCATGGCGAAGGCGAAGACGAACTGGTCGAGCGCCTCGGTGGTCACTCCGGGTTTTACCTCATCGACCAGGAGGTCGAGCACTTCGGCCACCAGCCGTCCGGCCTTTGCCATGCCGGCGAAGGCGTCGGGCCCGTGAAGCTTGATCTTGGTGTCGCGCGCTTGGGCGCGGGCAAATTCGAGATTGGACATGGTCGCCGATTATAGAGGAACTGCGGTTCACTTATGGCGAAAACGCCCGCGCTGCAATGGCCGGGGCCGGCGGAAAGCCGATTTCGGCGGCAAATGCGTGCGCAGGAGCCGCAAACGAGTAGACTTAACCTCCGTCATTTCGTTCACTGACGGCCATGACTGGGCAAAATCCGAATGCCACCGCGATAACCGCGGCCCTTGTCGTCATCGGGGACGAGATCCTCTCCGGCCGCACCCAAGACGTCAATATCGCCTATATCGCGGCCTATCTCACCCGCATCGGCATCCTCTTGCGCGAGGTCAGGGTAGTTTCCGACACCGAGGATGAGATCGTCGCCGCCGTGAACGCGTTGCGTCGCCGCTTCACCTATGTCTTCACCACCGGGGGGATCGGACCAACCCATGACGACCTGACCACCGACGCGATCGCCAAGGCCTTCGGGGTCGAGGTCGTGCTCGATCCCAATGCCGTCGCGGCCATGCGCCTCCGCTTCAGCGAGCAGGAATTGACGCCGGCGCGGCTGCGCATGGCCCGCATCCCCGAAGGCGCCGAGCTGATCGACAACGTTATCTCGAGGGCACCGGGCTACATGCTGGACAACGTGATCGTCATGGCCGGGGTGCCGAATATCATGCAGGTGATGCTCGATGCGGTGAGCCCGCGTTTGCGCAAAGGCCGCCCAATGCTATCCCGCTCGGTGCGGATCGATGCGCCGGAAGGCGACGTGGCGCCGGGCCTCTCCGCACTCCAGGCCTCTCATCCAGGGGTGCAGATCGGCAGCTATCCCTTCTTCGAACAAAGGCGCCTTGGCACCCATGTCGTGCTGCGCTCGACCGACGAGTGCAAGCTCGAGGCGGCGGAAAAAGCCCTGTGGATACTTATCCGCGAGGAGGGCTTTCCGGCCGCTCCCGGGGAGCCAGCCTGAACAATTTTAGCAAAAAAGCGAATCAGTCGACTGGCCGGCCGTTGGCCCGAAGCTGTCGAAGCCCTTCTCTGCCGGTTTCTCCCGAAGCCATCGGTGCGGCAACAGCTCCTGCATCATGCGGCGCTTCCGCGGCGCGACGAAGAGCATGCACGGGCGATGCGCAATCGGTGCGGCAGCGCATTGCTCCAATGCGAGCGCAACACGAATTGGTTTGCGCACACGTCGCGCGGCCACGCCGAAGGCGGCCGCCACGGCGCCGCGCGCAGCATTACACGCGAACACCGGCGAGCCTCGCCGCGTTGGCTTATAACCGATTGTTTTTGAATGGAAATAAAGAAGGCGCGGGGTCGAGCCCCGCGCCTCTTGCAGACCTATCTTTTCTTCGCGGTCTTGCGACGAGCGGTGCCCGTCTTCTTCGCCGTCGTTTTCTTCGCCGCCGCGGTCTTGCGGGCCGGCTTCCGTTTTGCAGTCTTCCTCTTCGCTACTGCCATTTTGCATCCCTCCTTCGGGCTGGCTGGCTGTCAAAAAGTCACTCTAGCTACATCCGCTCGTCGCTCCACACGTATCGCATTTGAGACACGTGCCGTTGCGCACGAGCGTAAAGTTCCCGCATTCAGCACACGCTTCCCCTTCATAACCCTTAACGCGCGCTTCGGCCACAAGATCTGTTGCGGCGCGTTCGGCGAGCGCCTCGACGGCACGTGCGACGCGCTCGGCCGTCTGCGGTGAAGAGACGTGGGTGGATGCGAGGGCAAAGCCCGTGCTGCGCTGCTGCGTCTCCTCGCGGGCATCCGCCTGCAAGGCGCGAGCATGCGTACCGGTGCTTTGCGCTTTACTCGGCGCGATGAGCTTCGGTTCGCCGAGACGACCACGGGTGAAGCCCGGCGAGACGAGAGCTTCGGTGGAACGCTTGCCTTCGCCGGCGTCACCGGAGCCGAGTGTTGTGCTGCCGATCTCTTTTGGATCAACATGAGCAAGGTCGTAACGCCCAAGATAAGAAACTGCAAGCTCTCTGAACAGATAATCGAGGATCGAGGTCGCGTTCTTGATCGCTTCGTTGCCTCGCACCGGACCTGCCGGCTCGAAGCGCGTGAAAGTGAAGGCATCGACGAACTCTTCCAGCGGAACGCCATACTGCAAACCGACGGATACCGCGATCGCGAAGTTGTTCATGAGCGAGCGGAAGGCTGCGCCCTCCTTGTGCATGTCGATGAAGATCTCGCCCAACCGTCCGTCTGCATACTCTCCAGTCCTTAAATAGACCTTATGCCCGCCGACGACGGCTTTCTGCGTATAGCCTTTGCGCCGATCGGGCAAGCGTTCGCGCTCGGCGCGCTTGCGCTGCACCTCGCGTTCGACGATACGCTCGACGACGCGTTCGGCCAAGACCGACGCGCGCTGCGCTAGCGGCTGATCCGAAGCGATGGCCGCCAGTACCTCTTCCTGTTCGTCCTCCTCGTCGGCGAGAAGTTGCGCGTTGAGCGGCTGGGAGAGCTTCGAGCCGTCGCGATAGAGCGCGTTCGCCTTGAGCCCAAGCCGCCAGGAAAGGAGATAAGCCGCCTTGCAGTCCTCCACCGAGGCGTCATTCGGCATGTTGATGGTTTTGGAGATGGCGCCCGAGATGAAGGGCTGAGCCGCCGCGATCATGCGGATGTGGCTCTCGACCGAGAGATAGCGCTTCCCCTTGCGCCCGCACGGACTGGCGCAATCGAATACCGGCAAGTGCTCGGGCTTGAGGCCCGGAGCGCCTTCGAGCGTCATGGCTCCGCAGGCATATTCGTTGGCGGCTTCGATCTCGCGCCTGCCGAAGCCGATCTCGGCCAATAGGTCGAAATCGGGCTGGTCGATGCGCTCCGCCGAGAGACCGAGCGTGCCGGTGAGGAAGTCCTCCCCAAGCGTCCATTTATTGAACAGGAATTTGATGTCGAAGGCGGAGGCCACAGCCTTCTCGATCGCCGCGAGCTTTTCCGGAGTGAAGCCCTTGGCAAGGAGCGTCTCGTGATTGACGCCGGGCGCGCCCTTCAGCGTGCCGCGGCCTACGGCGTAGTCGACGATCCGTTTAATCGCTTCCTCAGGGTAGCCAAGCCGCTTCAGCGCCTCGGGCACCATGCGGTTGATGATCTTGAAATAGCCCCCGCCGGCGAGCTTCTTGAACTTCACCAGCGCGAAGTCTGGCTCGATGCCGGTCGTGTCGCAGTCCATCACCAGTCCGATCGTGCCGGTCGGCGCGATCACCGTCGCCTGTGCATTGCGGTAGCCATAGGCCTTGCCGAGCTCGAGTGCCTTCTCCCAAGCATGCACGGCATGCGACAGCAGCCTCGGGTCCGGGCAGGAGGCATGATCGAGCGGCACCGGCGTCGTCGCCAGATTCTCATAGCCGGTGCTCTCCCCGGAGGCCGCACGCGCATGGTTGCGCATGACCCTCAGCATCGGCTCGCGATTGGCCTCGTAGCCGGGGAAGGGGCCGAGTTCGCGCGCCATCTCCGCGCTTGTGGCGTAGGCGACGCCCGTCATGATGGCGGTAAGCGCGCCGCACAGCGCCCGGCCTTCCGGCGAATCGTAGGGGATGCCGGACGCCATGAGAAGGCCGCCGATATTGGCGTAACCCAAGCCCAGCGTGCGGTACTCGTAGGAGAGTTGGGCGATCCGCCGCGAGGGGAATTGCGCCATGGTCACGGCGATTTCGAGCACGATGGTCCAAAGCCTGATTGCGTGCTCATAGGCTTCGACGTCGAAACTGCCATCGTCGTTGCGGAAGGCCATCAGATTGAGCGAAGCGAGATTGCAGGCAGTGTCGTCAAGGAACATGTATTCGGAGCACGGGTTCGACGCCTTGATCTCGCCGGCTGCGGGGCACGTATGCCAATCGTTGATCGTGGTGTGGAACTGGATGCCGGGATCGGCGCTGGCCCAGGCGGCATAGCCGATCTGGTCCCAGAGCGACCTCGCCTTGATCGTCTTCGCGACCTTGCCGCTCTTGCGGTAGATCAGGTTCCAGTCGCCGTCCGCCTCGACCGCACGCAGGAAATCGTCGGTCACCCGCACCGAATTGTTGGAATTCTGCCCCGAAACCGTCCGGTAGGCCTCCGAATCCCAGTCGGTGTCGTAAGTCTGGAACTGGATTGAGGTGTAGCCTTGTCGCGCGAACTGAATGACGCGGCGGATATAATTGTCGGGCACCTTGGCTTTGCGCGCGGCCCGCACCTCGCGCTTTAAGGCCGGATTTCGTTTCGGATCGAAGCAGTCGTCGCCGTCGCCCTCGCAATTGACGCAGGCCTTCATGATGGCATTGAGCCGCTCGGACAGGATTTTCGAGCCGGTGACGAGCGCCGCCACCTTCTGCTCCTCGACCACTTTCCAGTTGATGTACTCCTCGATGTCGGGGTGGTCGATGTCGACCACGACCATCTTGGCCGCCCGGCGGGTCGTGCCCCCGGACTTGATCGCACCAGCCGCCCGGTCGCCGATCTTGAGGAAGCTCATCAACCCGGACGACTTACCGCCGCCGGAAAGGGGCTCGTTTTCGCCCCGGAGACTCGAGAAATTGGTGCCGGTGCCGGACCCATATTTGAAGAGCCGCGCTTCCCGCACCCAAAGGTCCATGATCCCGCCTTCGTTGACGAGATCGTCGGCGATCGACTGGATGAAGCAGGCATGCGGCTGGGGGTGCTCGTAGGCCGAGGTCGAGGCCTTCACCTCGCCGGTCTTGAAGTCCACATAATAATGTCCCTGGCTCGGGCCATCGATGCCATAAGCCCAATGGAGGCCGGTATTGAACCATTGCGGGCTGTTTGGCGCCCCCATCTGCATGGCGAGCATGTATCGAAGCTCGTCATGGAAGGCGTGCGCGTCGTCTTCGCTCGAAAAATAGCCGCCCTTCCAGCCCCAATAGGTCCATGTTCCGGCCAGTCGATCGAAGACCTGCCGGGCGTCCGTCTCGCTGCCGAACCGCTCTTCTTCGGGCAGATTGGCGAGCGCCTCCTCATCAGGCACCGACCGCCATAGCCAAGAGGGAACCGAATTCTCTTCTACCCGCTTCAGCCGCGCTGGCACCCCCGCCTTCCTGAAATATTTCTGGGCGAGAATATCGGCCGCGACCTGGCTCCAATGTGCGGGGACCTGGAATCGCTCGAGCGAAAACACGACCGACCCGTCCGGATTGCGGATCTCGCTCGCGCTTTCCCGGAAGGGGATGGCCTCATAGGGCGACTTGCCCGGCTCGGTGAATCTCCTTGCGATTCTCATTTTTCTCATGTCCCCCTAGGTATTTAGCCTCACTCACTGGCGGCGCGCGCAACCTTCGACACTGGGGCGATTCGTGCGCATCATCAACATCTATGCATTGAACCCCTAACTTACCACTAAACCCTGTGGGCGAACACGATAAGTTGGGGTGCATAAGCCGGGTATGGCCTGTGGACAGGAGGTGGAGAACGCGAAAGCCTCGCCTTGCGCTCAACAGACGCGCCTTTGACGGTCTTTTTACCCTTTGCTTACTACGTTCCACCTGAAGCCCGGCGCCCAGAGGGAAAGGGTCCGATACCCATGCACCATCACCACCGCGCCTTTGGACGCCATCTCGACACGCTCGCAATCGCTGTCGTCGACAATCGCGGGTCGATTCTCTCGCTGATGCGGGCCATGCTTGCCGCCATCGGCACCGGTCGTATCGAGACTTACGAAAGTCCGACCCAAGCCCTCGATGCGATGGGGGAGAATATCCCCGATGTAGTGATTGCGGCCGCCACGATGCAACCTTTGAGCGGGCCGCGGCTCGTCGAAACCATGCGCCATAGGACCTCCGGTCCTCTGTCGCTCGTGCCCGCCATGATCATGAGCATGCACGCCACACCCGCGCTGGTGGAAGAGGCGTTGCGGGCGGGCGCGCATCAGGTGCTCGTTCTGCCCACAACCGCAAGCACGCTCTACCGCAGGCTCTCCTGGCTGATTAGCGACGACCGCCGCTTCGAGCTGCGGGGCGATCATTATATGGTGGCCGGCCTGGAAGAGCGGATCGCGCTGAGCTTCCAGCGGCCGATTTACAGTCCGGCCCAAGGCGAGCCGGAGGCCGGGGAGCGGCACGGGTCGGGTCACGGGAGAGCCACAAAGGCGCAGGTGGCGCCGCATTAGCCGCCTGGACAGCGCTCCGCCTTCGGCCCATAGTCGCGGCGCAAAAAGCAAAACGCGCCGAAACGCAACGCATGGGAATCTTCACTGAAATCTTCGCCTGGTGGACGGGCAACACCATCGGCACGCGCGTTTTCACGTGGCGAAAGGGGGAGCGTGTCGGCGAGGACGGCCTCGGCAATGTCTATTATCGCGAACGTGGCGGCGATCGGCGTTGGGTGATCTACAAGGATCTGGCCGAGCCCTCGCAGATTCCGCCGGCCTGGCACGCTTGGCTGCATCACACAGTGGACGTCCCGCCGACCGAGGAGAGCTACCGGACGCGCCCGTGGGAGAAGCCGCATCGTCCGAATCTGACCGGAACCTACGAGGCCTACCGGCCGCCTGGCTCAACGCTTCGCACCGACGCGCAGAAGCCGCGCCTGGATTACCAGCCCTGGCAGCCCGAATGACCCAAGAGACAATGTCCCAAGCCGAGCTGCCGAAGCCCGTGCAGCGCTGGTCCGCCTCGGACTACGCAAGGCACGCGCGCTTCGTGCAGGAAATGGCAGGGCAGGTGTTCACCATGCTGGCGCCGAAGCCGGGCGAGCGCATCCTCGACCTTGGGTGCGGCGATGGCACGCTGACGGCCGAGATCAAGGCCGCGGGCGCCGACGTTCTCGGCGTCGATTTGAGCGACGAGCTGCTTGCGGCGGCCCGCATCAAAGGGTTGCGGGTGCGCAAGCTTGACGGGCACGCGCTCGACTTTGTCTCCGAGTTCGACGCCGTCTTCTCCAACGCCGCGCTGCACTGGATGCTGAAACCCGAGCTTGTGATCGCGGGAGTACATCGCGCGCTGCGCCCACACGGGCGTTTCGTGGCCGAACTTGGCGGCCACGGCAACGTGGCGGCGCTTGCCACGGCCATGCGCGCGGTGAGCCTGCGGCGGAACGGCGATCCCGCTTTGCTCACGCCGTGGTTCTTCCCGACCGCCGAGGAATATACCGAGCTTCTGACCAAAGGCGGCTTTAGCGTGCGCGAGATGACGCATGTCTCGCGGCCGACGCCCCTGAAGCACGGCATCGAAGGCTGGCTCAGGACCTTCGGCCGGTCCTTCTTCGATCAGTTTCCCGAGCCGGAGCGGAGCGAAGCCGTGGCTGAAGCGATCGAGCTCGTGCGCCCTTCTTTGTGCGACCGTCGCGGCATTTGGTTCGCCGATCACGTCCGCTTGCGTTTTTATGCCGAGCGCGGCGCCTGAAGATGACGGCCACATCCATGCCCCATTCCTGGACCAGGCGTTTAGCCAAGGAGCGCACCGGCTGGAGGGTGTGCGGTATGACATCGATGGAAGCGCCCTATCGCAGGGGCAGGGGGCTTCTCCTCGTCGCGGTCTTATGCGGATTTGTCTTGTTCGGCGCCCACGCCGCGCAAGCTGAAATCATCCGCAACGAAATTGCGGTGTTCGCCGCGCTCGACAAGGTCACCGGGCGGATTTCGCATCTGGAAATTCCCATCAATCAGACGGTCGAGTTCGGCGCGCTGAAAGTTACCCCGCGCGTATGCAACACTCGCCCGCCCACCGAGGCGCCGAAGACCACCTCCTTCGTCGAAGTGGACGAGGTCAAGCTCACCGGCGAGGTGCAGCGCATCTTCACCGGCTGGATGTTCGCCGACAGCCCCGGCCTTCACGCCGTGGAGCATCCGGTCTTCGACGTCTGGCTGACGAGCTGCAAGACGAATTCGGCGTCGGCGTCTTCCGGCAGCAGCGCGAAAGCGCCCGCCGCGGAGACCGAAGCTCCGGCCCCCGAGGCGGAGCCCGAACCGGCGCCCCCGCCGGCGGCCGAAGAAGCCGCGCCCGCCGAAGAGCCGGAAACGCTGCCCTGGGCCGTGCCGCCGCCTAACGCGGCTTCGAGAAACCGTTGAAATTCTTCCCGGCTCACTTCGATCGCGCCGAAGCGGGCGAGGTGACCGGTAACGAATTGCGTGTCGAGCAGGGTGAAGCCCCCGTAGATCAGTCGCGCCACGAGATAGACGAGCGCGATCTTGCTCGCATCGCGCACGCGCGAGAACATGCTTTCGCCGAAAAAGGCGCGGCCGAGATGCACGCCGTAGAGGCCGCCCGTCAACATCCCGTCCTGCCAGACCTCGACGGTGTGGCAATGGCCGAGCGCGAACAGCTCGCGATACAGACTTCTGATCCGCCCGTTGATCCAGGTCGAGCGCCGGCCTGAGCGCGGCGCCGCGCAGCCTTCAATCACCGCCTCGAAATTGCGGTCGATCTTGACCTCGAATCCGCCCTTGCGAATGGTGCGGGCGAGCCGCCGCGGCACGTGCACGCGGTCGAGGGGCAGAATGCCGCGCCGCTCCGGCTCGATCCAGTAGAGCGCGTTGTCCTCCGCGCTTTCCGCCATCGGGAAGATGCCGCAGGCATAGGCCTTGAGCAGCACCTGCGGGGTGATTTCGATTGTCACGTCGTCGATGGACGTCATGGTCCGGCTCTATCCGCGCTTGGCGAGGTGCCTTTCCAGCCAATGAATGTCGTAATTGCCGTCGACGATATCCGGCTCGGCAATGAGCGAATTGAACAGCGGAATGGTGGTTTCGATACCATCGACCACGAATTCTCCGAGCGCCCGCTTGAGCCGCATTAAACACTCGTTGCGGGTGCGGGCATGCACGATCAGCTTGCCGATCAGACTGTCATAATAGGGCGGAATGGTGTAGCCCGCGTAAGCTCCCGAATCGACGCGAACGCCCAGGCCCCCCGGCGGATGGAAATGCGTGATCATTCCCGGGGAGGGCCGGAAGGTGTGCGGATTCTCGGCATTGATGCGGCATTCGATGGCATGCCCGTTGAAACGGATGTCCCCCTGCTTGAGCGTGAGCGGCGCGCCGGCGGCGATGCGAATCTGCTCGATTACGAGATCGAGCCCGGTAATCATCTCCGTGACGGTGTGCTCGACCTGAAGGCGCGTATTCATTTCGATGAAATAGAACTCGCCGCCCTCGTAGAGAAACTCGACGGTGCCGACCCCGCGATAGCGCAATTGCCGCATCGCCTTGGCCACGATCTCGCCGATGCGCACGCGTTCGCTTTCGTTCAAGGCCGGCGAGGGGGCTTCCTCCCAAAGCTTCTGGTGACGCCGCTGCAAGGAACAGTCGCGTTCGCCGAGATGGATGGCGTTGCCCTGGCCGTCGGCCAGCACCTGCACCTCGATATGGCGCGGGTGGGTGAGATATTTCTCTAGATAAACGGTGGGATCGCCGAAGGCCGCGCGCGCTTCGTTGCGTGCGGTCGACATGGCAGGCGCAAGTTCGCTTTCGTCGAGCGCGAGCTTCATCCCCCGCCCGCCGCCGCCCGCCGCGGCCTTGATCAGCACCGGAAAGCCGATCTCGCGCGCGAATGTAAGCGCCTCCTCGATATCGTTGAGCGGGCCTGAGCCGGGCACGACCGGGATGCCGAGCGAACGCGCGGCCTCCTTGGCCAGGATCTTGTCCCCCATCAGCCTCACATGTTCAGCCGAGGGCCCGATGAAGGTGATGTCGTGTTCTTCCAGGATTTCGGCGAAGCGGGGGTTTTCCGCCAGAAAGCCGTAGCCCGGATGCACGGCATCGGCGCCGGTGATCTCGCAGGCGGCGACGATCGCCGGGATGTTGAGATAGCTCTCCTTGGCGGGAGCCGCGCCGATGCACACGCTCTCGTCGGCGAGGCGCACATGCATGGCGTCGGCGTCGGCGGTGGAATGCACCGCGACCGTGGCGATGCCAAGCTCCTTGCAGGCCCGTTCGATGCGAAGCGCGATCTCTCCCCTGTTGGCGATCAGGATTTTGTCGAACATCGCGCCCCGGCTAGCGTTGCTCGATCACCACCAAAGGCTCGCCATATTCGACCGGCTGGCCGTCCTCGACGAGAATGGCCACGACGGTGCCGGCGCGGGGCGAGGGGATCTGGTTCATGGTTTTCATGGCTTCGATAATGAGAATCGTCTGTCCGGCCGTGACCTTGGACCCGACCTCGACAAAAGGCGGGGCGCCGGGCTCCGGCGAGCGATAGGCGGTGCCGACCATGGGCGAGGTTACCGTGCCGGGATGGATCACAAGCTCTTCGCCCGAAGTCTGCTGAGCGCCGGCACGTTTGGCCGGCTTTTTGCTCTCGCGGGGCTCGGGCAAAGGCGTTTCCGGGCTCGTGGTCAGCGTGGTCGTCAGATTGACGCCGCGAGCGACCCTGATCCGCCGCCCCTCGTGTTCGATTTCGATCTCGGTGAGTCCGGTCTCCTCGAGCAGCGCAGCGAGCTCGCGGATGAGATCCTTGTCGAAGTTGCCCCCTTGTTGCGTCATGGGCGGCGTTCTCTCCTTCTCACTTCGACGGCTTGGCGGCGAGCGAGGCGGCGAGCGCCTCAATCGCCAGCTCGTAGCCTATCGCGCCGAAACCGCAGATAACACCCCGAACCGCCTTGGAAATATAGGAATGCCGGCGGAAGGGCTCGCGGGTGAAAATATTGGACAAGTGCACCTCGACGGCGGGAAGCGGGCAGGCGAGGAGCGCATCGAGAATGGCGATCGAGGTGTGGGTGAAGGCGCCGGCATTGATGATGAGGCCCGAAGCCCCCTCGCGCGCCTCCTGGATCCATGCCACCAGCTCGCCCTCGTGGTTGCTCTGACGAAAGTCGAGCGGAAAGCCGAGTGAAGCGGCCTTGCGTTCGCAGCGCGTCCGCAAGTCCGCCAAGGTCTCCCTGCCGTAGACCTCCGGCTCGCGGGTCCCAAGCAGGTTAAGATTGGGACCGTTTAGAACGTAAATCGGCTTCGCCATGGCGGCTGGAAAGGGCCTAAAAGAAAGGGCACGCAGCTTGGCTGCCCGTCCGTTGCTGTCGGGCCCCTTTATCAGCTTTTCGGCCGTTGGGCAAAATGAGCCGCAAACAAGATTAGGCAGAGCTTGCGGTCAGCAGGTTGCCTTGCAGCCCTTCTCGCGCACCTCCGTCACCTTGGCCACAAGCTGATCGTAGAGATCGTCGGGAGCGCCGGGTATCGAACGGTCTCCGATGAGGTAGAGCGGGGTACCTTGCAGGCCGAGCTTCTGCGCGAGTTCCCTTGCCTCGTCGAGCGCCTTCTGGATCGAGGGGTCCTGCATGTCCTTCTCGAGCTGGGGAATATCGAGGCCGAGCTCCTGGGCAATCTTCAAGGCCTTCTCTTTGCTGGCCTTCCCCGGCTCCGAAAATAGCTTCTGATGCATCTCGAAATATTTGCCCTGCTTGCCGGCGGCGAGCGCAGCCTTGGCTGCGCCCTCGGACTCTTCGCCGAAAATGGGCAGCTCTTTGAACACCACCTTCACCTTGTCGTCGCTCTCGACGAGCTTGACGACGTCGGGCAGCGCGCGGCGGCAGTAGCCGCAATTGTAGTCGAAGAATTCGACGACGGTGACGTCTCCGCTTGGGTTCCCCGCGGCATAAGCGAGGGGCGAGCGGAAGATCGCCTCTGCGTTCTCGCTAATGACCTTCTCCTGTTGCTTCGCCTGCTCGGCCTGCTGCCGCTTATCGAGCTCGTTGGTCATCTCCACCAGAATCTCGGGATTCTTGGTGAGATAATCGCGCACGATATCCGCCACCCGCTGCTCGTCGAGCGCGGCGCCCGGCGCATCGACGACATCGGGCGCGGTCTTCCAGATCGCGAGAAGAGTTGCGGCGCTGACGAGTGCGGCGACGACGGCGGCCACCAAGGCGGTGGCAAGACCTGTCTTCAGGGACATGGCGGGGGATCTCCGGGGGTTATGAGGTCAGTTGGTTCTGGGCACTTGAAAAGCCAGGATATCGTCGGCCCTGATCCAGTTCGGCGTTCCGTCGATAAATCCGTCTCTCGCGCGCTTGGCCTGCTGCTTGGCAAGTTTCAGTTGCCCTTCATAGAAATAGGCTTCGGCGGACGCAAGCTCCGCTTGGGCCATAAAAAGACGCTTGGCGCTCGCCGCTTGAGCTTTTTCGGCCTTGCGGGCATAGGCCACGGCAAGCTGGCGGTAGCCCATGGCCGATGAGTCCTCGCGCGCAAGCGCCGTGCGCAGATTGGTGATCGCTTCGTCGGTCAAACTATAATCGTTGGTGCCGAGCAGGGCCTGACCTAGCATGATGCGCAGAAGCGCCTCGTTAGGGCCAAGCCTCACTGCTTCGCGCAACGGCGCCACCGCGGCTTTCGGATTGCCGCTCTCGAACAGGAATTGGCCCTTAATTTCGTAAAAATAGGGATTGTTGGGTTGTGCGGCGATCAGCGCGTCGAGCTGCGGCAGAGCGACTTTGACGCCGGATTGCCGGTAGGTGGCGATGGCACGGGCATACATCGCGGGCAGGCTCTGATCGGTTTGAGGGTAGCGATTGAACACCGCCTGCGGCTGGTCGAGAAAGCCGAACAATTTGGCCTTCATCAAATCGTGCCGGAACTGTAGCTCGGGCGGATCGACATTCTCGTAATAAGGACTCGACTGCACCAGCTCTCTGAGATGCACGATACGCTGATTGGGGAGCGGGTGGCTTTGCAGATAAGGATCGATCCCCTGCACCCCGACGAGCTTGCTCGCCATAAATTCGAAAGTCTCGATCATGCCGCGGCCTGACTGCTTGGTCGCGTTGAGGAAGGTGACCGCCGCCTGATCGGCCGACGATTCCTCGTTCTGGCGATAGGCAAGGAGAGTGCGAATGGCTGCGTCGGTTCCCCCCACGGCGACGCCCATCCCGGCCTGTCCGATTCCCCCTTGCCCGGTCGCAGCGCCGGCCGCCATGGCCGCAAGCCCAAGCAACTGCAACATGAGCGCGGCCGATTTCGCCCGCGCCACCTGCGTGCGCAGGCGGGCGAGGTGACCGCCGGTAATATGCCCGCACTCATGCGCGATCACCCCGATCACCTGATTGGGCGTCTTGGCGTTCATCAGCGTACCCGCATGCATGAACATATTGTGCCCGTCGACGACGAAGGCGTTGAAATGGGGATCGTTGACGATGTGGATGCGGATGCCTTGCGAGCCCAAGCCCGCGGCGGCGAGGATGGGTTTCGCATAGGCGCGCAAGAGCGCTTCGGTTTCCGCATCCCGGATGATGCCTTGGGCTTGAGCGGGAACGATGCCGATCAGCATCGCGGCAACGCCGCCAGCAACGGCTGCGCGAATCCGTCTTGTCACGAATTGGGTAGGCAATGTGGCCCGAAGAGGCATGAATCGGCCCAATAGCATGAACTTGGTAGGCCGGATGGGAGCGCCAGTTTTGCGCCGCTCTCCCACGACCGGCGATGGACCGCTAACCGGCTGAATTTCCGTGTCTACGCGTGGCTTTTGATTGACTTTCGAATGCGGCGACAACGTGACGCGAGCGCGCAGTTCGCATTACAAAGCGGCAATGCAAACCGGGTTCCAGGGCCTAGGAAAACCGCACTCGCCGAGGCGTCGTTAGCGTTGCCACCAGCCGCGCCGGCGCGGGGCCCCAGGCTCTTCGTCTGCCTCGCCGCGCCCTTCGCTCGAGGACGGCTCAATTTCGCTCACCGCCGATTCGTAGACGCGCTCGATTTCATGCCGAGGACGCTCGTGCGGAGTGTCGTGCGGAGATGCCGGCGGCGATTCCTGCACGGCGGAGGGTCGGACTTCGACCGCCTCGCGCCGGTCGGCCTCATGCTGGAAGGGCGCCTCCGAAGCCAGCCCCGTTTGCGCCTCCGGAAACGCGCCTTCAAGCCGGCGCTGCCCGGAACGCCCGCGCCGCCCTCCGCGCCGGCCCCGCCGGCGCGGCTTGCGCATCTGGGCGCCTTCATCCCTTCCCTCGGCAGCCTTCACCTCTTGCGGCTCGGCGATAAAAGGTTCTGCCTCCTCCACCGGCGCCTCGAAGGCTTCGGCGGAGCCGAGGGAGGCCATATCGCCATCCGCATGTCGCCGGCCGCGGCGCCTGCGCCGGGAGCGCCGGCGGGAGGGCTCGCCTTCAGCTTCCGCTTCCGCGGGCGCCGGGGCCGAAGCCGCCGTGACCTGCGGAGCCTGCGTCCAATCCATCTGCATCACCAAGCCGCCGCCATTGACGAGCTCGCCTTCCGCCGCGCGCTCGATCACGAATTGTGAGATATGCATGTCCTCATCGGCGGTCACCATGATGGGGACCTTGTAACGCTGCTGAATGTCGTTCAGATGCGAGCGCTTCTGATTGAGAATGTAGAGCGCGACTTCCACCGCCGTGGTGGCGACGAGCGGTGTGACGCCGTCGGTCATGAGCCGGTCTTCGACCGAACGGAGAATGTCCAGCGCCACGGATTCCACCGACCGCACCATGCCCGTGCCTTGGCAGACCGGGCAGGGCTTGGTCGAACCTTCCAGCATCCCGGTCCGAAGCCGTTGCCGCGACATTTCCAAGAGGCCGAAATGGCTGATGCGGCCGACCTGAATCCGTGCGCGATCGTTGCGCAACGCTTCCTTGAGCTTGCGCTCGACCAAACGGTTGTTGCGCCGCTCGTCCATATCGATGAAGTCGATCACGATCAAACCGGCGAGGTCGCGCAAGCGGAGTTGCCGTGCGATTTCTTCCGCCGCTTCGAGATTGGTCTTGAGAGCCGTATCCTCGATATTGTGCTCGCGCGTCGCTTTTCCCGAGTTCACGTCGATGGAGACGAGCGCCTCCGTCTGATTGATGACGATATAGCCGCCCGACTTCAACACCACTTGCGGCGAGAACATCGCCGCGAGCTGACGTTCCACCTGATAGCGGATGAAGATCGGCTCCGGCTCTTTATAGGGCTTCACATTCTTGGCATGGCTCGGCATCAACATGCGCATGAAGTCCTTGGCCTCGCGATAGGCATCGTCGCCCGCCACCAGCACCTCGTCGATGTCCTTGTTGTAGAGGTCGCGGATGGAGCGCTTGATCAGGCTGCCCTCCTCATAGACGAGGGCCGGGGCGGTCGATTTGAGCGTAAGGTCGCGCACATTCTCCCACAGCCTGAGCAGATATTCGTAATCGCGCTTGATCTCGGCCTTGGTGCGCTGTGCTCCCGCCGTGCGGATGATGAGCCCCATGCCCTCCGGCACTTCGAGTTCGCCCGCGATTTCGCGCAAGCGTTTGCGGTCGGAGGGATTTGTGATTTTGCGCGAGATGCCGCCGCCGCGCGCCGTGTTCGGCATGAGTACGGTATAGCGCCCGGCGAGGGAGAGATAGGTAGTGAGCGCGGCGCCTTTGTTGCCGCGCTCCTCCTTCACCACCTGCACAAGGATGATCTGGCGCCGCCGGATCACTTCTTGGATTTTATACGGCCGCCGCCGCTTGAGACGGGTCCGCTCGGGAACTTCTTCCAGCACGTCCTCCGAGCCGACCGATTCGACCGCCTCGGCGGCAGTCTCGCCATTCTCTTCTTTCATGGCGACAGGTTGGCCGACGATCTCGACCGGCTCGCCGTCTTCTTCCTCCTCGTCCTCCTCGATCCGGTTCGGGGTCAGTTCCAGAATGTCTTCATCGCCATCTTGTTCAGGTTCATCGCGATCATGAACAGGTTCGGAAACTTCATGGACGAGTTCACTCGCCTCCATGACCACGTTTGGAACAGGTTCATCGCGCGGCGTGGTGTCGATTTCGTCGTCGACTTCGAGACGGGCGATCGAAGCCGGCGCGCCAGCTTGCCCGCCCTGTTCGGAGCCGCGCCGCCGGCCGCGGCCGCGGCGGCCGCGGCGTCTGCGCCGCCCGCCGGCCGATACCTCGTCTTCGGCCGCTTCCTCTGCGAGGGCCGCGCGGCTTTGCTCGGCAGCCTCTTCTTCGAGCAGGGCCTGCCGGTCCGCAACCGGGATCTGATAATAGTCCGGATGGATTTCAGTAAAGGGTAAGAAGCCGTGCCGATTTCCACCGTAATCGACAAACGCCGCTTGTAAAGACGGCTCTACCCTTGTGACTTTCGCAAGATAAATATTGCCGCGAAGTTGCTTCTTGCTCGCTGACTCGTAGTCAAATTCCTCGACGCGATTGCCTCTTACCACGACGACCCGGGTTTCTTCCGGATGCGCCGCATCGATGAGCATTTTGCTTGCCATGTTGTGTTTTCTCCGCCGCGCGGAATTCGAAGGACAGGGCAGTAAGCCCCCATTCCGGATTGGCGTCCGAATTTCGCGCGCGCCAATGACCAATAGACCATGATTCGCTGCGGCGCCCGATTGCGCCGGCTATGGCCGGCCGCAACGCGGCCAGAGTCGTGCAAAAAGCCTCGTCATTTCCGAGGCTTGGGCATGTTCTCTGATCTTGCATCGCAGTCCTCACCGCCGCCTGAGCGGCTTGAGAAAGCTTCGTTCGGCGGCCGCCTCTGACGTGGCCGCCGCTTAAGTCTCGCGTCCGCCATCTGAAGTGGACCGGGACGCGGGGAAACATGTGCGCCCGTATCGCCGTTTGGCGTCCAGGGCGTCCGGCTCGTGAAACGGGCCTGGACACTTATTACGGGTTTGGTGGGAGCGTTGGCAAGTGTTCCCGTGCGGAGGGCTGCCGAGGAGTCACAACGCTCGCTTAACGACTACGTGGTTAAAATTTCGAAGAAATGGAGCCTATTTTGGCGCAGCGGGCTACGCGCCAAGGCCACGTGTTGCGAGCGGTTGTAAGAAAAGCTTCGCTTTCGGTCGCGTAGGGGGACGATGCAAATGCGTTGGGTGGTGCGTGGCATCGTCTTGAATCTCGGTCCATTTCTCGGGTTCATGCTGCTGCATGGCGCGGTCGCCGCCCCGGCCGAGGCCGAATCCAAACCGGCCATCGCCAATGCCGCCCGCGTGGCGGGAGACCGGGAGCGCACCCGTTTCATCGCCGACCTGTCGCGCAAGGTCGAAGTGCGGGTGTTTGCCCTTGGCAACCCTTACCGCGTCATCGTCGACGCCCCCGACGTCAACTTTCAGATGCCGGACGGTGTCGGCAAGGAAAGGCGGGGGCTCGTGACCGCCTACCGCTACGGCCTCTTCGCGCCTGGCAAGGCTCGTATCGTCATCGACGTGAGCGGTCCGTTTCTGATCGATAAGGCTTTTGTGCTCGAACCGCGCGACGATCAGCCGGCGCGCCTTGTCATCGACCTCGTGCCGACCGATGAAAAGACCTTCCTTGCTAAACTCAAAGAAGCCAAGCCTGGGCAGGAAACAGCGACCATGCCGGTCGTTGCGCCAAAAACGCCGGAGCGGCCGCCCGACGCCAAGCCAGTCGTCGTGCTCGATCCGGGCCATGGCGGTATCGACTCAGGCACGAACCCGAACGGCGTTCCGGAAAAAGAGGTCGTTTTGGCCTTTGCCAAAATTCTGAGGGCGAAGCTCGAGGCGAAGGGGACCTACGAGATTTATCTCACGCGCGAGGACGACACCTTCATTCCGCTGCGGGAGCGGGTCGCATACGCCCAAAAGAAGGGCGCGAGTCTGTTTCTGTCCATTCATGCCGACTATTTCCCCGACAAGACCAACAAGGCCACAGGGGCGACGGTGTATACTTTGTCGGAGGAGGCTTCCGACGAAGAAGCCAGGGCACTCGCCGCCAAGGAAAACTTTTCCGACGCGCTGGCCGGCGTTGAGTTGCCGAGCGATACGGACGAGGTGCTTGCCAATATCTTGATCGATCTTGCTCAGCGGGAGACACAAAACCGGTCGACCGTTTTCGCCCGCTCCATCGTCGGCGAGCTTGCGACGAGAGGCGCGCTTCATACGAAGAAGCTGCGCTCGGCCGGATTTCGGGTACTGAAGGCGCCGGACATTCCCTCGGTGCTGCTCGAACTCGGGTTCCTGAGCAACCCGGACGACGAGAAGCGCCTAACCTCCGACTCGTGGCGCGACAAGACGGCGGACGCCGTTGCCGCCTCGATTGACGCCTATTTCGCCAAGCGTCTGGCGCGCAATCCTTACTGACGCCTGAGACCTGAAGAGAATTTTTCGGCCCAAGCAGCGTTTTATTGCCATATTCTTCGCTAGGGTTGCCTTCGGGTGCCCCGTGCTCCTAAAAGCGGGGGTGGGACGGGTCTTAAACCATGGACATTACGGCTCCAGTGAGACCGCCGGAACAACGGCGGCGACGGCGTCGCGGCGGGTTTTTCCTGCGTTTTCTGGGTTTCATGTTCGCTGCAGCGATGATTTTGTTCATCGCTGTCGCGGGCACCGCCGCTTTCGTCTTGTGGAAAGTCTCGAACGAGCTTCCCGATTACGAAGTCCTCGCCAAATACGAGCCGCCGGTGATGACCCGCATCCACGCCAATGACGGCTCGCTGATCGCCGAATTCTCGCGCGAACGCCGCATTTACGTGCCCATCACCGCAATTCCCGACTGCGTCATCAAAGCCTTTATCTCCGCCGAAGACAAGAATTTCTACCAGCATGGCGGGCTCGACGTGCAGGGCATCATCCGCGCCGTCGTCACCAATATGAGCAATTTGCAATCGGGGCGGCGGGCCGTCGGCGCATCGACCATCACGCAACAGGTGGCGAAGAACTTTCTTTTGAGCAGCGATCAGACGATCGAACGCAAGCTGAAGGAAGCGATTCTCGCCATACGCATCGAGCGCGCTTTCACCAAGGAGCAGATCCTCGAGCTTTATCTCAACGAAATCTACCTCGGCGTCGGCGCCTACGGGGTGGCGGCAGCGGCGCAGTCCTATTGGAATAAGGCGCTGAACGAGTTGACGCTCTCCGAATGCGCCTATCTTGCAACTTTGCCGAAAGCGCCGAGCAATTATGATCCGTTCAAGTTCGCAGACCGGGCCGTTGCCCGCCGCAATTGGGTCATCGACCGAATCGTCGAGAACGGCTTCGCCACCAAAGAAGAAGGGGAGGCGGCCAAAGCCGAACCGCTCGGCGTGATTAAGCGCCAGACCGGACCCAAGATCTTCGCATCGGAATATTTTGCCGAGGAAGTCCGCCGCGAGATTCTCGACCGCTTCGGCGAGGACAAGCTTTATGGCGGGGGCCTTTCTGTCCGCACGACGCTCGATCCCCGGCTGCAGCGGATCGCACGCAAGGCCTTGGTGGACGGATTCGTCGCTTACGATCGCAGGCGCGGCGGCTGGCGCGGGCCGGTCGACAAAATCGATCTCCAGGGCGATTGGGGGGTCAAACTCGCAGCGATGCCGGTGTGGTCGGACATCGCACCGTGGAAGCTCGCGGTGGTCCTGGAAGTGAGCAAGGATCAGGCCGTGATCGGAATTCGGCCGGGCCGCGATCAGGCCGGGCAGTTGTTGAAGGAGCGCGAGACAGGCGTCATTCCCTTCGAAGAGGTCAAATGGGCTCGGCCGAAGCTTGGCCGTGGTTTGGGCCCCGCTCCAGGCTCCGTCAGCGCGGTGCTTAAGCCTGGCGATGTAATCTATGCATCTCCGCGCGAACCGAAGCTCAACGACGACGGCACGCCGGCACAATCCGCCGAGGAGCTGAAAGGGCAATGGTCGCTGCAACAGGTGCCGGAAATCAGCGGCGCCCTCGTCGCCATGGATCCGCATACCGGCCGCGTTCTCGCCATCGCCGGCGGTTTCAGTTTCGCTCAAAGCCAGTTCGACCGCGCGACCCAAGCGCGCCGCCAGCCGGGCTCGTCGTTCAAGCCGTTGATTTACACCGTCGCTCTCGATAACGGCTACTCCCCCTCGAGCATTATCGTCGACGGGCCCATCTGTCTGTCTCAGGGCGCGGGCATGCCGCAATGGTGCCCGAAAAATTACGATGCCGGTTCCGCCGCCGGTCCGTCCACTTTGCGCTTCGGTATCGAAAAATCGCGCAACTTGATGACGGTGCGGCTCGCCCACGAAATCGGCATGCCGATCATCTCGGAATATGCGAGGCGCTTCGGCGTTTATGACGATTTGATGCCGGCCTTGTCGATGTCGTTGGGAGCGGGGGAGACGACGCTGCTGCGCATGGTCACGGGCTATTCCATGCTTGCGAATGGCGGCAAGCAGATCAAGGCGACCTTTATCGATCGCATCCAGGATCGCTACGGCCGTACCATTTGGCGCCACGATACGCGCGATTGCAGCGCCTGCTCCGCGCGCGAGTGGAGCGGACAAGAGGAGCCTCAACTCGTCGACGACCGGAAGCAAGTCATCGACCCCATGTCCGCGTTCCAGATGACGTCTATCATGGAAGGTGTGGTCCAGAGCGGCACGGCGCAAAGGCTCAAGGTGCTGAAGCGGCCGATTGCCGGCAAGACGGGGACGACCAACGACTATAAGGATGCGTGGTTTGTCGGCTATACGCCCGACCTCGCCGTCGGCGTCTATCTCGGCTTCGATCAGCCGACGCCGATGGGGCATGGCGAGACGGGCGGCAGCCTCGCAGCTCCGGTCGTGCGCGATTTCCTCAGGGAGGCTCTGAAAGATGTGCCCCCCGTGCCGTTCCGTGCGCCGCCGGGCATCAAGCTTGTGCGTGTAAACCACAAAACGGGCCTGCCCGCTGGCCCGGGCGAGAAGAACGTCATCGTAGAGGCGTTCAAGCCGGGCCAGGAGCCAATCGGGGCCGTCGCCGAAGTGATCGAAGGTGAAACCGGCGAAGCGCCCCCCGATGGCTTCGCGCCTCCTCCGCCCCCGCCTCCGCCTTTCGGGCAAGGGCCCGGGCCCGCGCCCGGCAGCGACCGCGCTTTGACATCGGGCACTGGCGGTCTTTATTAAGAGCTAACGTCTGAGGTATCGGATGCGGCCCTGCCGCCGCAGCCCTTTCCATTCACGCACATTTGTCGAGGAAGCGATGCGCGCCGAAACCGAATCGGTTGTCAACGACATCAGAGAATCTCTGTCCCTGCTCAGGAGGCATCTTTGACCCCGAGCGGGCCAAAGCCAGACTGGCGGAACTCGACCGCGAAGCCGAAGCGTCCGGTTTCTGGAACGACAGCCGGCGCGCTCAAAGCCTGATGCGTGAACGGCAGCAGCTCGAGACCGCTCTCAACGCCTATGATCGAATCGCCCGCGAGCTCGATGAGAATGTCGAACTTGTCGCTTTGGGCGAGGAAGAGGGCGACCAGAGCGTCGTCGCCGAAGCGGAGAAGGCTCTACTCAAGCTGCGCCAAGAAGCGCATACGCGGGAGGTGGAAGCGCTTCTCTCCGGGGAAGCCGACGCCAACGATGCCTACGTGGAAATTCATGCGGGCGCGGGCGGCACGGAGAGCCAGGACTGGGCGCAGATGCTCGAGCGCATGTATGTCCGCTGGGCCGAGGCCCATGGCTACAAGGTCGAGATCATCGGCGAGCACTATGGCGAAGAAGCCGGGATCAAATCGGCTACCTTGCTGGTCAAGGGCACGAACGCCTATGGCTGGCTAAAGACCGAATCAGGGGTCCATCGCCTGGTGCGCATTTCGCCCTTCGACTCGAATGCCCGCAGGCATACGAGTTTCGCCTCCATCTCCGTCTACCCCGCCATCGACGACACGATCGAGATCGAGATCGATGAAAAGGACGTGCGCATCGATACCTACCGCTCTTCGGGCGCCGGCGGCCAGCATGTCAACACGACGGACAGCGCCGTTCGCATCACGCACCTGCCGACCGGTATCGTGGTCCAATGTCAGAATGAGCGCTCACAGCACAAAAATCGCGCCACTGCGTGGGCGATGCTGCGCGCTCGTCTCTATGAGGCCGAACTGAAGCGCCGGGAAGAAGAGGCGCAAGCCGCCGCGGCGGCCAAATCGGATATCGGCTTCGGTCATCAGATCCGTTCCTACGTGCTTCAGCCCTATCAGCTCGTGAAGGATCTGCGCACCGGGGTCGAAAGCACAAATCCGTCGGCTGTGCTCGACGGTGACATCGATCGCTTCATCGAGGCGGCGCTTGCCGAGCGCATAGACGCCGATGCGGGAGCCTAAGGGATAGCGAGGACCGCTCAGCTATTCGGCTGCGTGGCTCGAAATCGCGTTGGACACCTCGTCGTCGGATTTTGCCCCGAAGCTGGACGGCTTGTCCGCGGGCCGTCCCGCAGGCGGGTTCTTGATCTCGGCAAGAGGATTGTCCGAGCGCCGCGACTTGCCCTCGAAATAGGCGCCCTGCTCGATGGCGAGACTCTGATGGAAAATATCGCCTTCGACATGGGACTGCGCCTGGAGCGTGACCCGCAAACCGCGGATCGAGCCGACCACGCGGCCGCGCACGACGATATCTTCGGCAATGACGCCGCCCATCACTTGCGACTTGTCGCCGAGCAGCAGCGAACCGCAATGAATATCGCCCTGAATCTCGCCGTCGACTTGGATTTCGCCTTTGGAGGTGACGTTTCCGGTAATGGTCAGGTCCTCGCCGATAATGGACGGAACCATCTTGCTTGCGGTTGGGGTAGGGCTCTTGGCAGCGAAGGTCGCCGGCCTCTCGGTAAACGGCGTCTTGCTCTCGCCGCCGATCCGCTCCCCCATCTTCGTGATGCTGTCTCCCGTCTCAGGCTTCTTCGTGAACATACCTGGTACCTCCCCATCGCATACTGCCGACGCAGGCGCTTATGCCCTCAAGGCTAAACCGCGACCCGACGCAACACAGCCGCTTTCAAGGATTGCCGCGGAGTTTCCCGTCTCAGGGCCCATACCCAGCGCCCACTCCTGTCCTGACAATATCGCCTTGCCGCCACCTTGTCATGGGGGTTCTGGGCCGCGACGAACCCTCTCGAACAGGCGCTAAGTCACGGTTTGTCCTTCACGAAGCGCCTTCCTTTGGCCGATTTTACCACCTCTTATGCCCTCAGCCCTATCCTTTACCTGAGCAAGCCCCGAGTCGGGATTGGGCTGATTGGGGGATATCGACACAGGCCCATGAGGGGACGAGCCATCGCTTGGCAGGCGAGAGCGAGGCCGTCGGCGTTTCTTGTCCAGGCTCCCATCCGCCCAGGGCGGCCGGGTGTGCGTCTTCGACCGGGTCATGGCGAGGCCATTGACAGATGAACGAGCCGATCTCAGGCGCACTTCTGAAGCTGGCCGGCGAGGTCGGGAAGATTAAGACGTTTCTGCGCGACTGGTTCCAGGTCGCGGCGCCCGCTTTTCTACGGCAGGCTCGGCGGCTGCCGGTTCTCAAACCTTTCCTCAAAGTGCCTCAAGGCGGCGCTGCGCCGATATCTGGCGCCCTTGTCAAGATCACGAGCGAGGGCGGTAAGGCGATCCTGGCGCTGCCCGGCCGCGGCCGGGCGCTGGTCCAGCGGGTTCCCGAGCCGGTTCAAATCGAACTGCGCAAATTGTCGGCGCGCAGCGCGCATCTGTGCCGCGAAATCTTTGCCGGCGTGCTGGTCGTGGGCCTTGTCGCCATCGTTCTCGGTTACGGACGCCTCGCGCGGGGTCCAATCTCTCTACAAGGTCTCGTTCCCGCCATCGAGGCGGCGATCAACGGCGAGCTTAGCGATCTCCACGTCAAAATCGACGATGCCATCCTGCAACGCGCGCCCGACGGGCCCGGCGTTCTCTTTCGTCTCCGCAACATCAGGCTGATCGACAAGGACGGCTCCATACTCGCTCAGGCGCCGCTCGCCGCCATCGGCATGAGCGGCAGTGCGCTCTTGTCCGGACGATTGGCGCCCGGAAGCGTGGATTTTATCGGCGCGCGGCTCGTCCTTCTCTACGATCCCGAACGCGGACTGGCTCTCAGTTTCTCCCGCCCCGAAGACGGCGGCGCCGCCATCCGCGGCTCGCTGCCGGCCGGGGAGAGCGTCGAGATCGTCAAACCCTCTCAACCGAATCCCGCCGCAGGCCGGAGCCAGGCCCTACCGGGCGGACAGGTGCTCGATGTCACGCGCACGCTCACCGAAGTGTTCGACCGGGCCCGCAGCGGCAACACCTCCTATTTGACCCGCTTCGGCGTGAAAGACGCGCTCGTCGTGCTCAGCGAGAACGGCAGCGAAACGGCCTGGCAGGTGCCCGACTTCTCCATCGACCTCGAACACCGTAACCATCGCAGCACCCTCGTCGGACAGGCCAATTTCGCCTCGAGCAAGGGAGACTGGCAACTCACCTTCCGCACCGCGCAGCAGCCGAAAAAGCAGAGCCTATCCGTAACCGCTCTGATTGAGAACCTCGTGCCTTCAGGTTTATCTGGCGATTTTCCCGCGCTTGGGCTGTTACGGACTCTCGATGTCGTGGTGAACGGCGAGAGCAATGTCGAGCTCTCGAACTCGGGGGTAATCCTCTCCGGCGAGGGGCGCTTCGAACTGGAAAGCGGGCAGATCACGCCGCCTTGGGATCCCGACAGTCCCTTGCGTATCGACGGCGGCGAACTCAAGATTCGTTATCTGAAAAACAAGGACGCCATCGAAATTGCGCCTTCGACGCTGCGCTGGGGGAAAAGTAGGGCGGTGATCAGCGGCGAATTTCACGCCGTTCGCGACCTCGCGGGGACGCTGGCGCGTTGGGATTTTGTCCTCAAGGCCGATAAAGCGCAGCTTGGCGTCGAGGAGTTTGGCCTTAAGCCAGTCGACGTGGACAGATGGGAAGCGAAAGGAAGCATCGAACCGAAAACGGGCCTCACAACGCTCTCGCA
This sequence comes from Methyloceanibacter sp., assembly GCA_035575415.1. Classification (GTDB taxonomy): domain Bacteria; phylum Pseudomonadota; class Alphaproteobacteria; order Rhizobiales; family Methyloligellaceae; genus Methyloceanibacter. Next base: position 2,397 of record DATLXW010000060.1, on the reverse strand, counting down.
TCTCGTAATCGCCGCGGGAGATGCCCGTATCGAACTTTCCGGGACCTATATCGGTCGCCCCGGCGCCGAAGAGGTGCATGTCGCAGGCAGCATCAGCCCGATGTCCGTCGACATGCTGAAGCGTTTCTGGCCCAAATTTCTCGCCGGCAAGGCGCGCGCTTGGGTCCTGGAACGGGTGAGCGGCGGAGAGGTTTTGGGCGGCAGCTTCGCCGTCAATCTCGGACCAAGCGATTTCGCGCGTCTTCAGGAGGGAGGAGATGTTTCTCCCGAGTCGGTGCAGGTCGAGCTCAATCTCCGCGGCATGGCCATCGCCTATATCCCCAAAATGCCGCCCGTACTCACAGGCGATGCCAGGCTCAGCGTGAACGGTGTGCAGTTTGCGGTCGATATCCCGGAAGGACGACTCCACCTTCCCTCAGGCGGTGAAATCGCGCTGAGCGAGGGACGCTTCTTCATTCCGGACCTGCGCGTGGATCCGCAGCAGGGCGAGATCACCTATAAGGCCCGAGGCGCCACGCCGAGCGTCCTAGAACTGCTCGATCACGAGCCGCTCGGTTATATCCGCAGCGTCGGGCTCAGGCCCGATTTCCTCGGCGGCACGGCAGAAGGAGCCTTCACGCTCACGATGCCGCTCCTTGCCAATCTCGAGTTCAACCAGATCAAGATCCGCGGTACGGCGCGGCTCAACGATGCGATCGCTCCCAATCTCGTGGGCAATATCGAGATTGCGGGGCAGGCGTTGGACGTGAACTTGACCGAGCAGGCAGTCGAAGCCAAAGGCCAAATCAGCGTCAAAGGCGTGCCTGCGGAGCTCGTCTGGCAACGCATCTTCTACCGGCCCGATGAGCAGCAACCCCCCTTGCGAGTGACGGCTCAGCTCGATGCGGCCTTGCGGGAAAAGCTCGGGCTCAAGATCAATCATCTGGTGCAGGGCCAAACGCCCGTGACGTTGCAGATCGCGCGGCTGGGAGAAGGGATGAATAGCCCGATCAGCGTCGAAGCGGATCTGACCGGAGCGCAACTTCGCTTTGGAGGGCTTTGGAATAAACCGGTGGGACGGCCCGCGGTCGCCCGGCTCGACATCGTGCAAAAGCCCGATGGAACGATCGATCTCGAGAATCTCCGCATTCTCGGCGAGGAGATCGATATCGAGGGGGGCATCGCACTCGATGCGGAACAGCATCTCAAGGAGTTCTACTTCTCGGATTTCTCCTTCAATCGCTTGTCCCACGTCGAGATCAGCGCCACCGTCCGCGACGATCGGGTGCTCGACATCAAAGCCGAAGGACCGAGCTTTGACGGTAGGCAGCTCTTTCAGTCTCTGTTCTCCGCCGGACAGGCCGAGAGTGCAGCCAGTCCGGATGAATCGTTCGGCATTGATCTGACGGCGAAGATCGACACCGTATTGGGATTTTACGACACCGCGGCCAAGAACGTGGAAATCAGCGTTCGCAAGCGTAATGGGCGTCTGGTCGCGCTCGACGCCAAAGGGATGCTCAATGGTACCGCGCCTGTGGCGGTGCGGCTCGAACAGGATAAGGGCGCTCGCGTGATCGCCGCAGAATCGCGCGATGCCGGTACCGCCTTCCGCTTGATCGGATTTTATCCCAGCGTGGAGGGGGGCGAGGCCTCGCTCCAGGTCAATCTAGACGCCGGAGGACCCGGCATGAAGAGCGGCACCCTATGGGCGCGCGAATTCAATGTGGTGAGCGACCCCGTGGTGGCCGACGTTCTTACCGATCCAAACACGGCAGCGGTGCTGGGGGACGGTCGGCAACAAGTGGCGCGCCAGCGCATCCTCTTCAATCGCTTGCGCGCGCCCTTTTCCGTGGGCGAGGGGAAATTCTGGCTCAAGGACGCCTATATGAATGGGCCGACGCTCGGCGCCACCATGCGTGGCACGGTCGACTTTAAAGCTCAGACCGTCGATCTCGGCGGCACATATGTGCCTCTTTACGGACTGAACTCTGCGCTCGGTTCGATACCGATTCTCGGTCGTGTTCTGGTCGGACGCCAGGGCGAGGGCGTTGTCGGGATCACCTTTGCCATCAAAGGCAAACTCGACGAGCCGCAGGTGCTCGTCAATCCGATGTCGGTGATGACGCCAGGCATCTTCCGGCAAATCTTCGAGTTCACCGGTTCAGCACCGGATCAGCCCTCGCTTCCCGGCGCGTCATCCTTCGTCGAGCCCGGACAGCACTTCGCTCAGCCTGAGTTGCAATAGGTCAGACCGGCCGGATCAGCACGTGGCGCTTTTTCCCGAGTGAGAGCTTGATGACGCCATCTTGAGTGAGGTCGGAAAGCGTGAGGAGCCTACGCTCATCGGCAACCGGTTTGTCGTTGACTTTGAGGCCGCCGCCCTTCACCTGACGCCGCGCTTCCCCGGTCGAGTGCACG
>DATLXW010000059.1:0-12146 GCA_035575415.1 Methyloceanibacter sp. | reverse complement strand
GGATCCACCCATGCGTTCGTGTTGGAGCAGCGTCCCGACCTGAAATGGCCGGCGGACCTCTATCTCGAAGGCTCCGATCAGCATCGCGGCTGGTTCCAATCCTCGCTGCTCGAAGCGTGCGGCACGCGCGGCCGGGCACCGTACCAGGCGGTCGTCACGCACGGCTTCGTCGTCGACGAGGACGGGCGCAAGATGTCGAAATCGCTCGGCAACGTGATCGCGCCACAAGACGTGATGCGCCACTCCGGAGCGGAGATATTGCGCCTTTGGGCGGTAAGCTCTGACTACGCCGAGGATCTCCGCATTGGTCCCGAGATCATCAAGGCCAATATCGAGTCCTATCGCAAGCTCAGGAACACGCTACGCTTTCTGCTTGGCAACCTCGCTCATTACCGGCCCCGTCTCGCCGTGGCTTACGCCGACATGCCGGAGCTTGAGCGTTACATGCTTTCGCGGCTCGCCGAGCTCGACGCGCTTGTGCGCGCTGGTTACGCCAATTTCGACTTCAAACGCGTGTTCCATGCCCTGCTCAATTTCGCCGTGAACGATCTCTCCGCCTTCTACTTTGATATCCGCAAGGACGCGCTCTATTGCGATCCTTACGACAGCGTGACGCGGCGCTCGGCCTTGACCGTGCTCGACCGGCTGTTCGAGTCGCTCACCGCCTGGCTTGCGCCGATTCTCTGCTTCACCATGGAGGAGGCTTGGCTGAACCGCTTTCCCAGCGAGAAGGGCTCGGTGCATCTGCTCCAGTTCCCGGCCGTACCGGAAGAATGGCGCAGCGAAGCGCTTGCCGAGAAGTGGCGGAAAGTGCGCGCCGTGCGCCGTGTCGTCACCGGCGCTCTCGAAATCGAGCGGAAGGAGGGACGCATCGGCTCGAGCCTGGAAGCGGCGCCCAAGGTCTACGTCGCCGGCAAGGACCTTCGCGCCGCGCTTTCCGGGGTGGATCTCGCCGAGATTGCCATCACCAGCGGCGTTACGCTCCTATCTGGCGAAGGTCCGGAGGAGGCCTTTAGGCTCGACGAGGTGAAAGGCGTGGCCGTCATGTTCGAGCGCGCCAAGGGACGGAAATGCGCGCGGTCGTGGAAGATCCTCGAAGAGGTCGGCAGCGATCCCGAGTTTCCCGAATTGTCGCCGCGCGACGCCGAGGCGGTGCGTCAGTTCGATGCCCGCAAGCTCGCCGCCGAGTAGCGCCATGAGGCATTTTCTGTGGGGACCGCTCTCGGCCTTCGGGCTCGCAATCGCAACGCTGACGGCCTTTGTCGACCAGGCGCATAAGGCCTGGATGCTTTATGTCTACGATATCGGCGCTAAGGGGGTCGTGACGATTACCCCCTTCTTCGATCTGGTGCTGGTCTGGAACCAAGGCATTAGCTATGGGCTTCTGCCGCAGGAAAGCCCGGCGGGACGCTGGGCTCTGATCCTGTTTGCCTGTGCGGCGAGCCTCGCGCTCGCGGTCTGGCTGGCGCGGCAGGACTCCAAACTTGCCGCCGCCTCGATCGGCCTCATCATCGGCGGGGCCATCGGCAACGCCATCGATCGCGTCGTTTATGGCGCGGTTGCGGATTTCTTCTCGCTGCACGCCTTTGGCCTGCAATGGTACGTCTTCAACATCGCCGACGCCGCCATCGTTGCCGGAGTGGTCGGACTCCTATATGAATCGCTGTTCAGGGGTCACAAAAAGGCCGGAAACCCTTTTAGACTGTAGTCATCCCCGGATCGGCGGGGGTTCAGGGGGAGCCTTGGGGCACAACTCAGGCATATTCGGCCCCGGCCGTGCCGCGCTTCTTGCTGCGGCGCTCGGCGCTACCCTAGCGCTTGGCGGTTGCGGCGGCGTCGAGTTTCAGGGCGCGGTCTTCGATGCGGTCGGGCTCTCCGGCGACCGCCGGGAGCCGGACGTGCATATGGCCGAACGGCCGCCGCTTTTACTTCCGCCGAATTTGAACGCCCTCCCGCAACCCGGACAGGGCGTTGCCGCGGCGACGGCCCGCGAGGATTGGCCGAAAAATCCCGAATTGGCGCAGAAGGAGATCATTCAGGCGCAGGAGGACGCCAAGAACAAGCAACTCGCGGAGAAAGAGCCGTTGCACCCCTATATCGGCAAGCCGACCCTACTCAACAAAATCCTCGGGTCGAAGAAGCGGCCCGAACAGCCAGAGGAAGTGCCGGAGCCGGATCCTGCGGTCGACAAGCCTAAGGAAGAGGGGGTGGCCCAAACCGCGCACAAGCCCCTCACGCCGCACGTGCCGCAGGACATCAAGCCGACCGAGGATCCGTTCCATCCGGCGGCTCCCGACAGCTACAAGAACCCAACCGCGCTCTATTGAGGTAAAGAGGTCTGCGGGCCGGATGTTTTCCCGTCGAACTGGCTTGAAAATGCCTGGGCAACGTCTGAAATGTGAGGCGAGGCCGGGCATGATCTTCGGCACGAAGCTTGCTCGGTCTTTTACTATGCTTCATGCCCGGTTGCGCGCGATGACAATTTGGTTGACTGAACAGTTTTATTCCGCCCTCGATTTGCGGTCGGGGATGGCTCTCGCCTCGCTCGGCCTCGCCACGGTGGCGGTGGCGATGGCGGCAAATAGCCTGCGCGCCTCGCCGAGGGTTGCCGAATTTATCTTGCAGAACGGGCTGCATGTTCTCGTCATCCCCGACCATCGCGCCCCAGTCGTCACGCAGATGGTCTGGTACAAAGTGGGCGCGGCCGACGAACCGCCCGGCTCGTCCGGCATTGCGCATTTCCTCGAACATTTGATGTTCAAGGGCACCGACAAGATTCCAACTGGCCAATTCTCGAAGACGATCGCCAGGAATGGCGGCGAGGACAACGCCTTCACCAATCATGATGTCACCGCCTATTTCCAACGCGTGGCCAAGGACCGGCTGCCGCTGGTGATGGAGATGGAAGCGGATCGTATGGCCAACCTGCGCCTCACCCCGGAAGACGTGATCACCGAGCGCAACGTCATTCTCGAAGAGCGCCGCACCAGGGTCGACAACGATCCCGGCAGCATCCTGCAAGAGCAGATGATGGCGGCTCTCTACCTCAATCATCCCTATGGCACCCCCATCATCGGCTGGGAGCACGAGATCAGGGAACTCAATCGCGACGATGCGCTCGCCTTCTACAAGCGCTTCTATGCTCCGAACAACGCCGTGCTTGTGATCGCCGGCGATGTCGAACCTGAAGAGGTGAAGAAGCTTGCCGAAGCGACCTACGGAAAGATCGCGCCGAACCGGGCCCTCAACGGACGCAGCAGGCCGAAAGAACCGCCGCGCGCGGCGCCGGTCAACGTTACGCTGGAAGATGCACGTGCCGGCCGCACGACGGTGCAGCGCTATTATCTTGCGCCGAGCTACGCTTCGGCTGCGCCTGGCGAAGCCGAGGCGCTCGATCTCCTCATGCGCATCGCCGCCTCGGGTTCGGTCAGCAAGCTCTACAAGACGCTCGTGGTCGAGGATAAGTTGGCCGCGAGCAGCGGCGGCTGGTATTCGGACGCCGGCATCGATTCCGGCCGGCTCGGCTTCTACGCCATCGCCGCAGCCAATGTCTCCGCCGAACAACTTGAGCAGGGCATAGACCGCGTAATCGCCGATCTCCTCGACAACGGCGTGACGCAGGAGGAACTCGATCGCGCGCGGGCCGCCTACCTCGCCGAGTTCATCTACACGTCCGACAGTCAGTCGCGCATGGCGCGCCATTACGGTTGGCGGCTCGCCACCGGCATGACCGTCGCCGACGTCGAGGAGTGGCCCGAGCGGCTAAAGCGGGTGACCACGGCCGATATACGCGACGTGGCGCGCAAATATCTTGTCGACAAAAATTCGGTCACCGGCTATCTGCTGCCCGCTCCGGAATATACCAGCAGCGTCACCAACCAGCCTGCCAATGCACCGCGGGGCAAATCGTAATCCGTGATGGTGGGCAAGGTCCGGGTTCCCTCGCTCCTCCTGCGCTGCGCCGCCGGGCTGGCGCTTGGGGTACTGGCCGTGGCCGTGGCGCCAGCCGCCGAGGTTAGGGACATGAAGATCGAACGCGTGACGAGCCCCGGCGGCATCGAGGCCTGGCTGGTCGAGAGTCACGACAATCCTTTGATCGCCGTGCGCTTCGCCTTTCGCGGCGGCTCCTCACAAGATCCTAAGGGGAAGGAGGGTCTCGCCTATTTCGTCTCCTCGATGATGGACGAAGGAGCCGGTCCGCTTGACGCCGTGGCGTTTCAGGAGCGCCAGCAAGAGCTCGCCATGCGCATGGATTTCGACGCCGGCCGCGACGTCATGGTTGCGAACATCCAAACGCTCTCGGCCAACAAGGATGAGGTCTTCGACCTTGTGCAGCTTGCCATGACCGAGCCGCGTTTCGACGCGGATGCGATCGAGCGTGTGCGCGCGCAGATTCTGGCCGGGCTGAAATTCGATGAGAACGATCCGAGCACGGTTGCGTCTGTGGCCTGGGACCGGCTCGCTTTCGACGATCATCCTTATGGACGCCCGATCAAGGGAACCATGGCTTCCATCGCCGCCATCTCGCGCGACGATCTTAAGGATTATGTCGACCGCGTCTTCGCCCGCGACAATCTGGTGATTTCCGTCGTCGGCGACATCGATGCCGAGACACTCGGCCAAACGCTCGATCGCCTGTTCGCCGGCCTGCCCGAAACGGCGAAGCTCGCGCCTGTGCCCGATGCGGCGCCGCCGCTTGGGCCCGTCCGCGAAGTCATATCGATGGACGTGCCGCAGTCGGTGGCGCAATTCGGCCATCGCGGCATCGCCCGCAAGGACGAGGATTTCATCCCGGCCTATGTGCTCAACTATATTATCGGCGGGGGAGGGTTCGCCTCGCGGCTGATGGAGGAGGTGCGCGAGAAGCGCGGACTTGCTTACTCCGTCTATTCCAATCTGTTCCCGTACCAGCACGGCGCGGTCTTCGTCGGTAATGTGGCGACCAAGAACGAAGCCGTTGGTCGATCGCTCGACGTGATCGAAAGCGAACTTAAGCGCGTCGCCGAGCAGGGACCTACGGCGGAGGAACTTGCCGCCGCCAAGAGCTATCTTACCGGCGCCTATGCTTTGCGCTTCGAATCCTCATCGAGCATCGCCAATCAGTTGCTCTGGATCCAAATCGAGGATCTTGGCATTGACTATGTCGATCGCCGCAACGAGCTGATCGAGGCGGTGACGCTGGACGATATCCGGCGGGTGGCCAAGCGTTTGATCGAGGCGGACCGTCTCATCACCACGATTGTTGGCAAGCCCGAGCCCGACTCGCCAGGCTAATCGTTATTGGTCAATCCCGCAAAAAGCGGAAAATCCAAGCGCAAGGTTAGGACTGTTTGATGAATCTCCGCCAATCGGTCGAAGGATGCCTTGAGGCGAAGATCGGCGGCGCGGGTCTGAGCCAGGCTTCACTCGGGGCGCATCTCGCCAAGCTCGAAGCGCGGCTCGACGGCTTGCGCAAAGATTACGCAACTTCCGCGCTGCCGCTGCTGCGCGTGCCGGAGTGGCGCGACGACATCGGTCAGGCGCGCGAGGCCTTGCAGCGGCTCACGCACGGCGCGCGCACGCTGGTTTTCTTCGGCACCGGCGGATCGAGCCTCGGCGGCCAGACTTTGGCGCAACTTGGCGGCTGGGGCATCCCTGGGGACGATAAGCATGGCAGCGAGACGCGCCCCCGAACACGCTTCTACGACAATCTCGATGCGCGCACGCTGGAGCTTGCGTTGGGGAGCCTCGACCTCAAGACCACGCGCTTCGTCGTGATCTCTAAGTCGGGGGGCACGCCGGAAACCTTGGTGCAGATCGCCGCCGCGATTGAGGCGGTGCGCAAAGCTGGACTCGCCGGACGGATTCCCGAACTTTTCCTCGCCGTCACGGAACCAAAGCGTCCAGGGGTAACGAACGGACTGCGCGCGCTCTGCGAGAGGTTCAACGTCCCGGCGCTCGATCACGATCCGAACATCGGAGGCCGCTTCGCCGGCCTCACCAATGTGGGGCTCTTGCCTGCGCTTGCGCGCGGCCTCGATGCGGTTGCGCTGCGCGAAGGCGCGGGCGAAGTGGTTCGAGCCATGCTGAATTGCAGAACAGCCGCCGATTTCGCCCCCGCGGTCGGCGCTGCAATCGCCGTCGGTCTCGCCAAGGAACGTGGCATTCGCGCCAACGTGATGCTGCCCTATTCCGACCGGCTGTCGCGCTTTGCCGCCTGGTATGTGCAGCTCTGGGGCGAGAGTCTCGGCAAAGAAGGCAAAGGGACCACCCCTGTCGCCGCTCTCGGTCCCGTCGATCAGCACAGCCAGCTCCAGCTCTATCTCGATGGAACGCCTCAGCACTTTATTACCGTGATTCGCGAAGACTGCGCTGGCCGCGGCCCGCGCATCTCTTCGGATATTGCCGAGATCGCCAATGCCTCCTATCTCGCCGGCCGCACGGCAGGAGATCTCGTCGCCGCACAGCAGCGTGCCATTCCCGACGTCCTCATCGCCCATGGGCGCCCGGTTCGCACCATCGATCTCGGCACGCTGGACGAGCGGTCGCTCGGCGCGCTGATGATGCATTTCATGCTGGAAACCATTCTCGCGGCTCATCTTTTGGGCGTCGATCCGTTCGATCAGCCCGCCGTCGAATCGGGTAAAATCCTGACCCGCCGGTATCTCGCCGGCGAAAGCGTCGAGGCCGCGCATGGCCATCAGGCAACTGCCGCCGAACGTCGTTAATCGCATCGCCGCGGGCGAGGTCGTCGAGCGGCCCGCGAGTGTGGTCAAGGAACTCGTCGAAAACGCGATAGACGCCGGCGCGCGCAGCATCGACGTGACCATCGCTGGCGGCGGTTTGCAGCTCATTCGTGTCGTCGACGACGGCTCGGGCATGAGCGCCGAGGATCTCTCGCTCGCGGTCGAACGTCACGCCACCTCGAAGCTTGCCGACGACGAGCTCATCGCCATTCTGACGCTCGGCTTTCGCGGCGAGGCGTTGCCTTCGATCGGCGCCGTAGCGCGATTGCTGATCCAGAGCCGCGCTCAAGGCGCGCGCGAGGCCTTCGAGATCGCCGTCGATGCCGGCCGCAAATCGAAGCTCAAGCCTGCGGCGCTTTCGACCGGAACGCGGGTCGAGGTGCGCGATCTTTTCTACGCCACGCCGGCGCGGCTTAAATTCATGAAATCTGAGCGCGCCGAGGCCGCTGCCATCGCCGACATGCTGAAACGGCTCGCGCTGGCACGGCCTGACATCGCCTTCAGCCTCGCCAGCGAAGACCGCAGCCTGTTCCGCCTCGAAGCTTGTCCGCCCGGATTGCTCGATCACGGCCTCGCCCGGCTCGGGCGGATTCTCGGATCGGACTTTATGGATGACGCGCTGCCGGTGCGCGCAAACCGTGGCAACATTACACTCGAAGGCTTCGCCGGTCTGCCGACCTTGCATCGCCCGAATAGTCTCAATCTTTATCTCGTCGTCAATGGCAGGCCGGTCCGCGATAAGTTGCTCGCCGGCACCGTGCGCGCGGCCTATGGCGATCTCGTGCCGCAAGGCCGCTACCCAATGCTCGCTTTGTTTCTCAGCCTTCCGCCCGAGGAAGTTGACGTCAACGTGCATCCTGCCAAGACCGAACTCAGATTTCGCGATCCGAACGCCGTGCGCTCGCTGATCATCGGCGGCTTGCGCGAGGCTCTCGGCGCGGCAGGTCATCGCGCCACCGCCTCGCTGTCGCAGGTGGCGCTCCAACGCTTGACGCCTGGGGCCGCGCCGATGACTTCGCCTTCGCGGCAGCGAACCGCATTCGGCTTTGCCGAAGAGGCGCAAGCGCCGTTCGCGCCTTTGGCGGAACCGAGCGCAGACGCGAGTGGCAATTTGCCGGAAGCGGATGTGCCGGTCGCCTATCCGCTCGGCGCCGCGCGGGCGCAGATCAACGGCACCTTCATCATCGCCGAGACCGGGGATTCGCTCGTTATCGTCGACCAGCACGCGGCGCATGAGCGGCTGGTCTACGAACGGCTGAAGCAGTCTTTCTTCAATGGCGGCATTGCGAGGCAAATACTGCTCATGCCGGAAGTTATCGAGCTCGACGCAGACGCGGCCGCCAATCTTTGTGCGTCGGCATCCGAACTAGAGCGTCTCGGGCTTGTTATCGAACCCTTCGGTGCGTCTGCCGTTCTTTTGCGCGAAGTGCCCTCGCTGCTTGGCACGAGCGACCTCAAAGGGCTCCTGAAGGATCTTGCCGACGAAATCGCCGAAGCCGAGGATGGCGCGCGCACCGGTCTTCTGTCCAAGCGTCTCGATCACGTTCTTTCGGCGATGGCCTGTCACGGCAGCGTGCGGGCCGGACGCAAGCTCAACCCGCAGGAGATGAACGCGCTCTTGCGCGACATGGAACGGACGCCGTTCACCGGCCAATGCAATCACGGCCGCCCGACCTATGTAGAGCTGAAGCTCGCCGACATCGAGAAGCTCTTCTCGCGCCGCTGAGCGGCCTATCTATACCTTCTCGCTGCCGGCATGTTCGCTGACGCAGGCAGCAAGCTCGGCGATGGCGGCCCTGGTGCCGGTCAGCTTGAAGCTGAATTTCGTTTCCTTGCCGACGATGGTGAGCACCTTGCCCTCGCGCAGTGCGTCGACCACCGGAGGTGAATCCTCGAGGGGAATGAGAATGCCATGCACGTCGATGACCTTGGCGATGGCTGGTATCGGATCGCGCTCGTCGATCACGAGGGCCACGGGCTCCGCAGTCCCGACATCGAAGCTGCGGGTCGCGTCGGCGATAACGAGCCCCCAATCGTAATCTTTGCTGATGATGAAGCCGATCAGAACGCCGCTTTCGGCCTGCGCCGTCATGGTGCAGTCGGAAAACTTGCCGGCAGCGTCGTAATTGGCGTCCCCTTGCCAGACCCCGGAAATAAAGGCGCCGTGAAGCGTGCCGGCGCCGAGAACAGCCGCTGCCAGCGTTCCGGCAAGGGGGAAAGCCCTCGCAATCATGATCGGCCCTACGGTGCGTTGCGTCGCCTTAGACAGGGTCCGCATGCCAGAAGGGTTAAACGAGATTTAGACGCGGGCCCTTGCGATATGGATGACGGTGTCGCCATAGCGTCTGCGGTCGGTCTCCTCAAATGGTCGCGGCCAGGCGATATCCATATCGGCACGCTCTTCGAGGAGCGCAATCGCCCCCGGCTTTACCCATCCGCCTTCGGTCGCGGCCGCAAGCGCACGCTCGCCGAGGCCCTTGCCGTAGGGCGGATCGCAAAAGATGAGGTCGAAGGGCTGGAGCGTTCCCGCAGGTCCGAGCCTGGTTGCATCGCGCCGCCAGATCTTGGTCGCGCCGGTCAGATGGAGCGTCTCGACGTTGCGGCGGATGGCAGCGCGCGCCTCCGCGCTTTTCTCGACAAAGAGGCAAAACCGCGCCCCGCGCGACAGCGCTTCTAGTCCGAGCGCGCCGGATCCGGCGAAAAGGTCGAGCGCGCGCGCGTCCTCGAAAGCGAAGCCGGGCACGCCATGCTCGAGCACGTTGAAGAGAGCCTGCCGCACCTTGTCCGAAGTCGGCCTCGTGGCAAGACCCTTCGGCGCTTCGATGCGCGCACCCCTGAATTTTCCGGCGACGATGCGCATCGTCTTACCTGCGGCGTCCGCGCCGCGTGCGAGCCTGTTCGAGGAGCCCGAACCTCTCGGCGAGAGTCGGGCCGAGCTGGTCCGCTAGCACGCGCCCGCGCACTTCCTCGATCGCGCCTTCGGGAAGGTCGCCGAGCGCGAATGGTCCGAACGAAACGCGGATCAGCCGGTTCACGCTAAGCCCGAGATGCTCGGCGATGCGCTTCACCTCGCGGTTCTTGCCCTCGCGCAAGGAGATGGTGAGCCAAAGGTTAGAACCTTGCTCGCGGTCGATACGCGCTTCCACCGGTCCGTAGTGGATGCCGTCGATGACAACGCCGCCGCGCAAGGCGTCGAGCGCCTCCTGGCCGACGCGGCCATGGGCGCGCACGCGATAGCGCCTGATCCAGCCGGTACTCGGAAGCTCGAGGTGTCTTGCAAGCTCGCCGTCATTGGTCAGCAGCAGCAGGCCTTCGGTGTTGATGTCGAGGCGCCCCACCGAAACCACGCGCGGCAGGTTCGCGGGAAGCGCCGAGAACACGGTCTTGCGGCCTTGCGGGTCCTTATGACTGGTGACGAGGCCGCGCGGCTTGTTATAGCGCCAAAGCCGCGCCTGCTGGCTCGCGGGCAGCGGCCGATCGTCGACCGTCACCTTGTCGCCGGGCTTGACCAGATAGGCCGGCGTTTCCAGCACCTTGCCGTTCACGGCGACACGCCCTTGCGCAATCCAAGCCTCCGCATCGCGGCGGGAGCAAAGCCCGGCATGGGCGATCGCCTTGGCGATGCGCATGGAGGAGGGCTCGGCCGAGACAGCCTTCACCTTCGCTCCGCGCGGGGCTTGACCCTTGCTTGCTCTCAACCCCACTTTGCCCTTCATGACCGCGAAGCTTGCAGATGAACGCCAAAGGGGCAAGGCCGCAAAGCCCATGGACCTCGCCTTGGCCGAGGCGGAGCGCGCGCGCGACCTGAACGAGGTGCCGATCGGCGCCGTAGTGGTCGCCGCCGACGGCAAGGTTCTGGCGAGCGCTGGCAACCGCACCCTTGCACTCGCGGACCCGACCGCCCATGCCGAGCTACTTGCCATCCGCGCGGCCTGCGCCAAGCTCGGCAGCGAGAGGCTCGTCGATTGCGACCTTTATGTCACGCTGGAGCCTTGCGCCATGTGCGCCGCCGCGATTTCCTTCGCCCGCATCAGGCGGCTCTATTTCGGCGCACCCGATCCAAAAGGCGGTGCGGTGGAGCACGGCCCGCGCTTCTTCGCGCAACCGACCTGCCATCACGCGCCGGAAGTGATCGGCGGCATCGGCGAGAGGAGAGCCTCGGAACTCTTGAGGCAATTCTTTGCGGCAAAGCGGTGAAGCGCGGGAGTCAGTCGGAGCGCTTCGGTCCCCAGCCCGGACGCGGCCCGTAGCCGAGCATGCTTGGCGGCCATTCGGTATTCTGCGGATAGAGACTTCGCTGCACTGCCTGCGTTCCATAATCGCCCTTGGCGTAGGGCACGAAGCCGAAGAAGAAACTGTAACCGCCGGGGCTTCCGGGATTGTAATAGTAGGGATAGATCGGGGGGCGTCCGCGCCGGTAAATCTTGGCTTCGACGAGGAGCGAAGGCGGCTCTGCCAGCGCTTGCGCCAAAGGCTGCGCCGCCTGCGCCGCGCTATTTGCGCCAATCGCAAAACCGGCTAAAGCCGCGCTGCCGGCGAGTATCAAACCGAACTTTCCGAAGCAGGCGAATCGCTGCCGCATCTTTCTCTCCTGCGTGTTGCTAAAGTGAGCTTAGAGACCGGCTGCCCTTCCTGCAACGTGTCGCAAATGGACAAATTGCCCTTCCTGCTGCAACTCGGAGTCATTGCCGGAGCGGTCGCACTCCTCGCCGCCTGGGCTATCAACTGGGTGTGGCAAGCAAGGCGAGCCGGAGCCGCTCCCCTCATCGAGGCGTCGTTCAAGGAATTGCAGGCCGGATGGTATCAGCTCGATATCGTCATCGCCAACCGCGCGCCCTATGGCGTCGTCGTCGGCGAGCTGAGGCGCGTGAAACCGCGCGCAGCCCGGCTCATGGCGCCGGTCAAGCGGGTGAGCACGCGCGAAGGCGACTTTCAGGTCTGGGCGCATCCCTCGACCGACAAGGCGAGTGCGAGTATTCCGCTGGCCTTGGCGCTCGGGCCGCAGGAAGTGCAAAGGGGCGGCATCCAGCACGCTTCCGAAGGCCATATCGCCGTTTGGCTGTTCTTCACCGGCGGAGGCAATCGGGAAGTCGTTGTGCTCGAACTCTCGCTGCGCGATAGGGCAGGGCATCTCCGCCGCTATCGCTTTTCAGCGCGTCGCGCAACGCTCGGAACAGTACGCTTGCCGTGAGGGCTGGGAGAGGTGGTAGCGTTCGGTTAGAAGGATATTGAGTTCCTGTGGGAGCAGCGAATGTTTGATGCCCTCCGCACGTCCGGCTTTCAAGTCGAGACCTTGTCTCACGCTCAAGCCATCCTTCAGTGCGATTTCCCAACTGCCGCGGCAGAATTGGAGGAAGTTCTGCTTAACGCGCAGGTGCCGATTGAAGAGATAATTGCTGGCGGTGGAGGCGAGGCGAAAGG
>DATLXW010000058.1:0-3816 GCA_035575415.1 Methyloceanibacter sp. | reverse complement strand
ACGTTAAAACATCCGGCACAAGGGCCGGCTCCGACTATTCTCAAACTGAGTATAGGGGATCGCCTTCGGGCTTCAAAGCCCCTGCGGCTCAAGGCCGCTTTCTGTCGCCTAAGGGCACACGCCTGGCAAGCACCGCGAGCGAAAGCAATTCCCGGTGGCTCTCCGCACCAGATGAGATTAACCTGGACCTCCAAATACGAGGGGGTAGTGGGGATGCGTTCCTTGATTGCCGCCCTTGCTGCGGCCGTTACCGTCTGTCTGTCCGGCGCTCTGGCTCTTTTGCCAGGCTACGCCCAAGACAATCCGCCTGTCGAAGCCATCGACAATGACCCCAATGCCGGGGGGAGCCCAGACACTGCCGTTCCTGCCGGTGCGCCAGCGGATACAACCGCGGCTCCGGCCGGTGCAGAAGCTGCCGTGCCGGCACCAACGGCCGCAACGCCGAACCCAAGCCCGGTCGTGGCCGCAATCCGCGCCAAGCTTCAGGATCCGGCGCTGCGCAGCGGCATCCCCGCCGATGATCTTGCCGCACTCGTTGCCTTCTACGACTCGCGCGACGCTGCGGTTTGGACGACGGATATGGGCTTCTCCAGCGAAGCCCAGGCCGTGATCGACGAGATTCTCGAGGCCGATGAATGGGGTCTCTCCAGCTCGGCTTTCAAACTGCCCGACGCGGGCGATCTTCCCGGCTCGCCCGAAGAGCAGGCTGCTGCCGAAATATTGCTCGACATCGCCATTCTCAAATATGCGCGTCATGCACGCGGCGGCAGGATCGACCCGGCGAAGCTCAAAAACATCGACATGCGGCCGACGTTGCTCGATCCCAAGGTCATGCTGACGGAGATTTCAGTTGCGCCGGAGCCCGGCCGCTATCTGCAATCGCTGCACCCCAAGCACGAACAGTTCGAGCGGCTGCATCAGGCTCTACTCAAGGCGCGTGCCGAAAGCGAGGCGGGCGCCAAGCCGGCAAACATGCAGAAGATCCTGGTCAACATGGAGCGCTGGCGTTGGATGCCGCCCGATCTCGGCTCGTTCTATGTCTGGCTCAACATCCCCGAATTCATGGTCTACATCGTCAAGAATGGGAAGACGATCCATAGCGAGAAGATCGTCGTGGGCAAACCGGTCTACGCCACACCGGTCTTCTCCGCCGACCTCAAGTCCATCGTCTTCAATCCGGAATGGACGGTGCCCTCGACCATCATCAGAGAAGATCTTTTGCCGCGCTTGCGCGGAGGAGGGGGATTCTTCAGCAGCAACACTGCTATCCTAAAGCAGCATAAGCTGAGTGTGCGCTATAACGGCAAGAAAGTCGATCCGGGCTCGATCGATTGGAACCGCGTCAACATGGCGGCGATAAGCTTTCACCAAGATCCCGGACCGACCAATGTGCTCGGCAAGGTAAAGTTTCTCTACCCCAACCGGCACTCCGTCTATATGCACGATACGATCAAGCGCGAGCTTTTGACACGAGAAGTGCGTGCCGAGGGTCACCACTGTCCGCGCGTGGCCAACCCCGGCAAGGTCGCCGCCATCATCCTGGCCGAGAACAAAGGTTTGCCGCAATCGGAGGTCGATAAACTGCTTGCGGACGGCTATAACAGCGGCGTGTCCATTAATGGCCGTGTGCCTGTGCACACCACCTACTTCACCGTCACGGTCGACGAAGAGGGCAAGCTGCGGGCTTTCAACGATGTTTATGGCATGGACGGTCCGACACTCGCGGCGCTGTTAGGCAAAGAGACGAAGCCGGAGGCCGTTGCCGACAACGCCGATATGGCCGCACCCGCCGCCGAGGTCAAACCTAAGCCGAAGCCCAAACCGCAAGCCAAGCCGAGCACGATCGGCTCGGCGTCCCCGGCCGCAGGTTTTGGCGCTGCGGCGCCCTAGCCGCCGCGAATAACTCTCTTTTGCCGAGCTTTGACCATGTGCCCGACGCCGGTCTTTTGCTAGGCTTGGGCCTTGGGCAGCCGCGAGCCGGAGGAGAACGCCGTGCAATCGCAATATACCGTGGGCATCAACGTCGAAGGCAGGGGCGACCGGCTCGTCGTGCGGGCCGAGGACGCCCTCATTGCGGCGCTGAAGGTCAAGGCAGAGCGGCCGGAAGCCGCCATCACCTATGTGCGCCGCCTAAACCGGCGCGGCGATCAGCGCCATCCGCCGCATAGGCTCTCCGAAAACCGAACCTAGCCGAACCGCCGCATCGCAATATAGACACCGAGCGATCCGGCGAGCAGCGCGCCGGCGATCAACGGGGCCTGCATATCGCCTGTCGCCGTGCGTACCACGACCAGCACGGCGCAGACGATCGCTCCGAGCGCTGGAATGATGCGGGGAATTTCGAATTTTCCGGGACTCTCGCCTTTCCGGCCCTTGAGGATGAAGAGCGCCCCGTTCACCACCATGAAAACGAGCAGGAGCAGGAGCACCGTCGCGGCGGCAAGCTCCGTAATGGTGCCGATCAGCGCAAGCGGCGCGAGCACAAGAAACAGCGAGGCAATGGAAACATGCGGCGTGCGCCGCTCAGCATGCACCTTACCGAGCGCCGAGGGGAGCAATCCTTGCCGCGCCATGCCGTAGATGAGGCGCGAGGCGGTGACGTAATTGACGAGCGCGGTATTCGCCACGGCAAACAGGGTAATCGCAGTGAACACGAGAGGCGAAATCGATGGCGCCGCCCGCGCCACCACTTCGGTGATCGGACCGGGGGCCTGTGCAAGCTCCTGCCACGGCACGACCGACACGGCCGTGACGGCCACGGCGATATAGAGC
Organism: Methyloceanibacter sp.; assembly: GCA_035575415.1. GTDB lineage: Bacteria > Pseudomonadota > Alphaproteobacteria > Rhizobiales > Methyloligellaceae > Methyloceanibacter. Next base: position 1,044 of record DATLXW010000058.1, on the reverse strand, counting down.
GCTGCCGCTGCGACCATTGCGAGGATCAGCCCGAGCGGAAGATTGCGTTCGGGATGCCTTACCTCTTCCGCGACGTTGTACATGTCCTCGAAGCCGATGAAGGCGAAGAAAGCGAGCACCGCGCCCTGCATGATGAGGAGAGCCGCCGGGTCGCTGCCGAGCGCCGCCGGCATCGCCAAATAATCGACGCTCCCCCAATAAGTTGCGCCAACGGCGACGACCAATAGGAGCCCGCCCGCCTCGACCAGGGTGCAAAGCACATTGACCCACATCGATTCGCGGATACCGCGAAACACGACGCCGGTGAGCACCAGGAGAAAGCCGAGTGCAAGCCAGGAGAGCGGGATGGTCTTGATCCCGAAGAGGTCGGCAATATTTGCGGCGAATACCTGGCTTTGCGTTGCAATTGAGGTAAGCCCCGAACAGACGAGTGCAAGGCCCACCAAGAAGCTCAAAAGCGGAAAACCGTAGGCTCGTTCGGTGACATAGGCGGCCCCCGCCGCCCGCGGGTAACGCGAGCCGAGAGAAGCATAAGAGAGAGCGGTGAGAAGCGCGGCGACGAGCGCCACCACGAAAGCGAGCCACACCGCATTGCCGGCGATCCCCGCCGCTTTTCCGATCAGCCCGTAAATGCCGGCGCCGAGCATCGAGCCGAGTCCGTAGAGCGCCATTTGCGCCGGACCGATCGAGCGGTGCAGCGTCGGCTCTTGCGCGGTGCTTTCGCGCCTTGAAGCATCCCACATCGCCCCTCCTTTGCACGCCGGGGGGCGTGCGGACGCCGCCATATCGGCCGCCCTTTAGCTCTTCAGCCGGTAGCCGGTCTTGAAAATCCACCACACCACGCCGAGGCACAGCGCGAGGAACAGCGCAATCATGACGAGACTGATGCCAGGCGTCACATCCGCGATCTCATAAAAGCTCCAGCGGAAGCCTGAGACGAGATAGATCACCGGATTGAACAAGGTCACGGTCTGCCAGAAGGGAGGCAGCACGTTGAGCGAATAGAAGGTGCCGCCGAGAAAAGTGAGCGGCGTGATGATGAGG
>DATLXW010000057.1:0-6534 GCA_035575415.1 Methyloceanibacter sp. | reverse complement strand
GTCTTGGCCGAGGTCACCCACTCGCCATCGATCAGCGCCGCGGCAGGATATTTCTTGAACACCATGGTCACCGCGATTTCTCCATCAACGTAACGTGATCGAGACCGACTTCAGATCGGCATATTTGTACAACGCGTGCAGCGAGCGGTCGCGGCCAAAGCCGGATTGCTTGAAGCCGCCGAACGGCATGGTGATATCGCAGGCGTCCCAGCCATTCACCCAGACCAGCCCGGCCTTGATCTCGCGTGCGGCGCGGTGCGCCAAGGAGATGTCGCGGGTCCAAAGCCCGGCGGCGAGGCCATAGACCGTACCGTTTGCGAGCCGAATAGCCTCATCCGGTTCCTTGAACCGCGTCACAGCCAGGACCGGGCCGAACACTTCTTCGCGGGCAAGCGAGGCATCGGGCTGCACACCGTCGAACACAGTCGGTTCGACATAGAAGCCTCCGCTCTCGACCCGCGCCCGCTTGCCGCCGAGCTTCAGCGCGGCGCCGTCACGGGCGGCGCCCTCGATATAACGCAGCGCCGTCTGCATCTGCTCGGCCGACACCATGGCGCCGAAATTGGTGCTCGGCTCGAGCGGATCGCCTGGAACGATGCGCTTCGCGATCATCAGCAGCTTGTCGAGAAACGCGTCGGCAATCGACTCGTGCACGAGCAGCCGCGATGCCGCGGTGCAGACTTCGCCCTGATTGAAGAAGATGCCCCAGGCGGCGTGGAAGGCCGCCGCATTCACGTCCGGGCAATCGGCGAATACGATGTGCGGAGATTTGCCGCCAAGCTCGAGGCTGACGCGCTTGAGATTGCTCTGCCCGGAATACTGCATCAGCAGCCGCCCGACCGCTCCCGAGCCGGTGAAGGCGATCATGTCCACATCCATGTGCAGCGCCAGAGCCTTGCCCGCCGTCTCGCCGAAGCCCGGCACGACATTGAGCACGCCGGGCGGCACGCCCGCCTCGAGCGCAAGCTCGCCGAGCTTGAGCGCGGTGAGCGGCGACTGCTCGGCTGGCTTAAGCACCACCGAATTGCCCATGGCGAGCGCCGGCGCCACCTTCCACATCGCCATCAGCAGCGGAAAATTCCACGGCACGATGGCGCCGATCACCCCGAGCGGCTCGTGCACGGCGAAGGAGAAGCGGTCGCTCGTCTCCGGTCCCACCTCGCCGTAAATCTTGTCGAGCGCCTCGGCGTAGTAGCGCAGCGTACGCACCGACTGAGGCACGTCGATATTGAGCGCGTCCTTAATCGGCTTGCCGACATCTAGGCTCTCGAGCACGGCGAGCGTCTCGGCGTTGCGCTCCACAAGGTCCGCCAACGCGAAAAGAAGCCGCTTCTTCTCCCGATAGTGCAGGCTACGCCATCGTCCGTCCTCGAAAGCGCGGCGGGCTGCGGCGACCGCAGCATCCACGTCGGTGGCATCGCAGGCGGCAACACGATTGATCACCGTGCCGTTCCGCGGCGTGATGTTATCGAATCTCTTGCCGCTGAAGCTCGGCTTAAAATGGCCGTCGATCACCGCATCCTGTGGCGGCTTGATCGCGGCTGCTACGGTCTCGAAATGCGCAAGTGTGGTCATGGCGACTCTCACGCAACCCTGGAATACCAAAGATGATCGAGCGGCGTGACAATGCGCTCGAAATTGCTGCGTTCGGCATGTTTAAGGCGCGAATAGACCTCCTGAAAGCTTGCGCCGAGCGCTTCGCGGACGATGCTCGAGCGCTGGAATAGATCGAGCGAATTGACCCACGCGGTGGGCAAAGGCGGCGCGTCGATCAACTCGGCGTTACCGTCGACCGCGGGACCCGGCTCGATCTTATTGGCGATGCCGTAAGCGATGCCGGCCAAGATGGCGGCAATGACGAGGCAGGGGTTGGCGTCGGCGCCTGCGATGCGATGTTCGACCCTGGTCGATGCGCCGTTACCGCGCGGAATGCGCAAAGCGACGGTGCGGTTGTTGAATCCCCACAGCGCCGAGCGCGACACATAGGCCTTGGGCACATAGCGCCGATAAGCGTTTGCGGATTGCGCCCAGATCGCCATGAAATCCGCCATGGTCTCGCACATGCCGCCGAGCGCGTAGCGGAACAAGGGAGAAATGGGATCGCCGGCGAAGAGATTCTGCCCCTTCTTGTCGAGCAGGCTGAGATGGATATGCATGCCTGAGCCGGCCCAGTCGTGATGCGGCTTGGCCATGAACGTGGCCTCAAGACGATGCGCGCGCGCGGCTGCCTTGACAGCGCGCTTCAGCAACAGCCCGTCAAGCGCCGCCGCCAGCGCATCGGTGCGGTGCTTGAGATTGATCTCGAACTGGCCGGGACCCGATTCCTTCATCACCGCGTCTACTGGCAATCCCTGCACATCGCAGACGCGATAGACATCGTCGATGAACGGCGAAAGCGCGTCCATCTCGTCGAACCCAAAGGTAAGCGGGCGCCGCGGATCGCCGGACACGCCATCCGGCTGGTGGAAGGCAAAAGCGCCGTTTGCCGCCGCTTTCGTCACATAAAATTCTAACTCGACTGCCGCGACCGGCGTTTGTCCCGCCTTGGCGAAGCGCTCGACCTGACTGGCCAGCACCGTGCGCGGATCGAGCTCGTCCTTGCCGTCGACCGCCATCACCGCCTGTGCATGCCGCCCGTCGCCAAGCGGGATCGGCACGAGGGTTCCGCTTAGCAAGTGGCACTGGTGATCGTGATCGCCGGTCTCCCACAGGCGTCCCGTCTCCTCGACGCAATTGCCGAGCGGATCCATGATGAAAACCGAGCTCGGCATCATCAGCCCGTTCTTGACCACCCCAAGCAGATCGGAACGGCGGATTCGCTTCCCGCGCGGGATACCGTTCATATCGAAGATGAACGCATCGATCCATTGCACCCCGGGATTGGCGTCGAGAAAAGCTCTTGCCTCGTCGGCGGTGACGCGCATCTCGGTCATGATGCAACACCTCTTGCCGCCTCGCCGAAGCGGCGGAACAAAGAAACCGAGATCGGATTCGCATTTGCGGTCCACTCCGGATGCCACTGCACGCCGAGGCAGAAAGTATTGTCGTCAGGACCACGCACCGCTTCCACCAGGCCGTCCTCGGCAAAGGCCTCCGGCTTCAGCGCTTTGGCGAGCCGCGCGACGCCCTGCGAGTGCAGCGAATTGACCATGATCCGATCCTTCCCGACCCAGTCGCGCAAACGGCCGCGCAAGGTGACCGGGTGGACCGGGCCATACGCTTCTTCGAGTGGCAATCCGGTCTGCGCCCGGTGGTCCTTGTGGCCGTCCAAGTCGTGCACCGCCTGATGCAAACTGCCGCCAAGTGCGACATTCAACTCCTGGAAACCCCGGCAGATGGCAAAGAGCGGTTTCTTGGTCTCGATAGCGGCTCGGATCAACGGCAGAGTGATGGCGTCGCGCAGCGGATCGAGCGCTTCCGGCTTGATCGGCGTCTCTTCGCCATAGTGCTCCGGCGCGACATTCGAGGCGCTGCCCGAAAGCAATATGCCGTCGGCCACTTCCAGAATCGTCCCGAGATCGCTCATCCCGGGACCGACCGGAATCAACAGCGGCTGACAGCCGGCGACCTCGGCGACTGCCGCCGAGTATTTGCGCCCGACGGCATCGAAGGCATGCTCTTCGATCGTTTTGGTGCAGGCCGGTATGACCACGATCGGACGGCTCATGCGGCAAGCTCTCCCGCAACATCGTCGAGCGTGAGATCGAGCGAACGGCGGATCAAAACCTCCGCCTCCTCGAACTGCGCGTCGGTCCAGATCAGCGGCGGCGCCATCACCATCGTGTCGAACACGGCGCGCATGATGAAGCCCTCGCGGAAGAAGTGATCGCGGCAGATCAGGCCGACGCGGCCAAGATCGTCGAAGCGGCGGCGCGTACGCTTGTCGGCGACGAGTTCGATAGCGCCGAGCATCCCGACCGAGCGGACTTCGCCGACGAGCGGGTGATCCTTGAATTTCGCGAGCAGCTTGGCGAGCGCTGGGGCCGCGTATTCCTTGACCCGTGGAACGATGCGCTCCCGCTCCATGATTTCGAGATTCTTCAACGCGACGGCGCAAGCGACCGGATGGCCGGAGAAGGTGTAGCCGTGATGGAAATCGTCATCGTGCGCCATTAGCGCATCGGCGATCCTATCGTCGACAACGACACCGGAAAGCGGGATGTAGCCCGACGTCGCGGCCTTGGCGAAGGTCATCAGGTTGGGGCGAATGCCGTAATATTCCGAGGCGAACCAGGTGCCGAGCCGCCCGAAGCCGGTGATGACCTCATCGGCTAGAAGGAGAATCCCGTATTTGTCGACGATACGCTGGATTTCGGGCCAATAGGTCGCGGGTGGGATCTTCACCCCGCCGGCCCCTTGCACCGGCTCGCCGGCAAATGCGGCGACATTCTCGGGCCCGACCGCAAGGATCTCTTCTTCGAGCGCACGGGCGGCACGAAGCCCGAAGGCTTCCGGCGTCTCGCCCTCCTCCGATTCGCCGTACCAGTAGGGATCCATGATGTGGCGGAAGCCCTCGTAAACGGGGTAGCTGTGCGCGTGCACATGCGCCATGCCGCCCATCGAGCCCGCGGCGATGGTCGAGCCGTGATAGGCATTCTTGCGCGAAATGATGATTCGCCGCTTCGGCTCGCCTTTGAGAGCCCAGTAATGCCGGATCAAACGAATTGCCGTGTCGTTCGACTCCGAACCGGATGAGCCGAAGAAAACCTGATTAAGATTGCCTGGCGCAAGTTGCGCCAGCTTCCGCGCCAGCATGGCAACCGGCGGATGCGTGGTGCGGAAGAAGGTGTTGTAGAAGGGCAGTTTGAGCATCTGCTCGTAAGCCGCTTCGGCCAACTCGCGGCGGCTATGGCCGATATTCGCGGTCCATAGGCCCGCCATCCCGTCGAGGATGCGCTTGCCTTCGCTGTCGAAGATGTAAGGTCCATCGCCACTGACGATGACGCGCGCGCCGCCCGACCGCAGCGATTTGTGGTTGGTGAAGGGATGCAGGTGGTGGAGAGCGTCAAGCTCTCCCGGAAGCTGGGATTGTTCTTGAATAGACACGTCTCGACCTCTTTCAGAGCGGAACCTGGGCTTCAACCGGCGCTGCTAGAGGCTCGTCGGCGGCGAATAACCGATGCGCGCGCAAAGCACGAGCAGTCGAAGCTTGGCGTTCATTCCGCCTGAGGCTGTAGCCGCCCGCGCGAGGGAATCGCCGCACCCGCGGCTACTCGCGTCAACGATTGATTTTGCTCGGCTCACGCGACGCCTCCACCGCCTCCCTTGACAGGGGCCTGTTTGGGCGTATGGCTACACCGCAGAGTTTATTGGCTACGGTGTAGAATTGTCAATGCGGGCCGCTCGCAAAACCTCAATCCAACCCCGCGGACGCCGGGGACTTGACAAGAACGTGATCCTGGAGGCGGCTTTCGATCTCCTGTCGCGGGAGGGCGAGGCAGGCTTTTCGGTGCGCAAATTGGGTTCGCGCATCGGCGTCGACCCGATGACGGTTCTGCACCATTTCGGCTCCAAGGATGAGCTATTGCGGCGGATTGCCGACCGGGCGCTGGCCACGGTCGAACTGCCGCTGCCGAGCGACGATTGGCGGGCGGATCTTCGTCACGTGGCTGCCGCCTATCGCGACTTGGCCCATCGCCACCCGCGGATTTTCCATCTACATTTCCGCTACCACGCCACTGGGCCCGCCGATCACGCCTCGAGCGAGGTCGTGTATCGGGCTTTGCGAACCGCCGGACTGTCGGACGCGGAGGCAGCGGGACTGGGCCTGGCGTTCTATGCCTTCATTCTGGGCTACGCCTTGGCCGAGGCCGAGGGCCTGTTGCGCCCGATCAGCGATGAGGACGAAGCCGAGCTCCGTTCGCTCGATCCGCTTGCCTGCCCGGCCACTCTGGCGCTGATACCGGCTTTCAAGACACTCGATAGAGACGCGACGTTCGAGGCCTCGGTCGAAGCCTTCATCGAAGGAGTCGCCTCACGCTGCAAGTCGCGGGGACGGCGCGGCGTGCCGCCACTTGACCCCTCGATCCGGCGATTGTGATGAAAACGGTTAGGCTACGAGACACACCAACTCCGGCGGGTCGGACAGGAGCGCTCGCCGCAAACGTAGCGTTCGGCCAAGCCCTCGGCGATGAGGATGGCGCCGACATCGCGGCCTTCAACGGTCAGAATGGCGCAGCGCCTGCCATAGTTGCACTGTCCGGTTCCCTCGGTACCGCGCGCGCAAGCGCAAGGAACGCGCCGGAGATCGAGTCCTCCGGCCGCAACCAAGGCGCGTAGGCGGCGTGCGGCTTCTTCCGCCAGCGCGCGCTCTTCGAGGCATCTTGCATGGCGCCCTTTCTCCGGCGTGTTGAAGCCGACGAGGCGGTAGATTTGCTCGCCGATCCTGATCGTGTCGCCGTCGACCACCTCGATCTGGAATCTGTCCGGCCAGCCGGCGCGCGCGAGCGAGAAGGCCGTTTGGACGCGGCCAAGCGCGAGTGCGCCCCATAATAGAAGGATACCGCCGATGATGAGGGTCAGCTCGAGCACCTG
>DATLXW010000056.1:0-6794 GCA_035575415.1 Methyloceanibacter sp. | reverse complement strand
CTTAGTGGAGCCGAACGGCTCGTCGGACTCGGTTTCCGCTGCTGGCTTGCCGGCTACGACACCGGCAATATTTCCTGCTGGGAGAACGGGTGGAACGAATATGCGCGCGCGCTCGGTGCGGAACGGGCCAAGCGCGCCGTGACCGAGCTTGCCTGCTGGGTGCGCGCGGTACGCGCCTCGGCCGCGCGCAAGATCGAGTATTGCCCAGTCGACTGTCCGGGCTTCTGCGCCGACGAATGCATGGCCATCTCGCTGATCGCGGCCTCGCAGCATCATCGCTGTCCCGCCATGCGGGCCTGCGCGCTTGCGCTCATCGGCTCCGATCTGGTCGATCCGGTGATCGATACGGCCAACGCATTCGCCGATGCGCTCCAGGACGCCGATCAGCGCCTCTCGCCCGACGCGGTCGCGGCGCTGATGGCGGCCAAGCGCAAGGGAGGCGGCGACGACTTCATCGGCCGCCGCTAAACCGAAGGGTGCGCCTTTGCGGCGGCGGCTGGCACGCCTCAAGGAAAGCGGCAATCTCGGCTGGTCGGCCGCCGCGCTTCTTATTTCTTCCCTCACGCTGCTGCCGCTCTTCGCTATCGCGCTGATCGCCTTCGCGCCGAGCGGCGATACCTGGCCGCATCTCCTAGCCAATGTGTTGCCGGGCGCGCTCCGCCGCACGTTGAGTTTGATGGCCGGCGTCGGCGCGCTGACGCTACTCGCCGGCACCGGTACGGCGTGGCTGGTCACCATGTATCGCTTTCCCGGCCGGCGCCATTTCCAATGGCTGCTGCTCTTGCCGCTCGCCATGCCGACTTACATCATCGCCTATGCCTATCTCGAACTGCTCGATTATTCCGGCATCGCGCAGACGGCGTTGCGCGAGGCCTTCGGCTGGCACGACGCGAGAGCTTATTGGTTCCCTGACATCCGCAGCCTCGGCGGCGCGATCCTGGTTATGAGCGCTGTGCTCTATCCTTACGTCTACATCACCGCGCGGGCGAGCTTCATTGCCCAGTCGGTCTGCGTGCTGGAAGTGAGCCGCACGCTCGGACGCACCGCGACGCAGACCTTCTGGCAGATTGCGCTTCCGCTCGCCCGGCCCGCGCTGGCCGCCGGCGTCGCGCTCGCGTTGATGGAGACGCTGAACGACATCGGCGCGGTCGAATTTCTCGGCGTGCGGACCTTGACGGTTGCGGTCTACGATACGTGGCTCGACCGCAACGATCTTGCCGGCGCGGCGCAATTGGCTTGCGTGATGCTGGCCTTCGTCTTCGCCTTGCTTTTGCTCGAACGCGCGCTGCGGGCCGGACGCCGCTTTCATCATACTACTGGAAAGTATCGCGCCCTGCCGGAGGAAACGCTGGCCGGCCCAAAGGGCATTTTGGCTTCGCTCGCTTGCGGTCTGCCGGTCTTGTTCGGCTTCTTCGTGCCCGCGGGCGTGCTGCTGCACGACGCCGTCGTCCATGTGGCGGCGGGCTTGGCGCCGGCGTTCTGGCAGGCGGCGCTGCACAGTCTCATTCTAGCAGGAGCGGCGGCCGTCTTGGCGGTCGTGTTCGCGGTGGCGCTTGCCTATGCCAGGCGGCAAACCCGCTCCCTGCTCGTTCATACGGCGAGCACGCTGCCTTCAATCTCTTACGCCGTGCCGGGCACCGTGCTGGCGATCGGCCTTCTTATTCCGCTCGCCGGCATCGACAATTCCATCGACGCGCTGATGCGGTCGTGGTTCGGCATCGCCACCGGGCTTGTGCTTTCCGGCACGGCCTTCGCCATCGTGCTCGCTTACACGATTCGCTTTCTCGCCGCGTCGCTCGGCGCGGTGGAGGCGGGCTTGAGCCGGGTTTCTCGCAGTATCGATGCGGCCGCGCGCACGCTCGGCGCCACGATCAGCGAAAGCCTGATCAGAATCCATCTGCCCCTGTTGCGGCCGGCGCTTGGCGCGGCGGCTCTGCTCGTTTTTGTCGATTCGATGAAGGAACTGCCGGCAACGCTGCTGCTCAGGCCCTTCAATTTCGATACGCTCGCGACCCAGGTCTTTACCCTTGTCTCGCTCTATCGTTATGAAGAGGCGGGACTTTCGGCACTCGCTATTGTGCTTGCCAGTCTCGCTCCCGTGTTGCTCCTACACGGCATCATCGCGGGAAGCCGGCCCGGAGCGACAATTCGCGGCGGAAGCAGGACAGAATCCGGCCCCGAATGGGCCTTACGCGTCGCCTGAGGGACAAGAAATCGCCGGACTTTGTCTCGCTATCTCTCCCCAATCGGGCTAGAAAGATGAGTCTGGGTGACAACGGGGAAACGACCTGGGCCTAGTGGTCCGGCCTTGGCCGAGACGGGTGGACTAAAGATCGGCATGAAGCCTCGCCAAATCCCTTGGAAATGGCTTCTCCTCGGCGTGGCCGCGCTCGCAGCCGCCGCGCTTGCGCTGCTTCCGCGCCAATTCGCCGATTCCTCGCGTCTTGCCGCGCACGTCTCCAAAATGCTAGCGGACTGGAGCGGGGGCGAAGTCAAGCTCACCGGGCCGGTGCGGGTTTCCTATTTTCCGGACGTGGCGATTAAGAGCGGGTTCGAGCTCAAGAATGCCTCGCGGATTCCGCTGGTGCAATCGATGGCCGCGGAAGAGGTCAAGATCTCGCTCGACCTTCCCGCGATGCTGCTCGGCCGCGTCCAGATCGAAGCCGTGCGGCTGCTCAGACCCGAAATCGTGCTGCAGGAGGCCGCGCCTCCTGCGACGGCGGAGCAGACCCTCTCGGCGCGCATCGCCAATCTGTTCGGCGGGACGACGATTCGCGTTCTGCGCATTCGCGACGGACGATTCTATGTGCCGACGGCCGCGGGCAAAGAACCGGTCAACAAGTTCGACTTGCGCCTCGATGCGAGCTCAGGCGACGGAGCGATCACCAGCTTCGGCAGTTTCGTTTTCAGGAACGAGACGGTGAAATTCGGGCTCGATTGCGAGGCTCCAGTCCAAGTTGACGCCATTCCAATCCGCCTTATGGTGACCTCGAACCCGGTCAAGGTGAAGATCACCGGTACGGCCTCGCTCAACACCGGATTGGAGATCGACGGCAACTTGATCGTCGACACGCCAAGTCTGCGCGGCTTCCTCATCTGGACCGGAATTCCTCTGCCGCAGGGGCGCAGCCTACAAGAGCTGTCCGCCTCGGGACATGCGCATTGGAACGGCACTACGCTAACGCTCGATAAGGGTGCCTTTGCGCTCGATGGTGCTACCGCGGTCGGAGTCCTCGCCATTACGCCCGGCGAGCGACCGCGCATCGACGGCACGCTCGATTTCGAACGGCTGGTCCTCGATCCCTATCTCGGCGGGATGTCCGACTCGTCGACGGCGCAGCTTACGCTTTCAGAGCAGGCCATTCTGAAATATCTCGACGCCGATTTGCGCATCTCGGCGGCCGAGGTGGTCGCCGCGCCGGTCAAGCTCGGCCGCGGCGGGTTCACGATCAGCGCCAAAGGCGGACTGCTGGCAAGCGAAGTGGGCGAACTAGAATTGTGCGGCGGCCAGGCTTCGGGGCGCGTGGTGTTCGACGTGCAAGGAGACGACGCGAAGATCGCGCTGAACGCCAATGTCGCCGGTGTGCCGGTCGACAGTTGTCTCCAGCCGCTTGCCCCCGACATGCCGCTCAGCGGCACCGGCAATCTGCGCGTCGAGGCGACGGCGGAAGGCCGCAGCTACGAGGAGATGGTTCGGGGCCTTGGCGGCTCGATCAAGGCCGACGCGCTGAACGGGGTATTTCCCCTCGACTTCGCGCGGCTTCTTTCCAGTGCGGCTCCTCTGGAGGGCGGCGGCTGGAGCCGCACCGCCGGAACCATGTTCGATCAGCTCGACGCCGACTGCCGCCTCATTGCCGGCCAGGTTCGTTGCGATAGCTTCAATATGCAAACGCGACGTGGACTTTTTTCCGGTTCGGGTTCGGTCGATCTGGCGCAGCTTACGCTCGACTGGAGCTTGTTCCTGGCCAGCAACGACAAGCCTTTGAAGGCATCGCAACTCGCTACGGAGAGTCCGCCGCGTATTTCCATCAGCGGGCCCCTGGCAGAGCCCATGATCCGCCGGGCGGATCGTCCCGCGCTCGGCGACGGATCGCATCCCGCGCTCGACCAAGTCTCGCCGCGCTGAACCGGGCGAGAGACCATAGGCTGGAAGAACGACAGTGACGAGAAATTCGACGCACCACCCATTGACCCTGCCAGTCGCCCTGGCGTTTCGCCGGCTCGGCCGCATCGCCGCTTTGTTTGCCGTTTGCGGCGTCACTTGCGCGAGCGCCGGCGCAGAAGAGACGCTCAACATCGCGACCTGGGGCGGCGCCTATGGGCAGGCGCAGGAGGTCGCTTTCTTCGAGCCCTTCGCGCGCGAGACCGGAACCAAGATCGCGACCGAGACCTATGACGGATCGCTGGCAAAGGCCAAAGAGATGATCGGCGGGGAAGAGACGCCAATCGATGTAGTCGACCTTTCGACGGCGGCGCTCGGATCGCTTTGCGCGGAGGGACTACTCGAGACGATCGAGGCTTCGAGCCTCAATGCCGCCGCTGAGGGACAAAGCGTGGAAGAGGATTTCTATCCCGGCGGTTTGGGCTCGTGCGGGGTCGCGAGCGTCGCCTGGTCGATGGCGATCGCCTTCGACCGGCAAGCCTTTCCCAAGGGGCCGCCCACGCAGATTTCCAACCTACTCGACCTCAAGGGGTTTCCCGGCAAGCGGGCGCTCCCTAACAAAGCCCGCTTCACGCTCGAACTTGCCCTGCTCGCGGACGGCGTCGATCCCGCCAATGTCTATACCGAGCTCGGCACGCAAGCGGGCGCGGACCGCGCCTTCAAGGCCTTGGATAAGATCAAAACCGAGATCTATTGGTGGGACAACGCGCAGGAGCCCATCACTTGGCTGTTGGAAAAGAAGGCCGGCATGGCCGCAGGCTATAGCGGCCGCATCTTCCGCGCCGCCGTCGCCGACCGGCAGCGCCTCGGCGTGATCTTCGACGGCCAAGTCTACGATCTCGACTTCTGGGCTATTCCGAAGAAGGCACAGAACAAGGAAACGGCACTCCGCTTCGTCGCCTTTGCCAGCGACCCCGCCCGCCTTGCCACCCAGGCGCGGCTGATCGCCTATGGACCGATGCGCAAATCGGCGCTCGCGCTGGTCGGCAAACACCCGATCATCGACGTTGAAATGATGGAGTTTTTGCCGACCGCGCCGGACAATTTCAAGAAGGCGCTCAGATTCGACGACGCTTGGTGGAGCGCCAATGGCGCCGCGCTGGAGAAGCGCTTCGAGGAGTGGCGAGGAACGCTCGCACCCGGACAAGGCAAGCCGAAAGACCCAACGATGCAGGAAGCCGCGCCGGCCGCCCCGCCGCCGCAGGCTCTTCCCTGACTTGAAGTCGCGCCATCGCGCCGAGCGCGTCAAGCGCTCATACCAAGTTCATCACAAAAAGAATTGCGGGAAAGAACGATCTCGCGTTTGCGTTTGCTGTCGTCTTTGTGTCATGCTGATTTCCGGAGAGAGTCTTTCGGGTGTGGCCCGTAGACATCCCTCTTGCACAGAATGCACGACCAGAGGGCGCTGCCCGTCTTGATGCGCAAAGCGCAAGCGCCAAGGCGGGCGGCCTATGAGGCGCCAAGCACTGCCGGAGCGGGGCCGGCAGTGCACCTTCCCCGCAAAACGAAAACCCAAATTCAAAACTGCCGATAAAGACCGAGCGCGACATAGCCGCTCGGCTTGTCCTCCAAATAGTTGCCGGTGAACCCTGCCGACAACGTCGTCTCGATGTTGCAGAAATAGACGCGGACGAAGCCGCCGCCGCGACCGGCGTCATACTCCTCGTTGCCGACCGCTCCGCCTTCGATCCCAAGCGCGAGTCTCGGGCGTAAGCGATAGCCAAGGCGCATGAGCGCCCAATATTCCTGAAAGGCGGTGCCGTAGCTTGCGTCGGCCGACAGAAACATTCGTTCGGAGAGATCGCGCCAGAACTCGGCCTGCAATTTAAGACCGAGCGCGCTGCCTTGCACCGAATTGTTCGGATCGCGCGGCGCGATGTCTTGATCCTCCGCCTCGATGCCGGCGAAGAGTTTGAGCACGGAATGGCCGGCATGGAATTGATAGCCGGCAAGCGCTGCGAGATAGGCGTCCTGGCCTTCGAAGGTGATGGGCAGCGTCACGCCGCCTGCGAAGAGCGTGCCGTCATAGTGGTAGCGGCCATAGGCGCCGACGGCGCGGAGTCGGAAACCGGGCTCATGCAGCCCCGCCTTGCCTAGGGCATAGCCGCCGCCCACATAGCCGCTAGCGTAGTTGTCGCTCAAGTCGAAGCCGGCGAAATATTCGGTGTTGGGCGAATCCCCAGCGGCCGACACCGCGGGGACCGACAGAGAGAGCGCGAGAAACAGGAGGACCTTCGCTCCGCTGGCGCGGAGTCGTGTGCGCACGCTTGGGCCGACGCAACGTGACACGTCGCTAAACCCGCCGCCGCACCGCGCTAGACTATGCTCGATCTTGGGCGCGCGCGCCAAGAAAGGTTTAGCAACCGTTCATGGAACAACTTTAGCTTTAACAATTTAAGGTGGTAATAACTGAGCTTCGCACGCAAAGAAGCGTGCTTTGTTCAACACAGTTGCAGGAAATAATGACTCCCGCAGGTTTCGAGACTTGGCTCACGGTCGACCGCAAGGGGCTCTATTGCCGCCCCGGGGGCTTCCACATCGACCCTTATGGCGGAGCCGACCGCGCGGTCATTACCCATGGCCATGCCGACCATGCGCGTCCCGGACACGCCCATGTGCTCGCGACGCGAGA
>DATLXW010000055.1:0-2637 GCA_035575415.1 Methyloceanibacter sp. | reverse complement strand
GGCTTGGCCGGCGGCGCCGTCCCCGCCGAAGGCGGCATCGTCGTCTCCCTCGCCCGCTTGAACCGCATCTTGAAAATCGACCTCGAAAACCGCATCGCCGTCGTCGAGCCCGGCGTGATCAATCTCGACGTCACCAGAGCGGTCGCCCCGAGCGGCCTTTTCTACGCACCCGATCCGAGCAGTCAGGCCGCCTGCTCCATCGGCGGCAATGTGGCCAACAATTCCGGCGGCCCGCACACTCTGGCCTACGGCGTGACGACCAATCACGTGCTCGGTCTCGAGGTCGTGTTGGACGACGGCCGCGTCGTGTGGCTCGGCGGTCAAGTTCCCGACGTTCCCGGTTACGATCTTTGCGGCGTGTTTGTCGGCTCCGAAGGAACCATGGGCATCGTCACCAAGGTCGTGGTTCGACTGATGCAGACGCGCGAGTCGGTGCGCACCTTGCTGGCGATCTTCGCCGACATGGACGCTGCCACGCAGACCGTCGTCGATATCACCGGCGCGGGCATTATCCCCGCCGCCCTGGAAATCATGGACCGCACGACCATCGAAGCCGTGGAGCGGGGCGCGCCGGCCGGCCTGCCGCGAGACGCCGAAGCGGTGCTGATCGTCGAGGTGGAAGGGCTCAGCGAGCAAACCCTGCGCTCGCTGAACATGGCGGCCGAGATCTGCAAGCGCAACGGCGCCCGTGCCGTGAACGTCGCCCGCGACGAAGCCGAGCGCCAGCGGCTCTGGAAAGCCCGCAAGGGCGCCTTCGGCGCCATGGGCGCGCTGGCGCCCAATTACTACGTCCAGGACGGCGTCGTGCCGCGGAGCAAGCTTCCCGAAATGATGCGCCGCGTGGCGGCCATCGGCAAAGAGTTCGACCTGCGCATCGCCAACGTGTTTCACGCCGGGGATGGCAACCTGCATCCCAATATCCTTTTCGACCTGCGCGCGCCGGGAGAGCTGGAGCGCGTGATTCAAGCCGGTGCGGCCACCTTGCGCGCCTGCGTCGAGCTCGGCGGCAGCATCACCGGCGAGCACGGCATCGGCTTGGAGAAAAAAGCCTACATCGGTTTGCTTTTCAACGAAGCCGATCTCGAGGCGATGGCCCGGGTGCGCCAAGCCTTCGATCCCGAGGGCCGCTTCAATCCGGCCAAACTCTTTCCAAGCCCGGCAAGCTGCGGCGAAGTGCGCCTGCAGCCCGCGCCCATTGCGGCGGGTTTATGGATCTGATCGAAATTCGTTTTGGGTTGCGAGTTGCGGGTTTGGGGTTGCGGTTTCAAGCTCGAAACCCGTAACGGAGATTGAGTTGGAACCGGTTTACACGAAACCGCAAAACTCCGTTCATGCCAGGCTGCCGGGATTGGATCTCCCCGAACTTTACGAGTGCGTCCACTGCGGCCTCTGCTTGAATCAATGCCCGACCTATCGCGCTCTTCGCCTCGAGCCGGAATCGCCGCGCGGCAGGATCCATCTGGTCAAGGCCGCGGCCGAAGGGCGCATCGAGCTCAACGATCGCTTCAAGGAGCATCTGCAGCTCTGCTTGCTTTGCCGCGCTTGCGAGAGCGCCTGTCCTTCGGGCGTCCAGTACGGCCGCATCGCGGAGAGTGCGCGCGAAAAAATCGGCCCGCCGGGTTCGCCGCTGGCGCAGGCGCTTTTGAACTTCGCTTTCAGTCGCATGCTTCCCTATCCGGGACGGCTCCGTCTCGCCTTCGCGCTGCTGCGGGCCTATCAGAGAAGCGGTCTGCAACGACTGGCGCGCAGGTTTTTGCCGCCGCGGCTGCGCGAGATGGACAGCATGCTGCCGGCGATCCCGAAAAAATTCTTTCGCCCGCCGTTGCCAGAGCTGCCGGCCGTCGGCGCGCGCCGTGCCCGCGTGGCGCTGCTCGACGGTTGCGTCATGCCGCTCCTGTTCGGCGATATCAACGCCGCCACCGCGCGAGTTTTGCGGCGCAACGGCTGCGAGGTGGTGTTTCCAAAGAGACAGATCTGCTGCGGCGCATTGAACATTCATAACGGCGAAAGCGAGGCAGCAAAGCGCATGGCTCGGCAAAACATTGACGCGTTTCTCGAAGCCGATGTCGAGGCCGTCATCGTCAACGCCGCCGGCTGCGGCGCGGCCATGAAGGAGTATGGATACTTACTGCGCGACGATCCCGCCTATGCCGAAAGGGCCGGCCGATTCAGCGCTCTGGTTAGAGACGCCGGCGAATTTCTCGCCGATCTCGGCTTGATCGGCAAGCTCGGCCGAATCGAAATGAATCTCACCTTCCAGGATCCCTGCCATCTCGCCCACGGTCAGAAAGTGCGCGCTCAGCCGAGAACATTGCTCACCGCCATTCCCGGCTTAAAGCTCATCGAGATGGAAGGCTCCGACCGCTGCTGCGGCAGCGCGGGGATCTACAATATCACCCATCCGGAGATGTCGCGCCTTTTGCTCAAAGAAAAAATGCAGGCGATCGCCGCGACTCACGCCCAGGGAATTGTCGCGCCCAATCCCGGCTGCATGCTGCAGCTGCGTTACGGCGGGCAACAATTTGGACCCGAGCTCAAGGTCTATCACCTCATGGACCTGCTCGACCGCGCCTACAGCGTGGCGGAAGCTTCACCGGCCGCATGAACCTCAATATCGAGCAACTTGCAATAAAGCTC